>CAUJFL010000279.1 GCA_963169165.1 Myxococcota bacterium | reverse complement strand
ATCCACCACTCTGGGGCAGGTTACCTACGTGTTACTCACCCGTGCGCCGCTTTACCGGGGATTGCTCCCTTTCTCGCTCGACTTGCATGTGTTAGGCGCGCCGCTAACGTTCGTTCTGAGCCAGGATCAAACTCTCCAAAGAGACTTTGGAGTGCCTCTCGAACCGGCTAAGGGTCGAGAGACTGGCTCGTGTTTGGTACTTCGATCCCGTCGTCGCCCTCTCGGGCGGCGCGGGTTCGTGGACCCATAACGCGTATGTACGATTCAGTTTTCAAGGACCGAGTGGGCCTTCGCCCGTCTCCCTTCTCTTTCGAGAGGGGGCGGAGAACTTATTCTCCGTGGTCTACTTCGTCAACTTCTTTTTTCGTTCGCTCCGAAGTTTTCTTCGGGGCGGTCGACCTCGACTGGAGCTCGGCGTCGCCGCTTCGCTTTTCGTCGTCGGGGGAGCGGCCTTTTACTCTCTTCGCTCTCCCGGTCAACTCTTTTTTTCAACCCGCCGTCGATTTCTCTTCGGTGGGGGCTGACCCTTCGCGGGAGGCGACATCGCTGCCGGTCTCTCGCGGTGGGGAGCGGGCTTTTACTCTCCTCGCTCTCCAGGTCAACTCTTTTTTTCAGGTACTGCTCGGTTCCCTTTTTTGGCGCCTCGCGGTGCGGGGTGCCTTGGGGAGGGCGGAATCTATTCAGAACGCGCCCACGATCAAGCGAAATATTTTGGGGCGCGTCGTTTCGTCTCCAGCTGCTGGAAATTCCCGTGCGTGCATCACTCGATCGCGCCGTCGGCCCACCAGTAGCCGAGCGGCTCGCGCACGAGGTTCAGCTCGGCGCCGGTGTCGACGCGCACGCGGTAGCCGCGCTCTGACTTCTTCAGGCCGACGAGCGCGCCGAGCACCTGCAGCTTGCGCCAGTCTTCTGCGGCGCGGATCCGCAGCGGGCGCTTCGCGAGGCGCGACGCGGTCTCGACGTCGACGGGGCGCCAGCGCTGACGCGGGGGCCGCTGCGCGAAGCCTGCTTCCTTGCCGATCTCGAGGGACCAGTGCTCGATCGCGCGCGGCGAGACGTGAAACGCCGCGCGCGCCGAGAGGATCATCACGAGCGAGTAGCCCTCGGCCAGGCGCACGGCGATCAAGCTCTTGCGGCCAGCGCCGACCAGGAGCCGCGTGACCGGCGCGCCGAGGCGATCGGCGTCGTGCAGCAGCACGTTGCAGTGCGCGGCCACCACCTTGACCTCGTACGCGTCGCCCCACCCGGCGATGTCGACCGCTTCGCCTTCCTGATCGACGAACGCCGCCGCGCGGCACCCGGCGACCGTCCTCACCACTCCCCACAGCAGCGCCTCGAACGGGCTCGAGCCTCCCTGTACGCGCGGACGCGGGACCCGGCTCATGGCGTGGGAGCGGCGGCGATCAGCTGGAAGAGCTCCTCGACGTTGCGGCCGATCTCGGGCTTGGTCGACGACCGCTGGCGCAGCGCGGTGAGCGCGCGGTGCGCGCGCACAGCGTGGACCTCGGTCGCGACGAGCGGCGTCAACGCCTCGTCGGTGAGGGTGATGGGCGGCAGGCGCTCGAGCAGCATGATCACGTGGTACCCGAACGAGGACGCGACCGGCGGAGACACGTCGAGCGGGCGAGCCAGCGCGAACGCGCCGCCGACGAAGGCGAGGTCCAGCGTGTCTCCCGACGCCGTCGCCACGCGGCCGTCGCGGACGAACGGCCCTATCGGCTCGACCGTGAGCGTGACGGCCCCCCGCACGGCCTCGGCCCGCGCCTTGAACTCCTCGGCGCTCGCGGCGCCCTTCACCGCGACGTACACGCGCTCGGCCAGCGCCTTGGCTTCGGCGCGCGCTGGGTCGGTCGGCGCCGCGAGCGCGACCGCGTGCACGACCATGAGCGCCTCGGGGCGATCGAGCTCGGTCCAGTGGGCGCGGCGCACCTCGGCGAGCTCGGTCGGCGTCGGCGGCGCGGCGTAGGCGTCGCGCTTGATCGACTGCAGCAGCGCGTTCGCGAGGGCGGCGCGCCGGGCGACCCGGACGTCGGCGCGCTCGGAGAGGCCGCGCTCGTAGGCCGCCCTCGCGAGCCGCGCCTCGGCCGCCACGAGCTCGAGCGCCTGGGACGGAAGGACGTGGCGCGCGCGCGCGACCTCGGCGAGCTGCCGCGCGTCGATGGCGTGCCCCGCGACCTCGGCGACGTCACCGCCGAGCGCGCCGACGCGCGCCGTGGACCCCGGCGCTGGCGCCGCGCAGGACGACGCGACGAGCAACGGGAACAGGACGTGTGCGGCGCGCATCGAGGAGGGACGCGGCAGAGTATGCGCGCCCGGCGCGGGTGCCAAGTCGGCGCCGCGGCTCAGCGCGGGCGGAGCAGATCGACGGAGGCCTTCAGCGCGAGTCCACCCACCGCGAGCTGGTAGAGCGCGCGGAGATCATCGCGCTCGCCGAGCGCTCGAACCCCGAGGATGAACGCGGCCGCGGCGGCGAGCAGCAACACGAGCGAGAGGACGTCGACGAGGCGCGACACCGCTCACGTCCCCAGCGCCACGCGCACGAGCGCGGCGGCGAGCAGCAGCGCGAGCGCGAAGATCGCGCGCGACGCCCGCGCGAGGCGGTGGGTCGGCGTGGCGGCCGCGCGCGGCGCCGAGCGGACCGCGTGCCTCGCGGACACGGACACGAGCGAGACGGCGGCGAGCGCCGCGAGCGACTGCCCGAGCACGCCGCGGTGCGCGTCGACGACTCGAAACGACAGCGCGAAGAGGGCGCTCGCGGAGAGGACCGCCACGGCCAGCGCGAGGAGCGCGCCGCGCGGCAGACGCTCGCGTGGCTCGAGCTCGACCGCGAGACCCGCGCGCGGATCGTCCTCGGGGCGCTCGCGGCGCCACGCGTCGGGCACGCCCCACGCGAGCGCGTAGAGCGCGAACCCCACCGCGCCGAACCACCCCCGCCAGGGCTCGAGCCGCCCGGCCTCGGTCGCGAGCGGATGCAGCAGCCAGGTGAGCGCCGTCGCGCCCAGAAAGCCCCACACCCCGAGCGCGCGCGCGAGCGAAACCCGGTCCGCGACCGTCGCCCCCGCCGCCGCGAGCAACCAGAGCGGCGGCGTCGCGCCGACCACGCACGCGAACCACAAGCGCGGCGGCGCGGCCGCCTGCGAGAGCGCGATGCGCGCGGCGGAGGCCAGCGTCGGGAGGGTCGTGACCGAGAAGACATACAGGCCGGTCAACAGCGCGGGGCTCGCGAACGCGGCGACGCGCGCGACGGGAGACGTGACCCGCGCGGGGGCGAGCTCCGACCGCGTCGTGGCGCCCGAGTTCACGAGGGCCTCGAGAGGCGCCCGAGCGGCACGAGCTCGCCCGCGCCCTCCTGGTCCCGCGCCACCTCGAGGCCGAGCTCCTGCCACAGCCCCGCGTCGAGCAGGTGGCTCGGGCGGACGTTGGCGAGCGCGGCGAGCATGTTCGCGCGGGCGCCGGGGCTGCGCGCGTCGAGCTCGGCGAGCAGCTGCGAGATCACCTTGCGCTCCATGTTGTCCTGCGACCCGCAGAGGTTGCACGGCAAGATCGGGAAGCCCTTGGCGCGTGAGAACGCGGCGATGTCGTCCTCGGCCGCGAACACGAGCGGGCGGATCACCACGTGCCGACCGTCGTCGGCGACGAGCTTGGGCGGCATCGCCTTCAGCTGGCCGGCGAAGACCAGGTTGAGCATCAACGTGGTGATGACGTCGTCGCGGTGATGGCCGAGCGCGATCTTGGTGCAGCCGAGCTCGTCGGCGAGCCGATAGAGGATGCCGCGGCGCAGGCGCGAGCACAGCGAGCAGGTGGTCTTTCCCGCGGGGACCTTGGCCTGGACTATCGAGTAGGTGTCCTCGCGCACCATGCGAAAATCGTGGCCCTGGGCGCGCATGTAGTCGGTGAGCAGGTGCCCCGGATAGCCAGGGTGCCCCTGATCGATGTTGACGGCGATGAGCTCGAACTTGACCGGCGAGCGACGGCGCTGCTCGGCCAGCAGGTGGTGCAGCGTGTAGCTGTCCTTGCCGCCCGAGACCGCGCAGAGCACGCGATCGCCCGGCTCGAGCATCGAGAAGCCCTCGATCGCGCGACCCATCGCGCGGCGGAGGCGGGCCTCGAGCCGCGCGAGCGCGTCGCCCTCGGGGATCACTTCTTCTTGTCGGTCCCCCACGAGCCCTTCTCCAGCAGCTTCAGGAAGGTGAGCACGCCGTGACCCGTGCCGCCCTTCGGGTAGAAGCCGTACGCGCGCGTCGCGAGCGCGGGACCCGCGATGTCGCAGTGGATCCACGGGATGTCCTTGCCGACGAACTCCTTCAAGAAGAGCGCGGCGCTGATCGAGCCGCCGAAGCGGTCGCCCGTGTGCTTCAGGTCGGCGACGTCGCTGCGCAGCTGCTCGCGGAGATCTTCGAGCAGCGGCATGTGCCAGAACTGCTCGCCCGCCTCGGCGGCGCTCTCGGCGAAGGTCGCGGCGAGCGCGCCGTCGGTCGCGTAGAAGCCCGAGCAGGTGTTGCCGAGCGCGACGACGCACGCGCCGGTCAGCGTCGCGTTGTCGACGATGAGATCGGGCGAGAGGCCGCTCGCGTACGTCAGCGCGTCGGCGAGCACGAGGCGCCCCTCGGCGTCGGTGTTGATGATCTCGACCGTCTTGCCGTCGAGCGAGCCGAAGACGTCGCCGGGGCGGTACGCGTCGCCGTCGGGCATGTTCTCGGCGCAGGCGATGATGCCATGGACCTCGACGTTGGGCTGCAGCGCCGCGACGGCCGCCATCAGCCCGACGACGTTGGCCGCGCCGGACATGTCGGTCTTCATCTCGCCCATGCCCGCGGCGGGCTTGATGCAGAGGCCGCCCGAGTCGAACGTGAGACCCTTGCCGACGAAGACGACGCGGCGCTTGGCCTTCTTCTCGGGGGTGTACGTGAGGTGGACCATCCGCGGCTTGTTGGCGCTGCCCTGCCCGACCGCGACGATGAGCTTCATGCCGTCGGCCTGGAGCTTCTTGAAGTCCCAGACCTTGCAGGCGAGGTTCTTCTTCTTGGCCATCTTGGCGGCGACGTTGGCGAGCGCGTCGGGCGTCAGCTCGTTGGGCGGATCGTTCTGGAGGTCACGGGCGAGCGACACCGCCTCGGCGATCTCGAGGCCGAGGCGGACCGCCTTGTCGGCGGCGCTCGACGGCTTGCGCGAGGTGACGAGGCGGACCTCGGCGAGCTCCTTCTTGGGGCGGCGCTCGCCGGTGAGGAACTTGGTGTAGCGGTACGCGCCGAGCGCGACGCCCTCGGTGAGGAAGCGGACGCGTTGATCGGCGACCGGCGAGGCGACGACGAGCGACGCGGACTTGTCGGCGATCCGCGCGGCGGCGGCGCCGAGGCGGCGCAGGCTGGCCTCGGTGGGCTCTTCGCGCGGGCCGAGCCCGAGCAGCACCACCTTGGCCGGGGTCACGTTGCCGAGCGACGGCAGCGTCAGGCGCTGGTCCTTCTTGGCGGTGAACTCCTCGGCGGCGAGCAGCGCGTCGAACCCGCTGCCGAACGCGGCGCTCAGCGAGGTGACGAGCGGTGACCCAGGGAGGTCTTCTTCGTGGAGGCCGACCACGGCGACGTCGGCGTTGAGGGTGAACGGATCGGCGGCGAGGACCTGGACGTTGAGGGGCATGGCAGGAGGGGCGGAAGAGAATACAGAGTCAGTGGGTGAACGGTGAGCGCAGAACGATGGTCTCGTCGCGGCGCGGGCCGACCGAGACGAGCGAGAGCGGCACGCCGACGCTCTCCTCGATGAAGTCGATGTAGCGCCGGGCGGCGGCGGGGAGCTCGGCGAGCGAGCGAGCGCCCTCGATGGGCGTGCTCCAGCCGTCGAACGTCCTGAAGACCGGCCGCGCGGCCTCGACGTCGGCGAGCGAGTCGACCGGCAGGTGAGGCGTGCGGCCCTCGGGCGTGTCGTAGGCGACGCAGACGTCGATCGACGCCATGGTCGAGAGCACATCGAGCTTGGTGAGCGCGAGGCCGGTGAGCCCGTTGACCCGCGCCGCGTAGCGCAGCCCCGGCAGATCGAGCCAGCCCGTGCGCCGCGGTCGCCCGGTGACCGCGCCGAACTCGCCGCCCGCCTGGCGGAGGCGCTCTCCGACGTCCGACAGCAGCTCGGTGGGGAACGGTCCGCCGCCGACGCGCGTCGTGTAAGCCTTGGTGATGCCGATCACCTCGCCGATGCGCGCCGGTCCGACCCCCGCGCCGGTGCACGCGCCGCCCGCGATGGAGGACGACGACGTCACGAACGGGTAGGTGCCGTGGTCGACGTCGAGCAGCGTCCCCTGCGCGCCCTCGAAGAGCGCGCGCTTGTCGGCGCGGAGGGCGTCGTCGACGAACAGCGACGTCTCGCGGAGCAGCGGCAGCAGCGTCTCACCCGCGCGGAGCACCGGCTCGACCACCGCGTCGACCGTCGGCACCTCACCGCCCAGCGCGACGATCGTCGGCGCCCACGCGGCGAGCGCGGACGCGACCTCCTCGCGGAGCCTCGACGGGTGACGGAGCAGCCCGAGCCGCACGCCGCGTCGCGCGATCTTGTCCTCGTAGGCCGGGCCGATCCCGCGCTTGGTGGTGCCTATCGCGCCGCCGGTCGCCTTCTCGCGGAGGCCGTCGACGAGCTGGTGGTACGAGAACAACAGGTGGGCGCGGTCGGAGACGATGAGGTCACGCGCCGCGTGGCGGCCGCGGGCCGCGAGCTCGCCCAGCTCGCCGACGAGCGCGGAAGGATCGATGACCATCCCCTGCCCGAGCACGCACGGGATGCCCTCGCGCAGGATGCCGCTCGGCAAGAGGCGCATCACCACCTTGTCGTTGCCCACGTAGAGCGTGTGGCCGGCGTTCGCGCCGCCCGCGTAGCGGACGACGAGCTCGGCGCGCTCGGTGAAGAGGTCGACGACCTTGCCTTTGCCTTCGTCGCCCCACTGGGCACCGACGATCACGATCGCGTTCTTGGGGTTCACTTGGGTTCTCCGAGGAGGCGCTGAAGCGACGCTGCGGCCGCCGCCGCGTCGGGTGGAAGGCTGTGGACCGTGCCGCACGCGAAGCGCGCGAAGCCCCGCGGCGACGCGAGGCCCGTGTAGCGCGACGCGCGCGCCCACGCCTCCGCGTCGTCTTCCGGCGCGGCGGCGGCGGGGACGCCGACGCGCCGGAGCTCAACGCCGAGCGCGGGCCAGCCGGCGACCGCGACGCGCGTCGCGCGCGGCTCGAGCGCGCCGTTGAGCCGCGCGGCCCACGCGAGGTGATCGAGGTCGAGCGCGAAGCCCGCGGCGGGCATCGACGCCCCGAAGCACGCGAGCAGCTCGTCGTAGCGACCGCCTCCGCCGAGCGCTTCGCCAGGCCCGTCGGCGAGGACGTGGAACATCATCCCCGTGTAGTAGGCGAAGCCCCTCGCCTCGCCGACGTCGACGTGCAGCGCCGCGCCCAGGCCGGCGTCGGCCGCGGCGCGGACGAGCGCCGCCAGCGCGGCGAGCGGCGCGCGCGCGGGCGTCGAGTCGAGCAACACGCGCGCACGATCGAGGACCTCGGTGCCCCCGTGGAGCGACGGGAGCTCGGTGACCGCGCGCGCGACCTCGGCGGGCGCGGCCGGGTGCTCGGCCAGCGCCGCGACGCGACGCTCATCCTTGACCGAGAGCGCATCGCGCAGCTCGTGCCCGCGCTCCGAAGGGTATGGGTGCAGCAAGCACCGCACGATCTCGGCGTGCGCGAGGTCGACCGCGAAGCGCTGGACGCCCGCGGCGCGGACGACGTCGGCCGCGACCGTGAGCACCTCGACGTCGCCGTCGGGCCCCGCCACGCCGACCAGCTCGAGCCCCGCCTGCGGGATCTGTCGGTGCTTGCGCGCGCGTTGCTGGCGGCGGCGCAGCACGGTGCCCTCGTACGCGAGGCGGAACGGCGGCGGGGCGCTCGCGAGGCGCGTCGCGATCATCCGCGCCACCTGCGGGGTCATGTCGGGGCGCAGCGCCGCGACCTCGCCGCTCTCGGGCTCGACGAAGCGCAGCACGTCGGCCGGATCGAGCGCGCCGAGCCCGCGCTCGAGCACCTCGGCGAGCTCGAACGCCGGCGGCACCACCAGCTCGTAACCGAACAGCGCCATGCGCTCGTGGACGAGCCTCCCGAGCGATCGCCTCGCGTGCGCTTCTTCGGGGAGCAGGTCGCGCATGCCTGCCGGCAGCGAGAGCGGAGGAGCCGTGACCAAACGGCCTGCCTTTACTACAGACGCGCCAGCGTGTGGGCGAAGTCGCGCGACCAGGCTACCTTGCGCCCAACGTGACGCGCGCGCGCTCGTGGTCGGTCGTCTGTTCGCTCTTGTCCCTCGGCTGCAGCAAGGCCGCGATCTCCCACGACGCCGCGGCGCCCTCCCCTCCGCCCTTCCAGATGACGCCGGTCACGGCCGCCGGTCCCCGCTCGTCGGGCGCGGGGGCGAGGGCTCACGACGAAGTCGCGACCACGGCGCTCGCGGCGCCCGCCGCGCCCGCCCGCGCTCGCTTCGCCGGTGCCGGGGCGGCGCCCGTCGCCGTCGCGCCGTCACCGGGCGGGGCGGTCGCGCCGAACGCCGACATGCTGAAGGTCGAGGCGCGCATCACCGTCGAGGTCGACAAGGTCGCCGACGCCCTCGTCGCGGCCCGCAAGCTCGTCGCCGAGCGCGGCGGCCAGCTCGTCAGCGACGTGTACTCGGACGCGCGCCACGAGCGCGGCGCGGCGCTCACGATCCGCGTGGCGGCGGGAGAGACCTCCGCGCTGCTCTCCGCGCTGGGCGAGCTCGGTCGCGTGCGATCGCAGCGCGTGTCGGCCGACGACGTGTCGCGCGAGTTCCACGACTCGCAGATCGTCCTGCGCAACCTCGAGCTGACGATGGCGCGCTACGAGGAGCTCCTGAAGAAGGCGTCGGACGTGAAGGAGATGCTCGCGATCGAAGCCGAGCTCGCGCGGCTTCGCACCGAGATCGACAAGGTGAAGGGCGGGCTGGTGTTCTTGTCGGATCGGGTCGCGCGCTCGATCATCTACGCGACGCTGCAGCCGAAGCCCTCGTCGCCCGAGTCGGTCTCCCAGGACTTCTTCCCCGGTGTGCGCGGCGCCTTCCACCGCGATCTGACCGCGAAGGTCGGCGCGATCGGCGGCGGCGTGTCGCTCCGCGGGCGCGCGCCCGTCGGCGTCGAGGCGCTGGTGCTCTCCCCGCTGACGGGACCGCAGAGTCCGCTGCTGCTCGTCACCTTCGGCGGCGACGTCTACTCGTCGAAGCTCGGGGGCGGGGAGCGGCGCTACCTCGACCCGTTCCTGGGGCTTCGCGCGGGCGTGTCGTACACGCGCGGGCGTACCGAGGCGATCGTGCCGCTCGGCCTGGGGCTCGACTGGCTGAAGACCGAGGCCGTGGTGCTGTCGTCGGACGTGCGCGTCTCGGCGATGTTCGCCTCGAAGCGCGGGCTCGCGTTCGCGGTGACGCCGACGCTGGGCCTCAACGTCGCGTTCTGATCATCACGGCGCGCGCTCGCGCACGAACTGCTCGAACACCAGCAGGCCGACCGGCGACGAGGCGGTGAGCTCGGTGAGCACCTTCTTCACGCGGGTCCAGTCGAGGCCGGGCGCGCCCGCGCCGAGACGCCCCGTGGCGATCTCGAGCCTCCCGTCCGCGGCGGCGCGCTCGAGCAGCGCTCGGAGGGCCCGCTCGAGCGCGGCGAGCTTGGCCGGTTTGTCGGGTGCGCGCCGCAGGACGAGCGAGTACACGACGACGTCACCATCGGTCCACGACAGGAGCTCTCCCGGCTCGAGGCGGCGAGTGGACGCTACGCGGGCGGCCTCGTCGCGGAGCGCGGGCCAGCGCTTCGCGAGCGCGAGCGACAGGCCCTTGTCGAACGCGAGCGTCGCGTCGCACGCGTGCGCGAACGTCCGCACGCCGTCGGTGTGGAGCAGGTCCCCCTTCGTGAAGATGATGGGCACGAGATCGTCGCCTCTAGCACCGCCTCGTCCGCCCGCGCGAGCCGTGTTCGGGCTTGCGAGCCGACGCGTTGGTGGGTAGGGTGGTTGCCCGTGCATCGAGCTCGGTGAGCGAGCCCTTGTCACCGGCGAGGTCGGGCCGTCTCCGACCACCCCAAGGACGAGGCAAGAGGCTCGATGTCCAAGCAGACCAAGTTCGTGTTCGTCACCGGCGGCGTGGTCTCCTCGATCGGCAAGGGGCTCGCCGCCGCGAGCATGGGCGCGCTGATGGAGGCGCGCGGCCTGCGCGTGTCCCACGTCAAGCTCGATCCGTACATCAACGTCGATCCGGGCACGATGTCGCCGCTGCAGCACGGCGAGGTCTTCGTCACCGACGACGGCGCCGAGACCGATCTCGACCTAGGTCACTACGAGCGCTTCACCGGCTGCAAGACGACGCGAGAGAACAACCTCACGAGCGGCCGCACGTACCAGCAGGTCATCGAGAAGGAGCGCCGCGGCGAGTACCTCGGCGCGACCGTGCAGGTGATCCCGCACGTCACCGACGAGATCAAGGCGCGCGTCCGCGCGGCCACCGAGGAGGCCGACATCGCCATCATCGAGGTCGGCGGCACCGTCGGCGACATCGAGTCGCTGCCGTTCCTCGAGGCCCTGCGGCAGCTCAAGATCGAGGCTGGCAAGGACAACGCGGTCAGCGTCCACGTCACGCTCGTGCCGTACATCGATGCCGCGGGCGAGCTGAAGACCAAGCCGACGCAGCACGCGGTGCGAGAGATGCGCGAGATCGGCATCCAGCCCGACATCCTCATCTGCCGCGCGAACCAGCCCCTGGGCCGCAGCATCAAGGAGAAGATCGCGCTCTTCTGCAACGTGCCGGTCGAGTGCGTAGTCAGCGGCGCCGACGTGAAGCACGTCTACGAGCTGCCGATCGCCTTCCACGCCGAGCACCTCGACGAGATCCTGGCCGAGAAGCTCAACATCTGGTCGAAGCGCCCCGATCTGTCGACCTGGCGCGGGATCGTCCGCCGCGTGACCGAGCCGCAGAGGGGCTCGGTGAAGATCGGCGTCGTCGGCAAGTACGTGAAGCTGAAGGACGCCTACAAATCGCTGCACGAGGCGCTGGTGCACGGCGGGATGTCGAACGACGTGAAGGTCGAGCTCGAGTACATCGACTCCGAGGACGTCGAGCGCGACGGTCCCGACGCGCTGTTCGCGCACCTCGACGCGATCCTCGTGCCGGGCGGCTTCGGCGACCGGGGCACCGAGGGCAAGATCGCGACGGCGCGGTACGCGCGCGAGAAGGGCGTGCCGTTCTTTGGGATCTGCCTCGGGATGCAGCTCGCCGTCGTCGAGTTCGCGCGCAACGTGGTCAAGCTCGACCGGGCGAACTCGACCGAATTCGATCGCGACACGCCGCACCCCGTCATCGATCTGATGCAGGACCAGCGCACGACGCAGCAGAAGGGCGGCACGATGCGGCTCGGCGCGTACCCGTGCACGCTGCAGGCGGGGACGCTCGCCGCCGACGCCTACGGCGCCGTCGAGATTAGCGAGCGGCACCGTCACCGCTTCGAGTTCAACAACGCGTTTCGCGAGCAGCTCGCGCAGGCGGGGCTGGTGTTCTCGGGCACGAGCCCGGACGGGCGCCTCGTCGAGATGGTCGAGCTCGGCTCGCACCCTTACTTCGTGGCGTGTCAGTTCCACCCCGAGTTCAAGAGCCGCCCCGTGGCGCCGCACCCGCTGTTCTCCCGCTTCGTGCGCGCGGCGATGGAGCGTCGCGAGCTGCGCGCGAAGGGCGCGCTCGGCGCGCGGGGACAGGTGGCGGCCGCCAACTGAGCGCGGGCGCGGCTACTTCGCGCCGAAGAGCATCCCCAGCACGGTCGCGGCGCCCCAGAGGACGATCGTGACGCCGAGGGGCCAGATCATGGGGAGCATCCCGTCGTCGGGGCGCGCTTGCTGCGGAGGCATGCGTGCCCGATACCACATTTTCGACGCCCGACGAGAGATGACCGGCGAGCCCAGGGCGAGGTTGCGCTAGAGGCGATCGCCGTGAAGATCACGTGCCTCGGCGGTGGGCCCGGCGGGCTGTACCTCGCGATGCTCGCGAAGAAGGACGATCCGTCGCGCGAGGTGACCGTGATCGAGCGCAACCAGGCGGACCAGACCTTCGGGTGGGGGGTCGTGTTCTCCGACGAGACGCTGTCGCACCTCGCGGAGGCCGATCGCTCGAGCTTCGACGCGATCGAGCGCGCGTTCGCTCGCTGGCAGGACATCGACATCTTCAGGCGGGGCAAGGCGTCGCGCTCGACCGGGCACGGCTTCGCGGGGATCGCGCGGAAGCGGCTGCTCGCGATCCTGCAGGCTCGCTGCCTCGAGCTCGGCGTGACCTTGCGCTTCGGGGAGGAGGTCGCCGACATCGAGGGGCTGCGGCGCGACAGCGACCTGCTGGTCGCGGCCGACGGGCTGTCGTCGCGCACGCGCGCCCGCTACGCCGAGTCGTTCCGGCCGAGCCTCGACGTCCGCAAGAACAGGTACATCTGGCTCGGGACCACGCGGCTGTTCGACGCGTTCACGTTCGCGTTCGAGGAGACCCCGCACGGCATCTTCAACCTCCACGCGTACCGCTTCGACGAGCAGCTCTCCACGTTCATCGTCGAGTGCCCGCAGGCGACCTTCGAGCGCGCGGGGCTCGAGTCGCTGTCGATGCCGGAGACGCTCTCGTACCTCGAGCGCCTGTTCGCGGCGCGGCTCGAGGGACACCGCCTCCGCGAGAACCGCGCCGCCTGGATCAACTTCACCACGGTGCGCAACGAGTCCTGGCGCCACGAGAACGTCACCCTGCTCGGAGACGCCGCCCACACCGCGCACTTCTCGATCGGCTCGGGCACGAAGCTCGCGCTCGAGGACGCGATCGCGCTCGCGAACTCGCTGCGAGGACGCGGCGACGTCGGCGCGGCGATCGACGCGTACGACGACGAGCGGCGCGGGCTGGTCGCCCGGACGCAGAAGGCCGCGGGAGACAGCCTCGACTGGTTCGAGAACGTCGCGCGGTACATCGAGTTCGACGACGAGGCCTTCGACGTGTCGCTGCTGACGCGCTCGAAGCGCATCACCTACGAGAACCTCAGGCTGCGCGACCCAGGGCTCGTCGAGCGGGCGACGGCGCGGTTCTCCCTCGGCGCGCACGACGCGGCCGGCGTCGAGGCGGCGACGACCGCGCCCCCGCCGATGTTCACGCCGCTCCGCCTGCGCGGGCTCACGCTGGCGAACCGCGTGGTCGTCTCGCCGATGTGCATGTACTCGGCGGTCGACGGCGTACCCAACGATTTTCACGTCGCCCACCTCGGCGCGCGCGCGCTCGGCGGGGCCGGGCTCGTGATGACCGAGATGACCGACGTGTCGCCCGACGCGCGCATCACGCTCGGCTGCGCGGGGCTGTGGAGCGATGACCAGGCGGAGGCGTGGCGTCGGATCGTGGAGCTGGTCCACGCGACCAGCGAAGCGAAGCTCGGCGTGCAGCTCGGCCACGCGGGCCGCAAGGGCTCGACCAGGCTGCCGTGGGACGGCGAGGACGAGCCGCTCGACGAGGGAGGTTGGGAGCTCATCGCGCCCTCGGCGGTCCCGTACAAGGCGGGCAGCCGCGTGCCGCGCGAGATGACGCGCGCGGACATGGACCGCGTGCGCGACGATTTCGTGGGGGCGGCGCGGCGCGCGGCGCGCGCGGGGTTCGATCTGCTCGAGCTGCACTTCGCGCACGGCTACCTGCTCGCGACGTTCCTCTCTCCGCTGACGAACCACCGCGAGGACGAGTACGGCGGCTCGCTCGCGTCGCGGATGCGCTACCCGCTCGAGGTGTTCGACGCGGTGCGCGCCGAGTGGCCGAGCGAGCGCCCGATGAGCGTCCGCATCTCGGCGACCGACTGGGTCGACGGCGGCTTCGAGCCCGGCGACGCGGTCGAGGTCGCCGCCGCGCTGAAGGCCCACGGCGTCGACATCGTCGACGTGTCGAGCGGCCAGACGAGCCCGGCGCAGCGCCCCGTCTACGGCCGCATGTGGCAGAGCGGCCTCTCGGATCGCGTGCGCAACGAGGCCAGGGTGCGCACGATCACCGTCGGCAACATCACCACGCACGACCAGGTCAACAGCATCCTCGCGGCGGGGCGCGCCGATCTCTGCGCGCTCGCGCGCCCGCACCTCGACGATCCGGCGTGGACGCTGCACGCGGCGCGCGAGCAGGGGTTCGCGGTCCGGTGGCCATCGCCGTACGCCGCCGCCTCGCGCCTGCCGCGGCGACCGCCCGCGTGAGCGCTAGCGCCCCGGGAGGCGCGCGCGCAACAGCTCGAAGGCGCGCGCGAGCTGGACGTCTCGTCCTCCGCGCGGGTCTCGCGGCGGAGCCCTCGGCGGCACCGGCGACGCGAGCGGCGCAGAGCTCGACGCGACCGGCGACAGCGCGGAGGACGCTGGCCGAGGCTCCCTGGCGAGCGGCAGCCCGTCGCGCGGCGGCAGGTGCCCGTCGAGATCGCGCTCTCGGGGCGGCTCGCCTCCGCGCAGCGGCATCGGCACGGACACGTCGGGCTCGATCCCCTTCGCCTGGATCATCCTCCCCTTCGGCGTCACGTAGCGCATGGTGGTGAGGCGCATGCCCGCGCCGAGCGGCAGCTCGATGATCGACTGCACGCTGCCCTTGCCGAACGTCGGCGTGCCCACGACGAGCGCGCGACCCGCGTCCTGCAGCGCGCCGGCGACGAGCTCGCTCGCGCTCGCCGAGTACTCGTTGACGAGCACGACGATCGGCACGTCGACCAGCGCGCCGCCAGGGGTCGCGCGGACCTCTTCGACCTTCTGACCTCGGCGCGTGGTCGCGTACACCCCTCCCTCCGCGAGGATCTCGTCGGCGACGGCGGTGGCCTGATCGACGAGGCCGCCTGGGTTACCGCGCAGATCGAGCAGCGCGCCCCTGACAGGGCCGCGAGCCTTCGCCGCCGCTATCGCCCGCAGGAGCTCTTCGTGGGTCGTCGCCTGAAATTGCTTCAGACGCAGGTAGAGCACGTCGTCGACCATGCGCTCGTGGGTGACGCTGCTGACCTTGATCTCCTCGCGGACGAGATCGAACGTGCGCGCGCCGGTGCGCCCATCGCGCTCGACGTCGACGCGGACCCGCGTGCCTGGCGCGCCGCGCATCTTCTTGACCAGCGCGTCGAGCCGCTGTCCGGCGGTGGGCTCGCCGTCGATCGCGACGATGCGATCGCCGCTCTGCACGCCGGCGCGCTCGGAGGGCCCACCCTCGATCGGCGCCACGACGATGACCGCGCCGTCCTTCGCCTCGACCTCGAGCCCGACGCCGCCGAAATGGCCGTCGGTCTCGCCCTTGAACACCTCGTTGTCATCGGGCGGCATGTACGCCGAGTGAGGATCGAGCTCCGCCACCATTCCCTTGATCGCCCCCTGGAGCAGCCGCTCGCGATCGACGGGATCGACGTACTCGTTCTCGACGATCACGAGCACCCGCGCCAGCTGACCGAGCATCTGGTACGGGCTGTCTCCGCCGGCGCGCGCCGCGGGGAAATGAGTGCAGGCCGCGCCGAGGGCGAAGCACGTGAGGCCGACGGCGGCGAGATCGAAGCGGATGCGCACGGCGGCGAGCCTAGACCCGCGGAGCGCAAATCCCGAGCCCCCCGACGCTCACACCGCCACTCGCGCGGCGACGGTGAGCTGGATCGCGCGCGCCACGACCAGCGCGCCGAGCGACAGCAGCCGGAGCGCCGCGCCGACGAGCGCCTGCGCGCCGGTCTCCGAGCCGACGACGTGCGCGAGGTACAGCGCGAGCGCCCACGTGACGACTCCGAGCGCCGCCGCGGCGACCACCTGCGCGAACGCGCGCCACGAACAGCGATCCAGCGCGTCGAGCAGCGCCGGACCCGCGCGACGATCGGCCGCGAGGACACGCGCCGCCGCGGCGTCGGCGACGAGCCGGAGCGCGCACGCGCCGAGCCCGCCGAGCGCCGCCACCGCCGCGACGACGGCGAGCTCGCCGAGGCGTGACCTGGCCATGACGGTCGCGCTCGCCGCGAAGAAGGCGAAGACCGCGGCTGCCACGACCCGCGCGAGCAGGTGCGCCGCGCTCACGGCGAGGAGCGGGGGCGCGCATCGCACCGAGCGCGCCACGGCGTCGAGCAGCGAGGCGCGCTCGCGCGACGCGAGCTGAGCGATGAGCGCCCCCTGCGGCACGATCGCCGCGAGCGAGACCAGCGCGAGCCACGCGGGCCACGCCCGCGCCGTCACCGCGAGCTCGCGCGTCGACGACCGGAGCACCTCGAGCAACATCACCCCGCCGGGCTCGGCGAGTGTCCGCTCCCCGCCCGGCCACTGCCCGACGACGCCCCCGAGCCAGAGCGCGAGCGGCAGCGCAGGCACGAGCCCGGCGAGCCACGCGTACCCGAAGAGCAGGCCCAGCCCCGAGCCCGATCTCGACAGCCACGCGCGCGCGTTCATGGCAACGCGAAGAGCGCGGCGGTCGCGCCGAGGTGCGTGAGGCGCTCGAGCGCGCGGAGCGGGGCGGGAGCGGCCGCGAGCCTGCGGGCGTTGTTGTCGAGGCGCTCGTCGAGCGCGATCCGATGGTCGGGATCGACCACCGCCCACGCGAGCGGCGACGCGGCGGTCTGGCTCATCCGCACCCACGGCCCGCGCCCGCTCCAGCGGACTCGCCGCCGCGTCCCGTCGACGAACCCGAGCTCGATGTCGACGGGCAGCTCGAGCGTCCCTCGGCGCGCGACCACCACCCACGCGTCGTGTTCACCTGTCGCGTCGGTCGTCTTCACGGTCTCGCGCCCGCCCTCCCTGTCGAACACGCCGTGCGGGCTGCGCCGGGGAGCCGTGCCGACGTCGACGATCGCGAGATCGATCCACCCGCGCTCGAACAGGCCGATCTTCGCCGCCTCTGCGAGCGCGGGGCCGCCGACCTCGTCGAGGGCCGCGAGCAGGTGCCGGGCGTCCGGGTGTCCGAAGCGATGACCGCGCGCGTATCGCCCGATCGCGCGCTCGACGACGTCGTCGCCGTAGGCGCCCGCGAGCGACGAGAGCAGCGCCGCCGTGCGCGAATAGACCAGACGCCCGTAGTGTGAGGCGGTCGCGAAATCGGCCGAGCCGCGCGCGATCGCGTCGTCTCGCCCGCCCGACAGCGCGCCGAGCCGGTGCATCGCGTCGACCGACACGGAGAGGCCCGGCAGCCCGAGCGCCGACGCGTCGCCTCCGATCTCGCGGAGGCACCCCTGCTCGGCCCACGAGTTGAGCCCCTCGTCGAGGAACGGCTCATGGTGCTCGTCGGTCGCGAGGAGGCCGTAGAACCACTGGTGCCCGAGCTCGTGGACGGTGAGCGCCTCGACGAACCGCACGGCGTCGAACGCGAGCGACGCGCCGCCCGTCGTGATGAGCGTCGGGTATTCCATCCCGCCCGCCTCCTCGGCGTCGCGCGGCGGGTGCACGACCGCGAGCGTCTCGTACGGGTACCTCCCGAACCTGCGCCCGTAGCAGGCGAGCCCCGCGGCGACGCTCGCCCTCGTCCGCTCGAGCACGGCCTCGTGGTGCGGCGGCGCGACGAGGTGCAGTTCGACGTCTCCGACCCGCGCGCGCGCCTCGACGGCGCCGGCCCACGCGGTGAACGCGAAGTCGTGGACGTTCTGCTGCACGTAGCGCGCCTCGAAGCGCCCGCCCGCGCGCCGCTCGGACACGCGCTTGCCGGTCGCGGCGACGACGTAGCCGTCAGGCACATCGATGGTGACGTCGTAGTCGCCGAAATCTGCGTCGAACTCGCTGAGCCGGTGGAAGGCGAAGTGGTTCGAGCTGCCGTCGGGGCGCACCCGCGCGACCTTCGGGAACCACTGCGCCACCATGTGGAACCCGCCGACCCAGCCGGTGCGCTCGACGACGTCGGGCAGCTTCGACTCGAACGTCAGCGACAGCTCGATCGTCGCCCCAGGGGCGACCTCCGACGGCAACTCGAGGCGAAGATCCGTCTCGTCCTCAGGGTCGCCCGGGCTGTGGCGCGCGATCGCGCCGCGCAGATCGACGCCGCCTGCCCCGTCGACGAGGGTCACGGTCGTAAGATCGGTGTAGCCCCAGTCGCGCGGCATCTTCGAGCCACGCCCGTCTCCGAGCCTCGATCTGAGGAACGCGGTGCGCTCGTTCTTGAAGGCGTTGAGGTAGAGGTGCAGGTACAGCTCACGCACGGGGACACGCGCGGGGTTGGTCCACGTGAGCGCTTCGCGCCCCACGATCACGTGGCGGGCCTCGTCGAGCTTCGCGGAGAGGCGGGTCCTGTGCACCGACGCGGCCGTCGTCGGCATCGCGTCGTCGCGGTCGAGGGCCGCGCCGAGCGGGCCGGGCGGGCGGTACGGCTCCCAGCTCGGCATGGCGACCGGCGGCGGCTCGGTGAGCGTCGAGGTCGCGCCCGCGTGGCCCCCCGCGCCGACGCCAGCGCTCGCCCACGTCACCGCGAGCGCCGTCATCGCCCCCGCCGCGACGAGCTCGGCGACCGCGGCGCCCCGCCGGTGGGCCATCAGGTGACGGCGATGATTCGCTGCTGCAGCAGCTCGTGCAGCACCTTCAGCGCGTCGAGCGGCGACATGCCCGAGACGTCGAGGATCTCTTCGATGCTCGAGTAGCCGTCGATGCAGGACAGCACGAAGCCCGCGCGGTGATCGAGCGTGAGCCAGCGCACCTGGTCGGGCGGCACGATCACGCGGGGGATCTCGAGCATCGAGCCGAGCTTGGCCGCGTACATCGAGAGGAGCTTCTCGCGGCACGTCTCGGCGTAGCTCGCTGCCTCGGCGTTCATCGGATCCTCGTCGAGCAGGCTGACGGCGATCTCGAGCGCGCCGGAGAAGTCGCCGAGCGCGAACCTGTCGCGCATCTCACCGAGCGGGGACGTGCGCTCGGGGGTCGAGTCGGGCTCGGGCTCGTGCAGCGGCGCCGAGGCGTCGACCAGCGTCGAGGCGAGGTGGTCGGGCACCGAGCCGCCTATCGGACGCAGCGGCACGTCGTCGAGCGACAGCGAGATGCTCTCGGTGCGCGCGGGAGGCGCCGCCGATTTCAGATCGAAGGCGAGCGGGTCCTCGGTGTTGATCGTGGGGAACTGGCTGCGCGGCGGGGGCAGCTCGAGCTCGTCGAGATCGAACCCGGCGGCCGCGCCCTTCTTCATGACGGCAGAGTCTTGCTCGACCTCGTTCGGCAGCGTGCTCGGGATCACCGTCGGCCGGTCGAACGCCTCCCAGTCTTCGTCGAGATCGGGCGCGTACGGCAGCGGCGTGCGGGAGCGGGTGCTGCTCGCCATCCTCCCTCAGCTCGACTTCGACACGACGCCCTTGAACATGCGCTGCGTGCGCACGAGGCCGTCGGTCTGCTCCTTGATGAGGGCGAGATCCTTCTTCTGGATGGCGTCCTTGGCGCGCTGGACGATCGCGCGCGCCTTGGCGATCGCGTCACGACCGAAGTCGCTCGACGCGACGATCTGCTCGACCTGGGGGAACAGGCGGTTGATCTCGGCGATCACCGTCTCGGCCTCCTGGATCGCGGCCTCGACCTCCTCGCTCGCCTTTCGATCGACGGCGAACTCTTCTGCGCCTGCGACCATGGCCTTCAGCTCCTCGGGCGTGAGGCCGCTGGTGGCGGTGACCTGGATGCTCTGCTGCTGGCCGGTCTCGAGATCCTTGGCCGAGACGCTGACGATGCCGTCGGCGTTGATCTCGAAGACCACGTCGATCTCGACCGAGCCCTTCGGCGCGCGGCGCAGCCCGGTGAGGATGAACTCGCCGAGCAGCTCGTTGTCCTCGGCGCGCTCGTGGTCGCCCTGCATCACCAGGATCTTGACGGCGGTCTGGTTCTCGCGGCTCGTCGTGAAGATCTTGCTGCGCCCGGTGGGCACCGACGTGTTGGCGGGGATGATCTCCTCGAAGATGCCGCCCTGGGTCATGATGCCGAGCGCGTGCGGCGTGACGTCGAGCAGCATCATCTCGTGCTTCTCGTCGACGAGCGCGGCGCCCTGGATCGCGGCCCCGAGCGCGACGACCTCGTCGGGGTGCACGCCGCGGTTGGGCTCGCGCTCGAAGAACTCGGACACGACCTCCTGGATGCGGGGCATGCGGGTCATGCCGCCGACCAGCACCACGTCCTCGACCTCTTCCTTGCCGAGCTTGGCGTCGAGCAGCGTCTGACGGCAGATGTCGACGGTGCGCTCGATGAGATCCTCGGTGAGGCTCTCGAGCGTCTGGCGGCTGATCACGCGCTGCAGGTGGAGCGCCTCGTTGCGGCCGCTCGAGATGATGAACGGCAGGTTGACCTCGGTCTCCTTGACGCTGGACAGCTCGCATTTCGCCTTCTCGGCGGCGTCCTTGAGGCGCTGGAGCGCCATGCGGTCCTGCCGGAGATCGATGCCGTGATCGTCGCGGAAGCCCTGCACGAACCAGTCGATGATGCGCGCGTCGAAGTCCTCGCCGCCGAGGAACGTGTCGCCCGCCGTCGCCAGGACCTTGAAGATGCCGTTGCCGCCGATCTCGAGGATCGAGATGTCGAACGTGCCGCCGCCGAGGTCATAGACCGCGACGATCTTCTCGATGTTCTTGCCGAACCCGTACGCGAGCGACGCGGCCGTCGGCTCGTTGATGATGCGGATGACGTCGAGGCCGGCGATCTGGCCGGCGTCCTTGGTGGCCTGGCGCTGGTTGTCGTTGAAGTAGGCCGGGACCGTGACGACCGCCTTGGAGACCGTCTCGCCGAGGTAGTCTTGGGCGATGGTCTTCATCTCTTGGAGGACCATCGCGCTGATCTCGGGCACCGAGTAAGGCTTGGTGCGAAGCTGCACGCGGACGTCGCCGTGAGGACCCTCGACGATGCGGTAGCTCGACGTGAGGACGGCGTTCTTCACCTGCGGCGAGTTCCACTTGCGGCCGATGAGGCGCTTCGCCGCGAAGACGGTGTTCTCCGCGTTGGTGATGGCCTGGCGCTTCGCGATGTGGCCGACGAGCCGCTTGCCGGCCTCGGTGATCGCGACCATCGAGGGGGTGGTCTTGTAGCCTCCTCGATTGGGGATCACCGTCGGCGTGTCGTTCTCGACGATCGCGACGCACGAGTTGGTTGTACCGAGGTCGATGCCGATGACACGATCCATGTAGAGAGCTTCCTCGGGAGCAGGCCGCTACGAACGGCGACCGGACCTTAGCCCACCTCGGCCCGCAACGCGCGAATTTTGGCGTGCTCGGGCGCGAGCGCGGCCGCCGCCTCGAGCTCGCGCCGCGCGCTCAGCTTGAGGCTGGCCGCGACGTAGACCTCGACGAGCACGAGGCGCACCTCGACGTCGGTCGGCGCGAGCTCGGTCGCGCGACGGCCCAGCTCGGCCGCCCGGTGCAGGTCTCCGCTGGACCGCCGCAGGGCGTCCGCGGCGCTCGACAGGACGCGCGCGTCGTCGGGCATGCCGGTCGCGGCGCGGACGAGGGCGCGCGCCGCCTCGGCCCACTCCCCCTCGGCGGCCGCGCGCTCTCCCTGCCGGAGGTAGTCCGCCGCGAGCGCGACCGCCGCCCGCTGGCCCCACGCCGTCGAGCGCTCGAGCAGCTCTGGGGTGGGGTCGAGCGCGGCCGCGAAGCGATAGGAGTTCGCCGCCGCCACCGCGTCGTCGCGCGCCGCGGCCTCCTCGGCGGCCGTCACGTAGCGCGCGAGCTGGTCGCGGCGGTCGGACGCCTGCTTCGCGGCCGCCATCCGACGCAGCGTCTCGGCCGCGCCCTCTGGATCGCTCACGGGCGGCTCGTCCGCGCCGAGCGGAGCCGCCGTGCGCGGTGAGAACCGGCCCGACGACAGCTTGGTGACGAGCGCGCTGCGTCGTGTGCCGCCGCGCACCGTCGCCGGTCCCAGCTCGTCCGGGACGCTCGGCGTGCTCGAGGCCGGCACCTCGCTCGAGCGCCGCGGCGGCGGCGGCGCGGCGACCGACGAGGGGCGCGGTGGAGGCGGCGCGGCCACCTGGGCCGACGACGCTCGCTCGGCCCGCGGGGCCCCGGCGTCGCCGGGCGAGGGGCTCGGCGACGCGGGGCGCGCCGCCGCCGCGCGCACGCCCGCGTCGAAGTCCTCGCGAGAGAACAGCTCGAGCTCGACCAGGCTCTGCGCGCGGACCTCCAGGCTCGCGTCGTACTCGGCGCGCGCCTCCTTTCGCGACAGCACCTCCTCGGCGAGCGTGAGCCGCTTGAAGATGGCCTCCATCTTGGGCTTGAACGTGCCGAGGTTCTTGCGGAAGTGCTTGTCCGGGTGAAATTCGCCGGCGAGCTTGAAGTAGGCGGCCTTGATGGCCTTCTTGTCGGCGTCGCGCGCGACGCCCAGCAGCGAGTAGTGATCGAGCCGCGCGAGGGCGTGAAACACGGACAAAATCCGGCGTTTCTTCTCGATTTCGAGGTCGGCGGGCTCGTCCAGCTCGGCCTGCGTGTAGCCGCCGTCGTCGACCTTCGGTCCGCTCCACGACGGATCCAGCTTGCCGTCGGGCGGCGCGGTGCTGGGCCCGGGAGGCGCGGGCGTGCGGGGAGGCGCGGGCGCGGGTGTGCGAGGCGGCGTCACATTCCCCACGCCGCTGACGGCGCCCAGCTCGGCGAGGCGCTCCAGGACGGCCATCACGCCGTCGCCGAGCCCGGTCATCAGCGCGATCTCGGCGGCGCTGCTGCGACCGTCGATTCGCGAGAGGACGAAGCCCTCCACGGGCCCGAGCGGCAGCGCGCGCACGTTGCAACCAGAGACCAGGGCGGGGATGACGGCGCGGAGATCGGCCACGCGAGCGGCGATGGTAGTGCGCCCGCGCCACGCGCGACAGCCCCAAGAAGTGGGCCCGCCCACGCGCGGCGACGTATGGGTCGCGCGTGTCGGTGTCGCGCAGGAGGTGGCTCACGCTCGCGCTGTCGCTCGCGCTCGTCGCGTCTGTGACCGACGACGCCCACGCGAAGCGCAAGCCGCGGGTGGTGTGGAGCGCCGTGACGGTGCGCCCCGATCGCCCCGACGTCCCCCCGATCGTGAAGAAGATCCTCGAGAAGGAGGGCCGCCGCGCCGACTGGGGGAGGCGCCGCGACAACCCGGTCGAGGCCGCGGTCGAGATCCGCGAGCTGTCGCACGTGCGCGACGGCGACGTGGTGCGCGTGACCTGCACGGCGGTCGGCAAGATCCGCGGCCTCGGCGCCGCCAAGTCGAGGTTCTCGTACAGCGGTCGGCCGGAGGAGCGGGGCAAGCTCGAGCGACGCGTCCTCGAGCTGGTGGCGCGCGGGATCGTGACGCGCCTCGCGGACATCGCGCGCGAGCACGATCCGGCCTGGCGCGTCGCGGCGGCGCCGTAGCCCGCTAGCGCGCGAGCTCGACGACCGCGGCGTGGAGCGCCGAGACCACCTTGGCCGCGCTGCGGTAGTCGAGCGACTCCGCGACCTCGGGCCGGGCGCGCCAGCCGACCGGGCTGGTGTCGGTGAGCATCACGGCGTGGAACCCGTGCGCCCAGTAGCTCTGGTGATCTCCCGCGTCGACGCGCGCGAGCCGACGCGTGCCCGACAGCGAGCGGACGGGCAGCTCGGTCGCGCCGCCCATCACCCGCTTGACCGCGCGGACCAGGCGCCAGTCCGAGTGCCGCCCGACGATCGTGATGAAGTCGGCACGCGACGGGTACAGCGCGCGGAGCACCCACGGAAAGCGCTGAGAGCCTTCTGCCCGCGAGAAGCTGCCGAGCCCCTCGAGAGAGAGCATCCCGCGCACGCGGCGCCCCTGCTCTCTCGCGGCGCGCGCGTGGCGGGAGCTGCCCATGTCGACCGTGCCGAAGTACGGCGGCGCGCCAAGCGCGAACGCGACCAGCTCGACGCCGATCCCGAGCTTCGCCGCGGCGAGCGAGCCGGCCAGCTCGACGAGCGCGGCGACGCCGAGCGCCGCGTCGGGGTCGAGGTCGCCGCGGGCCGCGTCGTACCGCGCGCCGATGATCACGAGCTCGCCCGAGGGCGGTCCGAGCCGCGCCACGACGTTGCGGTAGCTCGACGTCGCCCGCGCGGGCGTGAACTCTTGAGTCGAGACGGTCGCCCCGACGCGGGTGAGCTCGTCGGAGAGGTGCGCCGCGATGGCGTCGAGCCGCGGGGCGGCCTCCCAGTCGCGTGGCTCGCGCATGACCTCGCGCACGGTGGCCTCGAGGCGCGCGGGGAACACGACGGCGCCGCGGGACGGCGTCGTCCAGGCGGGCTGCGTCGTCAGCCACGCCGGCGCGCACAGCAGCGTCGCCGCCAGCGCGGTCGCCGCGAGCCCGAGGAGCCTCTTGGTGCGCGGCGTCGTCATGGTCGGGCCAAACCGGTATCGCACCGACCACGTGGAGAGAAGCGCTTGCGCCGCGCGACGCGACGCGAGAACCCCTGCTCGATGAGCACACTGCCGGTCGACACGCTGCTCGAGCGCGCGTCACGCCCGACGAGCGGCGTGACGGCCATCCTCGCGCGCGCGGCGCTTCGTCGACGGACCTTGCTCGAGGCGCGCACCACCGACGCGCTGCGCCTGGCGCACGAGGAGGCCGACGGCCTGCCAGGCTGGGCGGTCGATCTCTATGGCCCGTGGGCGATCGTGTCGCGCTACGAAGAGCGGGCGCACGCACGAGAGCCCGAGCTGGCCCACGCGCTCCTGTCGCTCGGGCTGCGGGGCGTGTACGCGAAGCGCCGCCCCAAGCACGCCAGCGCGCTCGGGGACGCGCGAGACGCGGTGGCTCCCCGCCGCGCGATCGCGGGTGAAGACGCGCCCGAGTCCCTCGAGATCGTCGAGGAGGGGCGCCGCGTCCTCGTGCGCCTCGGCGACGGCCTCTCGACCGGGCTGTTCCTCGATCTTCGCGACGCGCGGTCCCACGTCGCCCGCGATGCCCGCGGTGTTCGCATGTTGAATTTGTTTGGATACACCGGTGCCTATTCGATCGCCGCGGGGCTCGGCGGCGCGACCGCGACCGCGACGGTCGACGTGTCGAGGGGCGCGCTCGCGAGGGCCGAGGACAACCTCCGGCTCAACGGCCTCGCGACGCCGACCCCGCACCGCACGCACGCGGAGGACGCGCTGTCGTTCCTCGCGCGGGCCAAGGTGCGCGGCGACTCGTACGGGCTCGTCGCGCTCGATCCCCCGAGCTTCGCGACGACGAGATCAGCGCGCTTCGCGGTCGCGGACGACTACGTCGAGGTGGCGGCGGCGGCGCTGTCCGTGCTCGCGGCGGGCGGGCTGCTGTTCGCGTCGACGAACCACCGCGGCGTCGACGGCCGCACGTTCGACGGGTGGCTCCGCGGCGCGGCGCGGCGCGCGGGGCGCGAGCTCGCGCGGCTCGACGCGCTGCCCTCGCA
>CAUJFL010000278.1 GCA_963169165.1 Myxococcota bacterium | reverse complement strand
GTTCAAGCCGTTCATCTACAACAAGCTCGAGGAGCGCGGGCACGTCAACACCATCAAGAGCGCGAAGAAGCTCGTCGAGAAGGAGCGCCCCGAGGTCTGGGACATCCTCGAGGAGGTCATCAGCGAGCACCCGGTGATGCTGAACCGCGCGCCGACGCTCCACCGCCTCGGCATCCAGGCGTTCGAGCCCGTGCTGATCGAGGGCAAGGCGATCCAGCTGCACCCGCTCGTCTGCACGGCGTTCAACGCCGATTTCGACGGCGATCAGATGGCCGTCCACGTGCCGCTGTCGGTCGAGGCGCAGATGGAGGCGCGCGTGCTCATGATGAGCACGAACAACATCCTCTCGCCCGCCAACGGCAAGCCGATCATCAACCCGACGCAGGACATCGTGCTCGGGCTCTACTACGCGACGCGCGAGCGCCCGTTCGACGTCGGCTACATGCCGGTGCCGAAGGACATGAAGGAGACCGTCCCGCCGGCGAAGGCCACGACCCGCAAGGTCAAGGTCAAGTCGTCGGGCGAGACGGTCGACGTCACGATCAAGGCGCCCGAGTGGCAGGCCGCGGTGACCGCGGTGCTGACGGGCACGTTCATCCCCGACGATCCGTCACCGCGCGCGCTGCACGAGGTCGACGACGAGAAGGGGCTCGAGGTCTTCACCCGCGACCACGCCAAGCGCTGCGCGCTGACGGCGGTCAAGCGGTACCAGCTGCAGCGCTTCGGCGCGCTGCGCGGCTTCTACTCGGACATCCACGACGTGCGCCGCGCGTACGACTCGGGGGCGGCGGCGCTGCACGCATACGTGGGCGTGCGCCACGAGGGCGGCACGTACACGACCACGGTCGGCCGCGTGCTGATCAGCGAGGTGCTGCCGGGCGACGTGCCGTTCCACCTCGTCAACAAGACGATGGACAAGAAGGCGCTGTCCGCCGTCATCGACGCGACCTACCGCCTGCACCGCAACAAGGAGACCGTGCTGCTCGCCGACCGGATGCGCAGCCTCGGCTTCGAGTTCGCGACCAAGAGCGGCGTGTCGATCTGCATGGATCACATGGTGATCCCCGCGAAGAAGAAGGATCTGCTCGAGGACGCCTACGGTCAGGTCGAGAAGGTCGTCGATCAGTACCAGGAGGGCCTCATCACCGACGGCGAGCGCTACAACAAGATCGTCGACATCTGGGCCGGCGTCGCCGACAAGGTGACCGAGGAGATGATGAAGGAGATCGGCAACGAGACCTCCATCGAGCCCGAGACCGGCGACAGCGTGACCCACGCCTCGTTCAACCCGATCTACGTGATGGCCAACTCGGGCGCCCGCGGCTCGACGCAGCAGATCCGCCAGCTCGCGGCGATGCGAGGCCTGATGGCCAAGCCGTCGGGCGAGATCATCGAGACGCCGATCACCGCCAACTTCCGCGAGGGGTTGACCGTGCTCCAGTACTTCATCTCGACCCACGGCGCGCGCAAGGGCCTCGCCGACACCGCGCTGAAGACGGCGAACTCGGGCTACCTGACGCGCCGCCTCGTCGACGTCGCGCAGGACTGCGTCATCACGATGTTCGACTGCGGCACCGGCAACGGCATCCTCACGCGCAAGCTCGAGGAGGGCGGTGAGACGATCCAGCCGCTCGGAGATCGCATCCTCGGTCGCGTGCTCCTCGAAGACGTGATCGATCCGCTCAACGGCGAGACCGTGGTCGTCCCCGCGGGCACGGAGCTCGACGAGGCCGACACCCGCGCGATCGAGGAGGCGGGGGTCGAAGAGGTCGTGATCCGCTCGGTGCTCACCTGCGAGACGCGCCGCGGGGTGTGCGCGCTCTGCTACGGCCGAGACCTCGCGCGAGGCTACAAGGTCAACATCGGCGAGGCGGTCGGCATCATCGCCGCGCAGTCGATCGGCGAGCCCGGCACGCAGCTCACCATGCGCACGTTCCACATCGGCGGCGCGGCCGGCGGCAAGATGGAGCAGTCGTCGCTCGAGGCGCGCAACGAGGGCGTCGTGCGGCTGCGCAACGTCGTCATCGCCAAGAAGAAGGACGGCGAGGTCGTCGTCATGAACCGCAACTCGGAGCTGGTGCTCGTCGACGATACGGGGCGCGAGCGCGAGCACCACCGCCTGGTCTACGGCGCGGTGCTGAAGGTCATCGACGGCCAGCGCGTGAAGGGCGGCGAGGGGCTCGCCGAGTGGGACCCCTTCTTGACGCCGATCCTCGCGGACGTCGCGGGCGTCGTCAAATACGGCGATCTCGTCGACGGCGTCACCGTCCAGGAGAAGGTCAACGAGGTCACCGGCCTCGCGAACCGCGTGATCATCGAGTCGAAGGCGGCCGATCTGCGCCCGCGCATCACGATGAAGGACGCGGCGGGCGACACGAAGAAGCTGCCCGGCTCCGAGCTCGACGCGCGGTACAACCTGCCGGTCGGCGCGCACGTCGTGGCGCAGGACGGCGACGCGGTCGACGTCGGCGCGGTGCTCGCGAAGATGCCGCGTGACAACACGAAGGTGCAGGACATCACGGGCGGCTTGCCGCGCGTCGCCGAGCTGTTCGAGGCGCGCAAGCCGAAGGACCACGCCATCGTCGCCGAGATCGACGGCGAGGTGTCGTTTGGTAAAGACACCAAGGGCAAGCGCAAGGTGCTCGTCACGCCGATCGATCACAACGGCAAGCGCCTCGAGGACGAGACCCGCGAGTACCTGATCGCGAAGGGCAAGCACATCCAGGTGCACGCTGGCGACCGCGTCCGCGCCGGCGATCCGCTGATGGACGGCCCGCAGAACCCGCACGACATCCTCCGCGTGAAGGGCGAGAAGGAGCTCGCCGCGTGGCTGGTGAACGAGATCCAGCAGGTCTACCGGCGCCAGGCGGTGACC
>CAUJFL010000277.1 GCA_963169165.1 Myxococcota bacterium | reverse complement strand
TCGGCGAGACGTTCTCGATGGCCGACGTGATCTTCGGCGGGACGCTGCGCTACATGCTCACGTTCAAGATGGTCGAGCCGCGGGCGAGCTTCACCGCGTACGCCGAGCGGCTCAGCGCGCGCCCGGCGTCACAGCGGGCCGACGCGCGCAACGCAGAGATCCGGAGGCAGCTCGGCCTCGGCGGCTGAGCGCGAGGCGAGGCGCGGAGACTCAGCGCCTGAGCAGCGAGGACGGGTGCAAGAGGGCGGCCTGCTCGGCGCGCTCTCGCACGAGCGTCCTCGCCTCGCGCGCCGCGACCTCGGACGTCGAGGCGTAGCGGGCGGCCTCGCGCGCGGCGGTCGCCATCCGCGCTTCGAGGATCGCCGAGACGTCGCCGTCGGCCGGCTGGAGCCTGGAGCGGACCCACACCTCGGCGGCCTTGTAGCTCGAGCGCACGAGCGGGCCGCTCGCGGCGTAGGCGAAGCCCAGCCCTCTCGCGCGCGCGGCCCACGCGTCGAACGTCTCGGGCGGGACGTACCGCGCGACGTCGTGGTGCTTCGGCGTCGGGCGCAGGTACTGGCCGAGCGTGACGATGTCGACGCGCGCGTCGCGCAGCTCTCGGAGCGTCTCGTCGACCTCGTCGTCGGTCTCGCCGATGCCGACCATGATCGAGGACTTGGTCAGGCGCTCGGGGGCCGCGTCCTTCGCGCGACGCAGCACCGTCAGCGATTGATCGTAGCTGCACCGCACGTCGCGCACGGTGCGGGTCAGCCTCCGCACGACCTCGATGTTGTGCGCGAACACGTCGGGCGCCGACGCGACGACCTCGTCGACGTAGGACAGGTGCCCCTGAAAATCACCGACGAGCGCCTCGATCAAGATGTCGGGTCGCAGCTCGCGGATCTTGATGATGGTGCGCGCGACGTGCGACGCGCCGCCGTCGAGCAGATCGTCGCGATCGACCATCGTCAAGACGACGTACTGCAGATCCATCGACGAGATCGCGCGCGCGACGTGCTCGGGCTCGCGGCCGTCGACCGCGCCGCGCGGGTTGCCGGTGGTCACCGCGCAGAACCGGCAGCCGCGCGTGCAGGTGTCGCCGAGCAGCATCACGGTGGCGGTGCCCTCGCGCCAGCACTCGCCGACGTTCGGGCAGCGCGCCTCCTCGCAGACGGTGTGGAGATCGAGCTCGCGAAACGTGCCCTTCAGCCGCTGGTACGACTCGCCGCCGGGGGCGCGGACCCTCAGCCACGGGGGCTTCTGCGCGATTGTCACGCCCGGACGCGTAGTACCGCGGGGCACCCGGGGGAAGGTCAGACGATGGTCAGGCGCGACTCGACGAACGCGCGACCGCCGGGATCCCACACGAACAGCCGGTGGTCGTCGACCCTGCCCGCGCGCACGCTGGTGACGAGGTAAGCGAGCGGGTTGGCGGGCTGGTCGCCGCCCATGTTGGCCGCGGCGGCGTCGGTCTCGCTGAAGTAGGCGCCGACGTCGAGGTGGGAGTGCCACAGCACCTTGACCGGGCGCCCGGCGGGCTCGCCCTCGTCGATCGCGCGCTGGAACTTGCGGCCATCGAGCAAGAAATACATGCGCCCCGTGCGCGGGTACGCCTCGGGATCGACGCGGTGATACTTGTTGGCGAGGTTCGGCATGACGACCGCCTCGTCGCACGACAGCGGCGCGTCGGAGGGTCCGACGAGGTAGCCGCAGGCCTCTTCGTCGCGCGCGTACGCGGCCTCGGCCTCGACGACGAGCGCGTCGAGCACGGCGCGCGTCACGGTCAGATCGCCGTGGATCCAGGGGTGGGGTGTCGTCATCGCCTCACCACAGATACTTTTTTTCCCATTTCTGCGGGGCAAAATAGCGATCTCCGCGGTCACAGGCGATCGTGACGACGCACCCTCCGCCCTGGTCGCGGTGCAGACGCTCGGCGAGCTGGCGCGCGGCCCAGAGGTTCGCGCCGGTCGAGTGCCCGACGTGGATCCCCTCGGTGCTCGCGACCTCGTCGGCGGCGTCCCACCCGGCCTCGGTCGAGACGCCCACGCGCTCGTGCGGCATCGCGGGATCGAAGATCGCGGGGACGAGCGACGACTCGAGGTGCTTCAGCCCCTCGAGCCCGTGCAGCGGCTGGTCGGGCTCGACGGCGACGCACCGGATCGGACGGTGGTGCTCGCGCAGGCGCCTCGCTGTGCCGGTCATCGTCCCCGTCGTGCCGAGGCCGGTGACGAAGTGCGTGATGCGGTCGCCGACCGCGTCGAGGATCTCCCGGCCGGTGCCGTCGTAGTGCGCGAGCGGGTTCGACGGGTTCGAGTACTGATCGGGGTAGAAATATTTGTCAGGCTCGGCGTCGACGAGCTCGCGCACGAGGCGGATCGCGCCGTCCGACCCCTCCATCGGATCGCTGTAGATGAGCTCGGTGCCGAACGCCTGCGTGATGTCCTTGCGCGCCTGCGAGACGTTCTTCGGCATCACGAGCGCGACGCGGTAGCCGAGCGCCGCGCCCATCAGCGAGTAGGCGACGCCGGTGTTTCCGCTCGTCGAGTCGATCAAGATCTTGTCCGACGTGAGCCGCCCGTCGGCTATCGCGTCGAGCATCATCCGCTTCGCGGGGCGGTCCTTGACCGAGCCGCCTGGGTTGGCGAACTCGAGCTTCAGGTAGAGCTCGACGCTGGGCGCCGACCGCGCGAACCGGTCGAGGCGGACCATCGGGGTGTCGCCCACCGAGTCGACGATCGATCGGAGGAGGCGCGAGCGCGCGAGGCGGGGCATCGAGGGCCTGCTCGTAGCAACGAGCGCCCGGCGAAGGAAGCGCGAGACGCGGGCGACGCGCGCTCATGAGCTGCGGGCACGGCGTCGTGTCGGACACGCGCGGGGCACGAGCAGCCCATGCGCGGAGAGCGGACCGGCGGGGCGAGAGGCGACCTCAGGGCGGTGAGGTCGGCGTCAACCGCACGGCCGTGACCGCGGCGTCGAGCGTCACGGTGACGCCGCGCTCGGTCGGCTCGCCGAACGGGACGTCGTCGCGCTCGAGGGCATCGGGCCGCGTGAGGGTGGTCCACGGCAGCGCCGCGCGATCGATCCGGGCCGCGCGCTGGCCGCTGCCAAGGCGCAACAAATGAAGGATCGCGCCGTCGCCGCGGGTCGCGGGCTTCAGCGCGGTGACGAGCACGCCGTCGCCGTCGACCGAGATCAGCCGTCCCTCCGCGGCGAGCGTGCCGGCGTGGCGATCGGTCAGGGCGGCCCACAGCGGCCTCGACAGCGCGATCGAGGCCGCCACGTCTCCCGCGCCCTGACTCGCGCGGTCGCGTCGGCCCAGCGAGAACGCGCTGGTGGCCTCGCCGTCTTCGATCCCCCACGGGCCGACGTCGTCGCAGGAGGGCTCGGCGGGCGCGTTGCGAAACGCGACCCACTCGAGCGCGCCGCTCGGTGTGCCGTGCACGGCGGTCGACTGTCCGAGGTGGACCGCGAGCTCGCCGCGGGCCACCCAGGTCACCGCTGACCACAGCGATGGCTCGTAGTGGTGCGCGAGCGGCCGCGTGACGATCCCGGCGGCCACCCCCATCGTGAGCGCGTCGTCGGCCGCGCTCGGCTGGACGCAGAGCATGATCGTCCGATCGGTCGCGGCGGAGCCCGTGACCCGCAGCTCGAGGCTGGCGCCGCCGGCGGCCGCGAGCATGTCGACAGTCATCGGGCGACCGTCGAGGTTCACGGTGCCACGGAGCGTGACCCGCGCCGGCCCCGCCTCGACGATCGAGAGCTTCTCGAACCGCGTCCGCTGGAGCTCGACGAACTCGGCGTCGGCGCAATCGGCGCGCTCCGAGCCTATGCGGTA
>CAUJFL010000276.1 GCA_963169165.1 Myxococcota bacterium | reverse complement strand
GTTCTTCGTGCTCGACGACGAGCGCGACGCTAACCTCCTCGCCGAGGAGGATCCGGTCATGAGCCTCGCCGTCGAGAAGCTGAAGGAGCTGTCGAGCGATCCCGAGAAGCGCCGCATCGCGGACGATCGCGAGCGGGATCTTCTCGCTCACGGCCACGCGCTCGCGTCGGCCCTTCGTCGAGGCAAGGAGGAGGGCATCGCGATCGGCGAGGCTCGTGCAGCGCTGGCGGCGATCGAGGCCATCGAGGCGATGGCCGAGGTCCTCGGGATCGAGCTGTCCGCCGCTCGCCGCACGGCGCTCTCCCTCGCCACGCTGGACGAGCTGCGCGCTCGCCTCCAGAGCCTCCGTACCCAGCGCGCCTGGGTCTTACGACGCCGGGCGCGACGGGGCGGTCGGGGGCCCACCGTCCGTCGGTCAGTGGACGTTCGTCATCTGCTCGAACTCTCCCTCCGAGATGACCTTCAACCCCCCGCCCGCGGCGATCAGCTTTCGCGCAGCCTTCTCCTTCGAGCTCTGCTTGCCGTCTGACTTGTCATCGCCGACCACGAGGTAGCTCGTCGTCTTTGACACGGTGTCCGGTGTGAGCCCGCCGAGCCGCTGCACCGTCGCCTGCGCCTCGTCGCGCTTGTGCCGCGCCAGCTTGCCAGTGAAGACGAACGACAGGCCCGCGAGGGGCCCCTCGGCTGGCGGCGCGCGTCGCGCCTCTTCGATCGTCATCACCCGCCGGAGCGCGTCGATCGTCGGGCGCTGGGCGGCGAGCCCGTCGGCGACCGACGCGGCGATGATCTCCCCGATGCCGTGGATCGCCGCGAGCTGCTCTTTCGTGGCCGCGAGGATGGCGTCCAGCCCTCCGACCTCTCGCGTGAGCACCTTGGCGACGTGGCGCCCGAGCTCGTCGATCCCCAGGCTCCGCAGGAGATCCTCGAGCCGTACCTGCTTCGCGGCCTCGGCCTCTGCGACGAGCTTGTTCGCGAGCTTGTCTCCGACCCGCGGGATCGTGAGCAGCTGGGCCGCGGTGAGCGAGAACAGCTCGACGGGCGTGCGCGCGAGCTCGCGATCGTACAGCTCGCCGAGCATGCGGTCGCCGTAGCCCTCCATCTCGATCACGGACACGAAGTGCGCCAGCTGCCCGACGCGCGCCGCGCGGCACTGGTCGGGGCGCGCGCACAGCAAGAAATCTCCCTTGGGGACGAGCTCGGCCCCGCACGACGGGCAACGGTCGGGCACGACCACCGGTCGGTCGCCTGGCTTGGTGACGCGCTCGACGTTGGGGATGACCCCGCCTCGGCGCGTGAGCTCGACCTCGGCGCCGAGCGAGAGGCCGAGCTTGGCCACATACCCGGGGTGGTGCAGCGAGGCGCGCGACACGAGCACGCCCGAGAGCGCCACCGGATCGACGATCGCGACCGGGGTCACGGCGCCCGTGCGCGACACGCTCCACTCGATCTCGCGCAGCCGTGACGTGCCGGTGTCACCTTGAAATTTGTACGCGAGCGCGAACCGAGGATGGTGCGAGGTCGCGCCGAGCCGTCGCTGCTCGTCGACCCTGTCCGCCTTCATCACCACGCCGTCGATCTCGTAGTCGAGCGACGCGCGCCGAGCGGCCAGCTCGCGGTACACGGCGAGCGCCTCGGATTTCTCGACGACGCGGCGCTCGATCGGCGCGAAGCCCGCGCGCGCGAGCCAGTCGATCTTGTCGTGCTCGGTCGGCGCGTCGAGGCCGAACACCTCGTACGCGGCGAACGACAGGCCGATCTCGGCGCTCTTCTTTGGGTCCTTCTGCTTGATCGCGCCGGCGGCCAGGTTGCGCGGGTTGCTGAAGCGATCCTTGTGCCGCTCGAACACGCTGAGCCGCAGGAACACCTCGCCGCGCACCTCGATCGGCGCCGCTGGCTTCACCTTCAGGCGGCGCGGCACGTCGGCGATCTCGCGGACGTTGCGCGTGATGTCGTCGCCGGTCACGCCGTCGCCGCGCGTGGCCGCGAGCGCGAGCTGTCCCTCCTCGTCGTAGCGGAGCGACGCCGCCACGCCGTCGAACTTGGGCGACACGACGACGCGCCCATCGAAGTCGGAGAGCCAGTCGGCGAGCTCGTCGTCGCCGTAGCACTTGTCGAGCGACAGCATCGGCACGTCGTGGACGACCGCCTCGCCGAAGCGCGAGGCGCCGAGCTCGTCGAGCGCGGGTGAGGCCGGCGCGACCTCGCGCAGCCTGCGGACGAGCCGGTCGAACTCGGGGTCCGTGAGCTCGGGCGCGTCGTCGTCCCAGTACAGGCGGTTGTGGTGGCGCACGAGCGCCTCGAGCTCGGACACCGACGATGCCTCGAGCTCGGGCAGCCCCTTCGCCTTCATGCGCGCAGGCTGGCACGCGGCGGACGCTGCGGGAAGGCGCGCCGACGTGCTATCGTGCGCGACCGATGTCGGTCCCGTCCGAGCCCCGAGCGTTCTTCACCGAGTACCTTCCGTCCAAGGTCGCCGCGCTGCGAGACAAGCTCACGGGCAAGACCTCCGCGGGCTGCCTGACGTTCCGCGTGCTCGACGTCGGCGAGTGGAGCCTGCGCGTGACCGACGGTGAGCTCGTCGTCCGCGACGGCATGGACGACGACGTAATCGTGCAGGTCTCCGTCTCCGCCGACGACTTCGTCGCGCTGGTCGTCGCCGGCGCCCGCGAGCAGGAGGGCAAGGAGGTCGATCCGCAGAAGCAGGTGATGGCCTTCAAGGCGCTCTCCGCGCCGCCAGACCGCGTGAAGCTCGTGCGCTCGGTGCCGGGCAGCATGGCGTTCGTGATCCGCGACGGCGAAGTCGAGCGGCGCCTCGCCGTGACGCCCGGCGCGCAGCCTCACAAGATCGACGCGCCCGATTGCCGGGTCGAGTGCGAGATGCTCGATTTTGCCGACATGCAGGCAGGAAAGCAGCAGGCGCTGCAGCTCGTGATGCAGGGCAAGATGAAGATGGTCGGCAACCCGCAGATCCCGATGGCGTTGACCGGAGTCTTCGCGTGAGGCGGTCGACCGCGCTCGCCGTCGCCGCGCTCGCGCTCGCGGCCGGCGCCTGCAAGAAGGGGGACAGCGGGGGCTCGGCCATCAACTCGCCCGGCGCATCGGCTGGCTCGAGCGTCGGCGGCTCGTCCGTCGGCGGGACGACCGCGGCGGGCGGCGCGAGCGCTGGCAAGGGCGGCTCGTCCACCGGCGGCTCGTCTGCGGGCGGGTCGAGCGCGGGCGGCTCGAGCGCGGGCTCGAGCGGCTCGGGCGGCGCTCCCGTCGCGGCGCAGCCGTGCGCGCTGTCGTTGACCAAGGTCGTCCCGCTGCCCAAATCCTCGATCTCCTCCAAGGCGCGGGCGTTCGGTCCGGGTGTGGTGGCGACGCAGAGTGGCTTCATCGTCGCCGTCCACGAGGTCGCCGAGAACGGCTCCGAAGACGTGCTGTCGCTCGTGCCCATCGCGGCGGACGGCACCGTGGGCGCGACGGCGACCGCCAAGCTCTCCGCGTGCTTCGGCGCCTACTCCGACACCGGGATAGGCATGACCATCCGCGGCGGCGCGGGCATCGCGACGATCGCGCGCCCCGCGTGCAAGTCGGCGACAGAAGACACCGGAGGCAGCCTGTCGCTCGTCGCGTTCGGCATGGCTGGCGACGTGCAGGACGTGTTCGTGCTGAACGGCCCGAAGGGGTTCGCCGAGCTGACCATGCCGTCGCACCGCGCGATCGCGCCCGTGCCGGGCTCGGCGATGTGGCGCATCTCGTACCTGCAGGGGACGAGCGCGTTCTGGTTCGACGCCTCCGGGGTCCACCCGCAGTCAGGCTTCAACCTCCTCGCCGACAAGACGTCGCGCGTCGTGTCGGCGTCCTCGCAGAACTTGCTGCTGCAGGTGGCCGAGCTCGACGGCGGGCTCGCGGTGTCGACGACGAGCGCGATGGCTCCGGCGAAGACCTTCAAGCTGTCGGCGGGCACGGGCGTCTCGGTGAGCCCCTATCCGTCCGGCGTCGTCGTCGCGTCGCGGATCGGCGCGTCGACGGTGCGGCTCGACACGATCGATGACACCGCGAACCTCGTCGCGCAGGCGCAGATCCCCACGCCGCCGCTCGGCGTGATCGACGTCGCGCCGGTCACGAAGGCGATCGCGATCGTCGTCGGCGACGCGAAGCGCGTCTCGATGCTCGTCTCCACGGTGCCCGAGGTCGACTACGCGCCGGGCGTCACGCCGCCGGTCGACGTCGATCCGACGAACCCGCTCGTCTCCTCGTTCGATGGCAAGGCGATCGCCGCGGCGGGCGGCAGCGGACGCGTCGCGGCGGCGTGGCTGTCGTCGACCTCGCCGGACACGACGAGCCCGCTCGGCGGCGTCGCGCTGTTCGACTGCAAGTGATCCCGCGAGGATGCCCGACGACGCGTGGCTGTTTGCGTATGGTTCGCTGATATTTCGGCCAGATTCTGCCTTCGAAGAGCGTCGGCGCGCCGTGCTCGACGGCAGCTCGCGGAGGTTCTTTCAGGGCTCGACCGATCACCGCGGCGTGCCCGGCGCTCCAGGGCGCGTCGTCACGCTCGTGCCCGGCGGGCGCTGCGTCGGCGTCGCGTACCGCGTGGCCGCAGGCGATCGCGCCCGCGTGCTCGGGTACCTCGACGTGCGCGAGCAGGGCGGCTACGGCCGGGCGCTGGTCGACGTGCGCACCGACTCGGGCGTGCTCCGCGCGACCACGTACATCGCGGGGCCCGACAACCCCGACTGGGCGGGCGAGGCCGAGGTCCACGAGCTCGCGCGGGTGATCGCGCTGAGCGCGGGGCCGTCTGGCTCGAACCGCGAGTACGCGCTCGCGCTCGCCGAGGCGCTCCGCGAGCTCGACGCCGGCGACGAGCACGTCGAGGCGGTCGCGCAGTCGCTGCTCACGCGGTCGACTTGACGGCCTCGGCGAAGCGCCGCCACGCGGCCTCATCGACGCCCACGGTCGCCTGCGCGCCCAGCCGCACGATCGGGGTCTGCAGCAGCGAAGGATCGGCGAGCAGCTCGTCGCGCAGCCGCTCCGCGGAGAGCGCCGCGTGCGCGAACCCGCGCTCCTTGAAGCGCGCGCCGCCGCCGTCGACCAGCCGCTCGACCCCGCCGACCGCGCGCGCGACGCTGTCGAGCTCGCCCTTCGACAGGCCCTTCTCACGCAGATCGACCTCATGCGTCTTCACCCGCCTGTCCGAGAAGAAGCGCGCCGCGGCCCTCGTGCCCTTGCACCTCGGGTGTCCGAAGATCTGGATCATCGCCGCCGGTCGTAGCAGAACTGGCGCCCGTGGCCCTGCCGCTCCCCAGTGTACGAGGTTTGCTTCCGCTCGCGCAGCGGATGACCGCGCGAGGATTCGAGAAGCGAGGTCTGTCCCGGCGGCGCCTCCGCGCCTCCGACGTCGAGGTCAGCCTGTTCGACGGCGAGGGCCTCGGCGCGTTGCCGCAGTTCGTCGTGCAGCACGGCCTCGGCTCGTCGGCGACGGCGCTCGCGCCGGTGATCCACCGCCTGCTTTCGCACGCTTCACGCGTCTCGGCGGTCGATCTCCCCGGCCACGGCGACAGCCCCGACGCGTCGTCGCCCGTCGCGCCCGAGTCGATCTTCGACGCGATGACCGAGGTCTACGACCGCTTGATCGACAGGCCCGCCGTCCTCGTGGGCAACTCGCTCGGCGGCGCGGTCGCGCTCCACTACGCGATCCATCGCCCCGAGAAGGTGGCCGCGCTCGTGCTCGTCTCGCCCGCGGGCGCGCGCGTCTCCGAGGCCGAGCTCGCGACCGTGCTGTCGCGCTTCGAGGCCGCGATGTCGGGCGACGCGATGGCGCTCGCGCAGCGCCTCTACCACGCGCCGCCGTGGTACCTGCCGCTCGTCGCGCGCGACATCCAGCTCATGATGATGCGCAAGGCGGTCGGCGAGATCGTCCGCGCCGCGCGCGCCGACGACTCGTTCTCGCCCGAGGAGCTCGGCGCGCTGAAGATGCCGATGTTGCTCTTGTGGGGAAGGAGCGAGCAGCTGCTGCCCCCGTCCGCGCTCGAGTACCTGCGGGCGCACCTGCCCCGGCACGCGCTGATCGAGGAGCCCTACGGCCTCGGGCACTGCCCGCACTTCGACGATCCCGGGTGGGTGAGCCGACGCATCGTCAAGTTCGCTCGCGACGCTTTCGCGGCTAGGTTAGCGCGCCATGTGGATCACCCCGCCCGTCCTCGATGACATCGTCGACCGCGCTCTCCGCGAAGATCTGTCGGGCGGCGACGTCACGACGCAGGCGACCGTGCCCGCCGAGCGGCTCGCCGTCGCCACCGCGCGCGCCAAGACGCCGCTCGTCGTCGCCGGAGCCCTCGTCTTCGCGCGGGTGTTCGAGCGCGTCGACGCGTCTGTCAGGTTCGAGGCGCTCGTCGAGGACGGCGCCGCGGTCGCCTCGGGCACGCTCGTGTGGCGCGTGCGCGGCCCGGCGCAGGCGCTGCTGATGGCCGAGCGCACCGCGCTCAACCTGACGCAACGGATGTGCGGGACGGCGACGCTCGCGCGCGCCTTCGTCGACGCGCTCCCCGAGGGCTCGAGGACGCGCGTCACCGACACGCGCAAGACGACGCCCGGCCTGCGCGTGCTCGAGCGCTACGCGGTGCGCTGCGGCGGCGCGCACAACCACCGCGACAACCTGGGGACGGCGGTGCTGATCAAGGACAACCACATCGTCGCGGCCGGGGGGATCGACGCCGCGGTCGCGCGCGCGCGCGCGCGCGCGCCGCACACGACCCGCGTCGAGGTCGAGGTCCAGTCGGCCGAGCAGCTCGACGAGGCGCTCTCCGCGCGCGCCGACATCATCATGCTCGACAACTTCTCCCTCGAGGCGCTGCGCGCGGCGGTCACGCGGGCGCGCGGGCACGCGGTGCTCGAGGCCTCGGGCGGCGTGACGCTGGAGACGATCCGCGACATCGCGGCGACCGGCGTGGATCTCGTGTCGGTCGGCGCGCTGACGCACTCGGCGCCCGCGGCCGATCTGTCGCTCGATCTGGCGCTCGCGTGACGCGCCTCGCGTGCATCGTCGCGGCGCTCTCGATCGTCGGCTGCGACGCGCCTCGCGACGCCGCGTTCGGCGAGGGCTGTCAGCGTGACGACGACTGCAAGGGCGGCCTGGTGTGTCGACAGTTCTCGAGGACGGCGCGGTTCGACGTGTGCGACGAGCCGCGCACGGCGCGCTTCTGCACGCTCGCGTGCTCGAGCGCCGCTGGCTGCGTCGACGCAGGCGTCTCGCCGCCCAACGCGAACCCGGCGGCCTGCTTCGACGCGTGCGGCGACGCGGGCGCGCACTGCACGTGGCTCGGAGAGAAATGAACGATCTCGACCCCGCACGCCTCGTCGCCGCCATGGGCGATCCCCGGCGCCGGGTCGACGTGCGCGCTTCGACAGGCTCGACGCAGGACGACGCCCGCGCCGCGGCAGGCGACGGCGCCCAGGCGGGCTCGGTCTTCGTGGCGGACGCGCAGTCGAGCGGGCGGGGTCGGCAGGGCAGGGTGTGGTCGGCGCCTGCCGGTTCGGCGCTGCTCGCGTCTGTGCTGCTCGCGCCGCGCGTCGAGCCGCGCGCGCTTCCCCGGCTGTCGCTCGTCGTCGGCCTGGCGGTCGCCCGCGCGTGCGCCGCGCGCGCCACCTCCGAGATCGGCGTCAAGTGGCCCAACGACGTCGAGGCCCGCGGCCGCAAGCTCGCGGGCGTGCTCGTCGAGGCGAGCTTCCGAGGTCGCGAGGCGGCGCACGTCGTCGCGGGCTTCGGCGTCAACGTGCGCCGCGCGAGCTTGCCGGACGACGTCGCGGGCCGGGCGACCTCGCTCGAGGACGAGGGCGCGCGCTCGCTCGACCGAGGCGAGCTGCTCGCGGAGATCGTCCGCGACTTGTTCGGATTGTTGCTCCCGGCGTTCGAGCGTGACGGGCTGGCGCCGCTGCTGGGAGAGCTCCGCGCCCGCGACGTCGCGCGCGGACGTCTCGTCGAGGGAGACTCGGTCCGCGGGGTCGCGCTCGGGCTCGACGACGACGGCGCCCTCAGGGTCTCGACCGAGCGGGGGCCGGTCGCGGTGCAGGCCGGTGAGGTGCGCTTCGTCTCCGCGGGGTGAGCCGCGGATCACCTCCGCGACGGGAGCACGAACAGCTCCGCCACGAAGACCGTCCCGTCGACGCCGCGCGCGACGCCGACGCCGAGGCGGGTGAAGCGCGACGACAAGAGGTTCTCGCGGTGCGACGGGCTCGCCCAGAGCGCGCGGTGCGCGGCGGCGACCGATGAGGCGCGCGCGACGTTCTCCCCGACGAGATCCGCGTCGAGCACGGCGGAGACGCGCGCGTCGGGCTCGCCGTCGCCCGCGTCGTGCGCGGCCCGCCCGCGCCTCGCCATCCGCTGGGCGTGCTCGGCGGCGAGCGCGTCGAGCCTGCGATCGCGCGACAGACGCGTGAGCCCCTCGGCGCCGCGCGCGGCGTCGATCCTCGCGGCGAGCTCGTCCGCGTCGTCCCCCCCGACGACCGTGTCTCCTGGCACCGGCGGGTCGGCGTCCACGTCAGCGCCGACGCGCACGAGCAGCTCACCGACCGGGCGCGGGCCATCCGCCAGCTCGGCGACGATCTGCGCCAGGAAGGTGCCTGGACGGTCGGCCGAGAACCTCGCGCGCACGCGGCCACGATCGAGCGAGGTCGGCACGCCGCGGGGAGCGCCGCGCGGACCGAGGACGACGACGCGCGCGGCCGTCGCGGGCACGAGCAGCCGCGCGTCGACGTCGATCCACTCGCCCTCGCGCGCGCGCGCCTTCGCCTCCGCGACGGTCGCGAGGCGCGGCGCGGCGACCATCGCGGTGGCCATTCGCTCGCCGTCCGACACCGACGCGACCCCGCACGCGCGCGGCCCGCGGATCCCCTCGGCGAGCGCGGCGAGCGGCCCGGCGTCGACCTCTCCGACCGCGCCGGTCCGCACCGACGCGCGCAGCGACGGGAGGGTCGCGCGCGCGCGCCGCCCGAGCGCCGCCAGCTCGTCCGAGCTCGTGACCGCCACGCCGGCGAGGCGCCTCGTCGCCAGCTCCTCCGCGACCCGCTCGAGCGCCGCGTCCCTCGCGCCGCAGCGCGCCCGCACGGCGTCGAGCTGCTCGGCACGCGCCTGTGCCGAGAGCAGCGTGATGAGCAACAGCGCGCGTCGCACCCAGGGGAACCTAGCGCCGCGCGCGCCCCGACGAGACATTTGTCGCCGAGAATTGGGCCCGCGCCACGGCGCTCGGCTACCGCGACCGTATGTCGCTGCTGCGCCGCGCGGTCTTCCCCCTCCTCTTGCTGTCGGCCGCGTGCGCCGCGCCGTCACGCGCGCAGCGCGCGCAGGAGGCTGGCTACGAGCTCAACATGGGCCTGCGCTTCGCGCGGACGGACGTCGCGCTCCAGAAGGTCGCGCGCGGCGAGCGAACAGCGTTCCTCCAGCGCCATCGGCAGTGGCACTCGGACATCAAGATCGACGACATCGAGCTCATCGGCACGTCGATGCGCGGCGACGGCGACGCGACCCTGCTCCTGAGCGTCACCTGGCACCACGCGAACGGTCAGCGCTCGTACAACACCGTCGTCGGGCAGCGCTGGAGCGACAAGGATCGGCGCGGCTTTCAGCTGTTCGGCGAGGACCGCGTGCAGGGCGACTACGGCCTCTTCGGCGAGGCCGATCCGCACGCCGCCGAGGCGACCGCGGCAGCGCCCCCGCGCGACGTTCAGTTCAAGACGATCGTGATCCGCGAGTGAGGTGAAGACGACGACGCCCCGGCCGAGGTGGTCGGGGCGCGAGCAAGCCAAGGGGCGACGCTAACGACGCGGCGGCGGGCTTCTCTTTCTTCTTGGCCGCGGGCTTCTTCGCCGCCTTCACCGGCGCGACGGGCGCCTTCGCCTTCTTCGCGCGCGCCTTCTTCTTGGCCTGCGCCTTCTTGCGCTTCATCTTCATCGAGTTGCGGCGGTCGTGGTTACCCATGCGCAGCCCTTTAGCGGCCTCGCCCACGGTCGACAAGCGCCGAGCGTCAGCCCGACTGCGCGCCCTCGAGCTCGCGGACCTTGCCGCGCACCTCGAGGCGATAGCGGCTGTTCGCCGTCTCGATGTAGAAGATGTCGCGGCCGCACACGCGCAGCACCCGCTTCACCGGCGTGGTCACGTACTCGTGCATGCCGTCGCTGAACTCGATCACGATCACCGAGCCCTTGCGCGGCGTGCGCACGAGCCGACCGACGATGGCACGAGAACCACGACCGAGCTTCACGAGGACGACGTTCACCGCAAAGGGCACCATAGCACGGGGGGCGAGCACGTCCACAGCGACGAGCTCGCAGCTCGACCCTGGCGCCGACGGCGCGCGGGTCATCGTTGTCATCGTTGTGAGCGACCCGGGTAGGACTCGGGGTCGCGGCGAGTAAGTCAAGCCAAGCAAGCCAGGGTGCGCGTGGCGCACAAGTGAAGCGGACGAGCGCCACAAAGCAACGCGCGCGCCACGGCTTGCGGCGGCGCGTTTCTCGGGTGTCTCGGCGACGGGTTCGCGTCGGGGACCATGACAGCGGTGTCGCTCGTGGGCCCAGACCCGGGCTCGCGGCGCAGCCGGAGGAACCCGAGGCCGCGCGAGGCGAGGTAGACAGCACGCCAGGCTTTCGGGTAGGGTCGGCGCCCTTCTTTCGAGGCGCGCCGATGCGCCGAGGGTCGTCGGAGGACACGTTGGACAGCGATCTTGCCGAGGGCGTCACCGCCCTCCAGGCCATCTTTCAGCGCCGAAAGCTCCCCTTCGAGCTCGGTCGTTCCGAGCCCGCCGTCGTCGAGTCGCTGAAGAAGGCCCTGCGAATCCCGCCCAGGTACCGCGCGTTCCTGCTCGAGGCCGACCCGCGAGAGGTCGAGAGCGTCTGCCCGATCGAGCGGGTGAAGCTGCTCGCCGCCGCCGAGCTCCTCGAGGAGCAGCGGGGCTTCGCGCTCGACGCCGCGGGCGCGGCTCGCACCGACCACTCGCCCGACGGGTGGCGTCGGTCGTGGATCATCATCGGGCGCAGCACGCTGCTGGGAGACCCCTATTTCTTCGATGTAGCGAAGCCCGACGCCGAGGGCGACTGCCCCGTCTACACCGCGATGAGCGGCAGGGACCGCTGGGAGGCGACGCTGTGCGCGTCGAGCTTCGCGCAGTTCGTGAGGATCCTCGCGATCACGATGGAGATCGCGCAAGGCTACGGCGACGCGATCATGGACGACGACGACGAGGCCGCGTTTCGCGAGGCGCTCGGCGCCAAGATCAAGCCGCTCGACCCGGCGGCGCTGCGCGCGGGGCACTGGAGCTGAGCATGAGACGGGCCTCGGGGGCGGTCTGTGCGATGGCGCTCGCGCTCCTCGCCGCGTGCATCCCGAGCCGCCGCGGCGCCGAGCCGACGCCACCGACAGCGCCGCCGCCGACCACCGCCTGGACGACGCCGGTCGGACCTCCCGAGACCGCGTGGGTCGCGCCGGCGAGCTCGGCCCCTCCGCCGTCGCTTCCGCCCCCGGTCGTGGAGCCTCCCCGTCACGCGTCGACGCTGCCGAGGATCCGCCTGCCCGGCGCGATCAGGCGCCCGCCCACGCCTGCGCTCGCGGCCACGGGATGCGGTCAGGTGCTCGTCGACGGCGTGCCCGTGCCGCTCGACTGCTGGTCCAAGGACTACGCGAAGGTCCAGGGCGCGGCGGCGACGATCGCGCGCGACTCGGTCTCGACGTCGGCGGTGCCAGACTACGTCGATCATCGCCGAGACAAGCTGCTCGGGCCGGTGAGGCACCAGCGCTCCGTCGGCGCGGGCGCGGCGTTCGCGCTGGCCTCGGCCGTGGATCAGGTGGTGGTGCGTGGCGGGCAGGGTGGCGGAGGCGTCAGCGCGCTGCAGGTCTTCGCTCGCGCGCCGCGCGCGAGCCTCGGCGCCGCGGTCGCGGCGACGGTGGGCAAGGCGCTCGCGAGCGAGTCTACGCTGCCCTATGACGAGGCCGTCGCGTGTCAGCTCGCAGAGGGTGACGCCGCGCGCCTCTGCAAGACGAAGCGCGCGCTGCCGCCGGGCGCGGTCGCCAGGGCCGACGCCGCGCCGCTCGTGCGCGTGACCGACGTCGTCGAGCTCGCCGACGGGGACGGCGCGGCGATGCGCCAGACGCTCGCGCGCGGGCAGGACGTGGTGCTCGTGCTGCGGGTCGAGCCCGACGCGTGGGCCACGCTGGTCGGCACGACGGACTCCGAGCCGCTCCTGCCCGACTACGTGGGCTCGACCGCGATCCAGCCGCTGCTGGTGGTGGGCTTCGCGAAGCAGGACGGCGCGTGGTTCTTCCTGCTGCAGAACAGCTGGGGACCGTCGTGGGGCGCGGGCGGGTTCGCGTGGATCGCCGAGTCGACGCTGCGAAAGAACGCGATCGAGGCCTACGTCGTCCAGGCGTCGCTCGCGACCGCGGCAGGCGTCGCGCAGCCCGCGACCTGCCCGGCCGGCACGGTGCCCGACGCGACCACCAAGCAGTGCGCGCCAGCTTGCCCCGACCGGTCACCACGCAACAACGGCGTCTGCGCGGATCCGAAGTCGACCTGTCCTCCCGGCTTCGTCAACACCACCGGGCGCTGTGTCATCGCCGCGCCGACCACCAGCGGCGCAGACGCGGGCACGGGCGTGTCGTACACCTGCGGCGCCGCGGGCTGCACCTACACGTGGCCCCGGGGCAAGCTCGGCTGCGCGGAGGCGACCTGCAGCCTCTCGTGCCCGGCGCCGCGGCACCTCGCGGCGGTCAACGTCGCCCGGCGCTCGGTCACCTGCACGGAGTGACGTGACGCTCGCCGACGATCAGCTGAAGGATCCCGCGTTCGCGCCGCCGCGACGCGAGGTGCCGGCGCTCGTCGACGAGCTCGCGAGCGCCGACGACGATCGCGCGCGGCTGATCGTGAAGGCGCTCGCGCGGGTGCCCGAGTCGACCCACCCGGCGGTGCTCGCGGCGCTGCCGGGCGAGCGTCGCGCGCGGCCTCGGTTGATCGAGCTGCTCGGGCGCGTGGCCTCGCGCGTCCCGGTCGACGTCCGGGCGCTCGCGGCGTTCACCCGCGACGACGATCCGAAGACTCAAAAAGCTACTGTGCGCGCGCTCCTGCGGATCGACCGCGACGACGCGACCGCGCAGCTCGTGGGCGCGCTCTCGGAGGCCACGAACCCGCACCTCCGCAGGGCGCTCGTCGACGCGCTCGGGCGCCGCGGGGGCCCGCTCGCGCGCGACGCGCTGGCGACGCTCGAGGGGCTGGACGAGACCTCCCTCCGGGCGAAGGCGCGCGCGGCGAGAGACGAGCTGCGCGAGCACGACAGCGAGATCTCTCTCGACTCCGAGGTGCCCGAGGGCGCCGTGGTCGCGCTCGACGTGCGTCGTGGGCTCGAGGACGTGCTGCTCGACGAGCTCGACGGCCGGGGCGCGCGGGCGACCGAGCCCGGGCGGGTCACGCTCCGGTACAGCGGCCCGCTGCGTCCGCTGTTCGCCGCGCGCACGTGGACCTCTCTCGCGATCTTCGCGCCGGTGGTGCCGCTACGCGGGGCGCGCGCGCAGGCGGTCGCGTCGGCGCTGACGTCGAAGGCCGCGCGCGCGACGCTGACGTCCTTGACGACGGGGCCGCTGCGCTATCGGCTCGCGCTCGATCCGCCTGCCTCCCGCGCCGAGCTCGAGCAGATCAGCGCGCTCGTGTCGGCGCGCGCGCCCGAGCTCGTCAACGATCCGCGGGACGCGGTGTGGGAGATCGCGGCGACCACGTCGGGCGCGAGCGTGCGCGTCGCGCTGCGGCCGCGCGCGTTCATCGATCCACGGTTCTCGTACCGTCGCGGCGATGTACCGGCGTCGTCGCACCCGACCGTCGCCGCCGCGCTCGCGAGGCTCGCGGGCGCGCGCGCGGACGACGTCGTCTGGGATCCCTTCGTCGGCTCGGGGCTCGAGCTCGCGGAGCGCTCGCTGCTCGGCCCTGCGCGCAGGCTCGTCGGGACCGATCGCGAGCCCCGCGCGCTCGCCGTCGCGCGGCGCAACCTCGACGCGGTGGGCGCGCGCGCCGAGCTGGTGCGAGCCGACGCGCGCGAGCACAGGGTGCCGGGCCTCACGCTCGCGCTCACCAACCCGCCGATG
>CAUJFL010000275.1 GCA_963169165.1 Myxococcota bacterium | reverse complement strand
AGGCGCGGCGGATGAGCGGCGTCACCGCGACGACGATCCTCACGCTGAAGGCCGGCGAGAAATCGCTCCCGATCGAGTGGATCGTCGCGGGCGGGTTCGGCGCGGTGATCCTGGTCCTCCTGATCGTCGTCGTCGCGCGAGGCGGCGGAGGCGGCGGGCGTCGAGCGGCGGCGCCCGCGCCCGCGCCGCTCCCGTTGCCTGGCGCTGCGCCCGCCGCGCCCGCGCCCTACGCGCCGCCCGCGGCGCCGGCCGCAGGGTTCGCGCAGTCCGCGCCGCCTGCCCACCCCGCGCCCGCGGCCTACGCGCCGCCCGCCGCGCCCGCAGGCGGCACCGCGGTGCTCGGCGCGCACGGCGCTCCCGCGCAGGCGAGCCCCGAGTTCATGTACGGCAACCAGCCGCCGCAGTACGGCCTCACCGCCGCGCAGCCGCAGGCCGGACTCGGGGCGCCGCCGCCCGATCCTTACGGCGCGGGCGCGTCGCGCGCGACGCTCTCCGGCTCGGCGGGGGTCTTCACCGTGCTCGCGGGCTCCGAGATGCGCGTCGGGCGAGATCCCGGCAGCGCTCAGATCGTCCTCGGCGAGGCGCGCGTCTCGTCGTTCCACGCGACCGTCAAGCTCGAGGGCGGCCAGCTGCTCGTCCGCGACGAGCGCTCGAACAACGGCACCCACGTCAACGGCACCAAGCTCACGCCCGGCGTCTGGATGCCGGTCCCGCCCGGCTCGATCGTGCGCTTTGGTCCCGTCGAGCTGTCCGTCAAGATCGACTGACACATGACCACCCCGTGGCCGCGGATCGTCGTCGAGCAGCGGACTGATCCGGGCAAGGAACCCGAGAAACAAGAGAACGAGGACGCCGCGCGCTACGTCGAGACGCGCGCGGGGCACCTCGTCGTCCTGTGTGACGGGATGGGGGGGCACAGCTCCGGGCGCGAGGCGGCGAACCTCGCGATCGACACGATCGTCGCGCGCGTCTCCGAGGCGCCCGCGGGCGTCGACGCGGGGCTCCTGATCGCGACCGCGGTGGGCGAGGCGGGGCGTCGCGTCTTCGCGCTCGGCGGCGCGCCCGACAAGGTGGGCAGGCCGGGGTCCACTTGCGTCGCGCTGCTGATGCACCCGGGCGGGACAGAGATCGCGCACGTCGGCGACAGCCGCATCTACGTCGTCCGCGCGGGGCAGATCTGGCCGCTCACGCGCGATCACAGCGTCGTGCAGGAGATGCTCCACGCGGGCCTCATCACCAAGGAGGAGGCCGTCGGGCACCCGGACGGCAACAAGATCACCCGCGCGCTCGGCATGAAAGAGGAGGTCGAGGTCGAGCTGCGCCCCGACGTCGTGCTGCAGCAGCGCGGCGACGTGTTCCTGACGACGAGCGACGGCGTGACCGACGTGGTCGCCGACTCCGATCTGCTGGCCATCTCGCTGCTCGCGATCGCCGCGAATTCGCCCGCTCAGCTGTGCGAGCAGGTCGTGCAGCTGGCCAACGCGCGCGGCGGGCCGGACAACATCACCGTGCAGGCGGTCTTCGTGCACGAGCCTGGGCTTCGCGCGGGGGCGTCGTCGACGCGCGCGCGCATCACCGAGGTCCCGGCGCCCGCGGCGGCGCCGACGGTGACCGAGAGCGTCCCTCAGCCTACCGAGCCGGTGATGTCGCTCGTGCGCGGCGGCACGATGCGAATGAGCGTGTACCGCGCGCCGCCAGCGCCTCCAGTGTCCCAGCCCGGCGCCGCGGCGAGCCCGCTGCCGGTCGCCGCGGCGGGCGGCGTGGCGACCACGGTCGTCGACGTCGAAGAGCCGCCTCCGCCGCGCGGCCGCGGCGCGCGCGTCCCGCTCGGCCTCGCGCTCGTGGCGCTCGGCGCGATCGCGTTCGGGGTGGGGCTGCGCCAGCTACTGTGGGGGGGCGACGAGGCGCCCGCGCCGCTGGTCGAGGCCCCCGCGTCGCCACCCGGCTCGGCGAGCGCGCGATGACGCCCGAGAAGGCCGCGCTGCTCGCGCGCCTCCGCGCCGTGTTGACGGCCGATCTCGCCGCTGCTCGCGCCCGCGCGAAGGACGCCTCCGACGCCGCGACGCACGAAGAGAACCGCGCAGAGGGTGACAAGGACATGCGCGCGACCGAGTCGTCGTACATCGCCCGCGGGCACTCGCAGCGCGTCGCCGAGCTCGAGACGGCGCTCGCGATGCTGGGCGCGATGCGCGTGCGCGCGTTCGACGGCGGAGAGCCGGCGTCCGTGTCGGCGCTAGTGACGGTCGCGGACGGGGCGTCGCGCACCACGTACTTCCTCGTGCCCGCCGGTGGCGGCGTCGAGCTCGACGGCGTCACGTCGCTGTCGACGACGAGCCCGCTCGGCGCGGCGTTGCTGCGCGCGACCGACGGCGACGAGGTGACCCGCGGCGCCCGCGTCCTCGAGATCGTCTCGGTCACCTGATCGCGCTCGGTCAGCGCCGGTCCGCGCTGCGGCTGGTCGCCGCGCGCCACGCGACTATCCTCCGCGCGTCATGCCGCGCGCTCCGTGGAACAAACCGTCCGGCATCTCACACGTCACCGAAGCGTGGCTCGCGAGCGGCCGCGTGAGGCCGTGCGTGACGCTCGATCAGACCCTGCCCGATTCCCCCGCGCGGTACGCGCCGTTCCCCGACGAGCTCGGCCCCGAGCTGCGCGGCGCGCTCGCGGGGCGGGGCGTGAGACAGCTGTACGAGCACCAGGTCGACGCGTTTCGCGCGGCGCGCGCGGGCAAGCACGTCGTCGTCGCGACGCCGACCGCCAGCGGAAAGAGCTACTGCTTCCACCTGCCGATCCTGCAGCGCCTGCTCGACGAGCCCGACGCTCGCGCGCTGTACGTCTACCCGACCAAGGCGCTCTCGCGCGATCAGGAGACCAACCTGCGCGCGCTCGTCTCCGATGCAGGACTAACATTCCCCACGGTGGTGTTCGACGGCGACACGCCGGGCGACGTGCGCCGGGCCGCCAAGGAGCGCGTGCCGCTGCTGATGACCAACCCCGACATGCTGCACGCGGGGATCCTGCCGCACCACGCGGGTTGGGCGCGCACGTTCCAGCACCTCGCGTTCGTCGTGCTCGACGAGCTGCACACGTACCGAGGCGTGTTCGGCACGCACATGGCCGAGGTCGTCGCGCGGCTGCGGCGCATCGCGCGCTTCCACGGCTCCGACCCCGTCTTCTTGTGCGCGACCGCGACGATCGGCAACCCGCGCGAGCACGCGGCGCGGCTGCTCGGCGTGCGTGACGACGAGGTGTGCGTGCTCGACCGCAGCGGCGCGCCCGAGGGGCGTCGACGCCTGTTCGTCTACAACCCGCCCGTGGTCAACCAGGAGCTCGGCATCCGCGCGAGCTACCTGAAGAGCGCGGTGCGCCTGACGGCCGACCTCGTCCGCGCCAAGGTCCCGACCATCCTGTTCGGACCGAGCCGCAACTCGGTCGAGCTGTCGCTGAAATACCTGCGCGAGCAGTGCGCCGACGACGTGCCCGAGGGCGCGATCATGGCGTACCGCGGCGGCTACCTCCCCGAGACGCGCCGCCGGGTCGAGGCGGGCCTGCGGAGCGGCGAGATCGTCTGCGTCGCCGCCACCAACGCCCTCGAGCTCGGCATCGACATCGGCGAGCTCGACGCGGTCGTGTGCCTGGGGTTTCCGGGCTCGATCGCCGCCACGTGGCAGCGCTTCGGGCGCGCGGGCCGCAAGAAGGGCGAGAGCCTCGCGCTCCTGGTCGCCTCGAGCGCGCCGGTCGACCAGTTCGTCGCGCGGTCACCCGACTACCTGCTCGAGCGCTCACCAGAAGAGGCGCGCATCGATCCCTCCAACGTCGAGGTGCTGATGCCCCACCTGAAGTGCGCGGCGTTCGAGCTGCCGTTCGTGCGCGGCGACTCGTTCGGCCCGCTCGGCCCCGACGAGACCGAGGAGGCCCTCGGCTTCCTCGCGCACCACGGCGTCTTGCACGCGACCGAGCGGCGCTTTCACTGGGCGTCGGACGCGTACCCCGCGAACCACGTGAGCCTCCGGTCGACCGGCTGGGACAACTTCGTGATCATCGACCAGTCTCACGGGCGCACGCTAGCCGAGCTCGACTGGCGCGCGACGCACACGATGCTGCACGAGCAGGCCATCTATCAGCACGACGGCGAGCAGTACCAGGTCGAACGCCTCGACTATGAAAATCACAAAGCCTACGTCAACAAAGTCGACCCGGACTATTTCACCGAGGCGATGACCAACCGCGCGGTGACGGTGCTCGAGGAGGCGGCGACGCGCCCGTTGTCGACGGGGAGCGGCCCGCAGCAGGCAGCGGTCGGGTGGGGAGACGTGTCGGTCGTCGAGAAGGTCATCGGCTTCAAGAAGATCAAGTACGGCACGCACGAGAACGCCGGCTACGGCGAGGTGCGGCTGCCGGACATGCAGCTGCACACGACGAGCTTCTGGCTGACGGTGCCCGAGGCGCTCTGCGAGTCGATCGGCGTCGGGCGCGCCGCGGCGATCGACGGCCTGCGGGGGCTCGCGATCGCGCTCGAGGCGACCGCGTCGCTGGCGCTCTCGTGCGACGGGCGAGATCTCCACCACTCGCTCGGCGACAAGAGCGAGGACACGATCGAGAAGCGCGCCGGAGAGGGGCCGCGAGAGGGCTTCGATCCGACGCTGTTCTTGTTCGACGCGGCGCCGGGCGGCGTGGGCCTCGCCGAGCGAATCTTCGAGCGCGCAGAAGAGCTGCTGCGCCGCGCGCGAGAGCTGTGCGAGGGCTGCGCGTGCGACGGCGGCTGCCCGTCGTGCGTGGGCCTCGGCGATCTCGACGCGCGCCAGGGGCGCCGCGCGGTCGCGGTCCTCTTGCTCGACGCGATGGGGGTGAGAGCGCTGTGCTGAGATGACGCTCTAGTTGATGATCTCGCCGCCCTGTCCCGCGCGGATCGCGGCCACCCGAGCTCGCCACAGGTCTCTCGCCTCCGGCGTGAGCCGTGTCCACTCGGTGATCTCCCTGACTATCACGAGGGGGGCCTCGCTCCGGAAGGACCGCGTGGGATTGCCCGGAAATTTCTTGTCGGTCACGTTGGGATCGTCGACGAAGGGACCGGTCGGTTCGACCTCGTACACACGCGGAGTCGAGCCGTCTCCGCGGAGCTCGGCCGCGAGCTCGGCGGCCAGCCCCGCGCCGTCGACCAGCGACGTGAAATAAATGTGATTCATCACGAGCTCAGGCCGATAGTTGGATCTGCGCCCCGCCTCGAGGAGGTCTCCCACCCGCAGGGCCGCCGTCGTGCCGTGAAAGAAGGGGCCGCGAACGAGGGGCACCGCGCTCACTCTTCCGGCGCGCAGGTCGACACGCCCGCGCCGACCACCGTGCTCGGGAGCTCGAACAGCTCGTCGACCTCGCCCGTCGCCGGATCGTACCGCGTCACCCTTGGCGAGCCGGGCGAGGTGAACAGATAGAACTCGCCTCCCCAGAACGCGAACGCCCAGCCGTCACCGAGGCTCACGCTCGGCAGCTTCACCTCGGCGACCACCGCGGCCGTCTGCTTGTCGAGCTGGATGACCTTGGTGCCGTTGTTGCTGCCGTTGGCGACGAACGCGAACAGCCGCCCGTCGCCCGTGCCGGTCAGCTCGGCGCCGGTCTGCGGCGGCGAGAAATCGCCGACCTTCTTCACCTTGTAGGTGCTGGTGTCGATGACGCCGAGGGCCGAGATCGACGAGCCCGACTGGTTGGTCGCCGCGATGTAGAGCTGCTCGGCGGGGCCCTGCGCGATGGTCGCGAAGCCCATGCCGAAGGTGCCGAAGCCCTGCTGGTCCGTGGCGAACGGCGTCGCCTCGCACTTGCCCGTCTTGGTGCTGACACGAAACAACTCGCCGTTGGAGTAGTGGACGAACGCGGTGCCCTTGCGGTCGACCGCCATCGAGAACGGCGTGCCGCCGAACGTCGCCGGGCAGTTGATCTTCGCGACGAGCTGGTACTTGCCGGTGGATGGATCGAGCGAGAAGAGCTCCTCGTCGACCGTGACGACGTAGATCCATTTGGTCGAGGGATCGGTGCAGTCGAGCTTGGTCGCGGGCGCGTCCGGCGGGATGAAGGCGTCGGCGGGCGCGTCCTTCGGCGCGTCGGGCGGGGCGTCGGGCCCGGCGTCGGGGGTCACGTTCGTGCCCGCCTCCTTCGAGGGCGAGGCGTCGGCACCCGGCGGGGAGAGCAGCGAGGGTGGATCGTCGCCCTCGTCGTGGAGGCCGGTGCGCGCGCCGCACGCGACGATGGCCGACGCGACGAGCGCGCCCGCGATGGTTGCCACGAAATGCCGACTCACGTGCGGTGCCTGCTCTAGCATGCGCGGGGCGCGAGCGTATCTTCGCCCGCGACGCCGCGCCCTAATGACCGCCCAGCCAGGCCAGATCCTCGACGGCAAGTACCGGCTGCTCCGCGTCGTCGGCGAGGGCGGGATGGGCGTCGTCTGGGAGGGCGAGAACGTCCGCATCCGTCGCCGCGTCGCCGTCAAGATCCTGCGCTCCACGCCCACGCCGATGCCCGAGGCGGTGCAGCGGTTCGAGCGGGAGGCGCAGGCGGCGGCGCGCGTGGGCTCGGCGCACATCGTCGAGGTGCTCGATCTCGGCGACATGCCCGACGGCGCGCGCTACCTGGTGATGGAATACCTCGAGGGCGAGGGCCTCGACGCGCGCATGCGGAGAGGGCCGATGAGCCCGCAGGCCGCGGTGCGCCTGATGCTCCAGGCGCTCGAGGGGCTCGGCCGCGCGCACGAGGCGGGGATCGTCCACCGCGACGTCAAGCCGGAGAACCTCTTCCTGTCACGGCTGCACGGCGGTGATCATGTAAAAATTGTCGATTTTGGTATCTCCAAGTTCGCAGATGGGGCCGCGGCGAACCACGCGCTGACCAAGACCGGCGCGGTGCTGGGCACGCCCGCTTACATGGCGCCCGAGCAGATGCGCGGCGCGACGCGCGTCGATCACCGCGCCGATCTCTACTCGCTCGGCACGATCCTCTTCGAGTGCATCACCGGCCAGCACCCGTTCGAGTACGAGAACACGAGCGAGCTGATGTTCAAGGTCGGGCTCGAGACGGCGCGTGACGCGCGAGCGGTCGCGGCGCACGTCGACGCCGAGCTCGCCGAGATCCTGCGAGTGGCCCTCGCGCGCGAGCCTGACGCGCGCTTCCCGAGCGCCTACGAGCTGCACCGACAGCTCGCGTCGTGGCTCGAGCGTCACCCCGAGGGCGCGGACGTGATGATCGACGAGGAGACCCGCCAGGTGCGCCCGCCGCGCGCCGAGCCCCCGTCGACCTCGAGCGTCGCGCTCGGCCAGACCGCGTACGCGCCCGGACACCTCTCGCCCGCGGCGATGCAGACGATCATCGCGCCGCGCGCTGACGCCGTGCCGCCCGGGTTCGCGGCGCCTGCGCAGGCGAGGCCCGCGTTCATCTTCGCGCCGCCGAGCGCCGAGCCCGTCTCCGCGATGGCGTCGACGCCGCGCGCGCACGCGGTCCCCGAGCCCACGTTCTTGAGCGACTCCACGCTCGGGAGCGAGGCGGGCGCGCGGAGCACGGTCGCGCTGAAGGCAGTCATCGCGTCGGCGACCGTGTTCGTGATCGGCGGCCTCGCGCTGCTCGCCGCGGTGCACTGGCGTCGCAGCTCGGCCAGCGCCCCCTCGGCGTCCGAGTCTCCCGTCGCGTCCGAGGCTCCTGTCGCGTCCGAGGCTCCCGTCGCGTCCGAGGCTCCCGTCGCGAGCGCGGTGGTCGCCGCGTCGGCGTCGGCGCCCCCGAGCGCGCCCGTCGCGGCGTCGGCGCACCCCGTCGCGACCGCGCCCGGCCCGCTGCCCCCTCACGGGCAGCGCTCGACCGGGCGCAAGGTCGACACGACGTCGGGGGGTCGTGTCTTCAGGAAAGATCTCTGAGCGGGGTCAGGGGAACTTGACGTTCGACGAGCCGGTGTAGCTCTGCCCGGCGCCCATCGTGACGGTGGAGGTCGCGTCGATGCTGCCGCCGGTGGGCTGCCCGTTCGCGAAGGCGACGTCGTTGAACTTCACGGTGGAGTCCCAGGTGTACGTCCCCGCGCCAGTCTGCCCCTGGCCGCCCTGCAGGTTGTACGAGGTGGATCCCTTGGAGCCGAGCGTGCCCTTGATCAGCGCGTCGGTCACCGTGAGATCACAGTTCGTCGTCATGTCGATGGTGCTGACCCCCTGCGTGATCTTGTAGTTGAGGTCCTTGCAGACGACGTGGCCGCCGTCCCAGGAGATCTCGCCGTTCATCTCGACGCTGGGGTTGTCCTTGCAGGCCTTGAAGACGCATTTGGTCGCCTCGCACGTGCAGCCCTCACCCAGCGCTAGGGACAGCGAGCCGAGATCCGGCAGGCCCGGGACCCCGCTGGGCGCCGTGCCGGCCCCACCCGCGGGCGACACGATGCTCTGCGCCTGGCTCGCCGCGGACTGCATCTGCGCGGCCGCCGTCATTCCGTTGTTGGTCTTCACCGCCGTCGTCGCGGCGGAGATGGTGGCCGTCGCGGTCCCCTTGGCGGCCTGAGGGTTGACCGTGCCCTGCTGCGCGGCCGGCGCGCCGCCGCTGTCGTCGCCACCCCCGCAGGCGACGGCGAAGAGGACGAGCGAAGAAAGGACCGGGGCGATGGAGTTGAGCTTCATGATGTTCCTCCTCCTAGAGAGAGAGGGTCACGCTATCACGGTCCGCGGGTCGAGGGGGGGGCGAGCGCCTGCGCGAGGATCGGCTAGGGTGCTGGGATGAAATCACGCTTCCTGCTGCTTGGTCTGCTCACCGCCACCGCCCTCACCGCCTGCGAAGACAAGAAGGCGACGGCGATCATCGTGTCGTTCTCGTCGGAGGCGCGCCCGTCGGGCGAGATCGACGCGCTCCAGGTGGTCGTCCGGCGGGGTGGGGCGACACCGTTCGAGACAGTGTACGATCTGCCGCGCGACGCGCCGCTGCCCGGGACGCTGACCCTCGACAACGAGGACGGCGACCCGTCGGTGCCGGTCACGATCGAGGTCACCGCCACGAAGGATAAGAAGACGCGCATCCTGCGCCGCGCGAAGCTCGCCTTCAGCGAGCAGAAGCAGAAGCTGCTGAGGATGCCGCTCAGGTACTCGTGCGCCGACTTCCCCGAGACGTGCGGCGAGAACGAGACCTGCGCGGGCTACCAGTGTGTGCCGATCGACGGCGAGGTCGCGCGCGTGCGCGACGCCGCCGCGCCGTCCGAGCGACCAGGCGTGCGCGCGCAGTCCGAGGACGCCGGCTGCTTCGACGCGGCCGCGTGCGCCGCGGCCGCCGCGCCCGTGAAGCTCTCGCCCGATTGCACGCTCGACACGTCGCTGGCGAGCGGCACGTACAACCTCTTCATGCGCTGGAAGATCGCGCCGGACAACCCGGTCGCGCTCGATCCCAACGACGCGCTCGAGGGCTTCGTCGTCGACGGCGACAAGGTCAAGCTCGCGCCGGGCCTGTGCAAGGCGCTGTCCGCGCCTCCCACCGCCGCCAACGGCGCGCTCGAGGTCTCCGTGTCCACGTCCTGCCCTCCGAAGTCCGCCGACGTAGAGCCATGCACGAAGCTCTCCGACGGCGCCGCGGGCAAGGCTGGTGCCGCGGGCAAGGCCGGCGCGGGAGGCGCCGGACAAGCGGGCGCGGGAGGCGCCGGACAGGGCGGAGCAGGCGGCGGGGTCGCCGGGCAAGGCGGCGCAGGACAAGCGGGGGGCGGCGGCGCGGGCGCGTCGGGCGCCGGGGCGGGCGGCGCGCCGGGCGGCAGCGGCGGGGGCGGCGCGGGCGGCTGCGTCGAGGGCGCGTCCGTCTGCACGGGTGGTCAGGCGCGTGTGTGCGAGGCAGGGGTGTTGCAAGCGCCCATCGATTGCAAGTTCGGGTGCGCCGAGCCACAAGGATGCAACGAGTGCGTGACCGCCTCGGACTGTGGTGTCGTGCCCGAGTGTGGCGTCGCGACCTGCAAGAGCGGTGTCTGCGAGTTCTCCCCGGTCTCGGACGGCACGACGTGCGGTGCCACGAAGGCGATGGTCTGCCAGCAGGGGAGCTGCGTCGACAAGTGCGCCCCCACCGGGCAGCCGACCTGCCTGGGGCGTCAGCCGGCCACCTGCGAGGCGGCCACGGGCGTGCTGAAGGCGAGCGGTCCGAAGTGTGATTTCGCTTGTCTGGGCGGAGCTTGCGGCGTGATCACCAGCATCTCGCTCGGGGCCGATCACAGCTGCTTCGGCACCAACCAGCACCAGGTGTGGTGCTGGGGAAAGAACGATGTCGGGCAGCTCGGACAGGGCTCGAGCGACAGCGCGGCGCATCACCAGCCAGAGCTGTCGAAGGCGCTCGGCTCGGTCGTCGTCGCCGGTACAGGGCAGACTTGCGCTTTCGATCCCGAGGGTGACCATGGCGCTTGCTGGGGTGACGACTCGAAATTCCAGCTCGGCCGCGGCCCGGGCGGCGGGTTCACCGGTGACCCCACGTCCGTCGGGCTGCAATCGACGCCGGAGTTCGACTCGATCGCCGCAGGCGACGGCTTCACGTTGATCTCGGCCAACGGATTCCTCTATGCGTCGGGTGACAACACTCTGTCCCAGTACGGAGCGTCTTCAGTGGCCTTCGACACGTTCTCGTTCGTCACGATGCCGACCCCCGTGGCGCTCCAGGCCGGGAGAGCCCACGCTTGTGGCAGCGACCTGAGCGCCGGCCTCACTTGCTGGGGTGCCAACTCGCGAGGTCAGTCGCTGATGCCAGCGTCGACCTCGTCGTCGCTGGGGGCCTCGGCCCTCGGAAAAATCGACAGCTTCGCGGTCGGTGGTGACAACACCTGCTTCGTCAAGGACATG
>CAUJFL010000274.1 GCA_963169165.1 Myxococcota bacterium | reverse complement strand
CTGCAGCGCCGCGTGAACGACACGCCCGAGACGATGGCGATGCTGGTCAAGCGCCTCGGCCACGTCCACGTCGTGCCCTACTACGTCTACATGCACGACCTCGTCCGCGGCGTCGAAGACCTCCGCACCACGCTCGACACGGCGCTCTACATCGAGAAGCACGTGCGCGGCGCGACGGCCGGGTTTCACACGCCCACCTTCGTCGTCGACGCGCCGGGCGGCGGCGGCAAGCGTGACGTCCACAGCTACGAGTACTACGACCGCGAGACGGGCGTGTCGGTCTACACCTCGCCCAACGTGAAGAAGGGCGCGATGTACCTCTACTTCGATCCGCTCCATGCGCTCAGCGAGGCCGCGCGCCGCAGGTGGGAAGAGCCCGCCGAGCAGGAGATCATGATCGACAACGCGATCGTGCGCGCGCGGCGCCAGGCGAGGTGACGCCTCCGCTCGTCCCGGTGGGGCTGGAGCTCTCGCTCGCGTGCCCGTCCTGCCGCGCGCCGGTCGCGCTGAACGCGGTCGTCCCGCGCATCGCGTGCGATCGCTGCAAGCGGGTCGCGCAGATCCCGGCCGAGCTCTGGGCCGCGATGCTCGGAGATCCGCTGCGCGAGGCGGCAGAGGAGATGCAGGACGGCGAGCAGCGCGAGCTGCCGTTCGACGGACCGCTGGGGCTCGTGCGCCGGGTCGTGCGGCGCGCGGCGCCCGCGTGTCAGGCGTGCGAGCGCGAGGTCTCACCGCCCGCGCTCTTCGCGGCCGCCGACTCGGGCTGGCTGCGCTGCGGCGGCTGCGCGCGGCCCATGATGGTGCGCCGGCTGGGCGCCGTGACGCCCGGCGCCGAGCTGCTGCTCGGAGAGGCTCACGAGCTCGTCTACGAGCAGCCGATGGTCGCCGAGGAGGCCCGCGCGATCCCTTGCCCGAGCTGCTCTGCGCCGCTCCGGGCGTCGCCCGACTCACGCGAGCTGTCGTGCCCGTACTGCCGCGCGACCTCGTACGTCCCCGACGATGTCTGGGCGAGGCTCCACCCGACGCGGCCTGTCACGCGCTTCTTCGCGTTCGTTCGGGGGCGCGGCGGCGCCCGATCGAGCGAGCTCGACCTCGGAGAGGTCTGTGACGCGGTCGTCGACGGAGGTGGCAACCTCTACGTCGCGCTCGACGACGACGGCGTCGCCGCGCTGAACGCGGACCTCTCTCCGCGCTGGATCCGCCGGGACGTCGAGCGAAACCGCGTCGCGCTCATCGGCGGTCGGGTGGTCGCGTTCAACGACGACGGGGAGCGCTGCCGCAAGGCGCGGGCGCTCGATCCTCGCGACGGGAGCGACTCCACGCCGTTCAAGATCCCGCCCGAGACGGCGCTGCTGCAGGGCGATTTCGAGGGCAACGCGCTCGCGTTGATCGGGGACCTCTCGGCCGACGATCGCCGCGTCGTGCGCCTCGATCCCGCGGGGCGACAGATCTCGCTGTTCGATCGCACGGGCGGGGGGCTCCTCGCGAGGCTCGGCGGCGCGACGCACGAGCACCTGACGATCGGCGCGGGAGGGGGAGGGCCCTTCGGCGCGCTGCCGGCCCGGGGTCTCGCGGTCTTCCGGGTCAAGATGGCCGACGACTTCTACGTCGTGCTCGCCGTGCACGATCAGAGCGGGCGCGAGGTGTCGTCGACGCGCGTGCCGATCGACTTCGTCGATATCTATGGCGGCAAGCGCATCGTCGTCGATGCGTTCGGACGGATGCTGTTCGCCGATGACGGGAAGGTGCTCTCCGTCGGCCCTCACGGGGCGGGCACCTTCTTGTCGCTGCGCGACGACGTGAGCGCGCTCGCGCCGCTGCCAAATGGCGAGCTGTGGGTCTTCACGTCCGACGGCGCGCGTCGGTTCGATCGCGACGGGCGCGAGGTCTACTCGGACGTCAGCGCGCGCGCCGCCGACCGGCAGCGGGAGCTCGACGGTGACGACGAGGACGACGAAGACGAGGACGACTGATTCAGTTGCAAGCCTTGGGCGCCTTCAGATCACAGCTCTGCGCCTTGCAACAGACCCCGCCGAGGCACGCAGCCGGGCCCTTGCACTCGACCTTGCACTTCGCGCTTCCACATTTCGTGTTGCCGAGGCACGCGCTCGGTCCGTCGCACCTGACCTCGGTGTCGTCGGCCGTGCTGGTGATCCCTCCTGGGCAGGCAGAGGCCTCGCGGCACTCCACGACGCAGGTGCTCCCTCCGCACGCGATGGCGCCCGCGCAGGCGTTCGTCCCCGCGCAGGTGAGGTCGCACCTCGAGGCGCTCGCGCAGTCTATTCCGCTGGCGCACGCGCCCGGCCCGACACAATCGACGCGGCAGGGGAGGCCAGGGGGACAGTGTACGCCAGAGGTACACTGAACCGGCCCGTTGCAACTGAAGACGCAGGCCCCTTCCTTGTCGCACGAGCCGCCCGCCTTCTCGCAGACGGCGCACCCATCGGCGCTCTGCCCCGCCGAGCCTCCAGCCGCACCTCCAGCGCCTGACTGCGCGACGCCGGCCGCCCCAGCCTGACCCGCGTCTCCGCCCACCGCGCCGCCCTGCGCCGCGCCCGCCTGGCCTGCAGCTCCGCCCTCTCCGCCCTGCGCCGCGCCTGCGCTGGAGGGGGCGCCTGCGCCCGCCGCGCCTCCCCGCGCGCCCGGGCCTCCCGATGCGCCGCCGAAGAGTCCGCTGGTGTCAGAGGAGCCGCTGCACGCCGCGAGCGACAGCCACGCCCCGGCGCCGAGCGCGCGGAGGCTCACGGCACGGTCTCCGTCTCGCAAGCCGCCTTGTAGGCGTCCGTGCAAGCGCGATCGCGCCAGCGCCACGGCGGGCTGGACATGACGCGCACCCCCACCGCGCAGTTCCCGCTGCCGTCGGGCTCCGAGCTCACCCAAGCGTCATAGGTCTGATTCTCGCCCGTGATCCAGCCCCAGTTGTCCCTGTCGAGCGCGCTGCCCGAGCCTCCGAACCGAAGGCCGATCCACAGCGGATCGGGGCGTTGTCCGTTTGGCAGCGTGTCCGCGAGCTTCGCGATGAGGTCCTCCTCGGCGTCGCTCTGGAAGGTGACGAGGTGCGCGCCTGCGAGCGCCGCGCACGCGTCTCTCGCCGTGTCGAAGTCGCGGTTCATGTCGGTCAGCAAGAAGTAACAGTGACCGCCGAGCACCTCGCCGTTGATGGTTCCATCCGGTGAGCAAGCACTGCCATCGGGGGCGCCGCCCGCGCCACCAGCACCTGCGCCACCCGCTCCGGCGCCGCCCGCACCCGCGCCACCAGTACTGGCACCCGCGCCGCCAGTACCGGCACCCGCGCCTGCTCCTCCGTTGCCACCCACGCCAGCGTTGCCACCCACGCCAGCGTTGCCGCCGTTGCCAGCCGTTCCAGCGTTACCGCCGTTGCCAGCCGTTCCAGCGTTGCCGCCATTGCCTGCCTTGCCAGCGGCGCCGCCATTGCCTGCCTTGCCGGCGGCGCCGCCTTTGCCAGTTCCTCCGCTACCTGCCTTGCCAGCGTTGCCGCCGTTGCCCGCCTTGCCAGCGGCGCCGCCGTTGCCTGCCTTGCCAGCGGCGCCGCCGTTGCCCGTCTTGCCAGCGCCGCCGCTCGCGCCCGCGTTGCCCGCGGTGCCACCCATGCCAGCTTTCCCGCCCGCGCCAGCGGCGCCGCTCGCGCCAGCGTTGCCGGCGACCGAGCCCGCGCTCCCGGCGCTCGAGGGGAAGCCGCTCGCGCCGCCGACGTGCTTTCCCGCGCTCCCCGCGGCCCCGACGGCGCCTCCGCTGCCCGCGTCGGCACCCGGATCGGCGCCGCTCAGGGTGCCCTCCGTCTGCAGCGCGCACGCGATCAAGCAAGAAGACGACAGCGCGAGCCAGACATGACGCATGCGCGCATCATACTCGCTCTCGCGGCGATCAGCGCTTCTTGCCCTCGACGAAGCGGATCTTGCGGAGCGTCTCTGGCCCTGGCTCGTCGAGCGCGTTGACGTCGTACTCGCGGAGCTTCACGTAGAAGGTCGCGCGTGACACGCCCAGCGCCTTCGCCGCGCGCGAGACGTTGCCGGAGAACGCGGACAGCGCGTCCAGGTAGGCCCGCCGCTCGACCTCCGCGAGCGGCCGCACCTCCGCCGGTCCGGGCGGCGTCGAGGGTCTCAGCGCGATCCGTCGAGACGACGGCGACTCGGTCGCGAAGCCCCCGTCACGTGCGCTCGCGCCGAGCGGGACCTGCAGGCGCTCGAGCGTCGTCGCGGTCGCGGGCGCGAGGCTGACCTCGCGCTCGATCACGTTGGCGAGCTCGCGCACGTTACCGGGCCAGCGATACTCGGAGAGCTGGTCGAGGAGCGCCGGAGACAGCCCCGTGAGCGCCTTGTGCTGTGCCGAGGCGACGCGCTCGGTGAACGCCCGCGCGAGCTCGCGCACGTCGTCGGCGCGGTCTCGCAGCGCCGGTACGTGCAGGTGCAGCACGCGGAGGCGGTAGAGGAGATCGAGCCGAAAGGTCCCACGCTCGACCAGCGCGTCGAGATCGCGGTGCGTCGTCGCGATCACGCGCGCCCCGATCGGCCGCTCGGTGCTCCCGCCGAGCCGCACGACGGTTCGCTCCTGCAGTACCCGCAGGAGCTTCACTTGCATGTCGAGCGGCATGTCGCCGATCTCGTCGAGCAGGATCGTGCCGTCGGCCGCGAGCTCGAACTTGCCGGGCGCTCCGTCGCTTCGCGCCCCGGTGAAGGCGCCGCGGTCGTACCCGAAGAGCTCGGCCTCGAGCAGCTCACGCGGCAAGGCGGCGCAGTTGATCCCGACGAACGGCTCGCCCGCGCGCGCTCCCCCCGTGTGGATGGCCTGCGCGAGGACCTCTTTCCCGGTGCCGCTCTCCCCGGTGATGAGCACGCTCGCGTCGACGTCGGCGATCTGGTGCGCCATCCGCAAGACGTCGCGCATCGCGGGCGCGCGGCCGAGGATGTCGGAGAACGAGTAGCGCGGCTTCCCCTGCGTAATCTTGACGGCCATCCGCTGCGCGCGGTCCAGCTCGACCAGCGTCGCCACGGTGCCGCGCCCCTCGCCGACCGGGCGCGCTGTGACGACGACGGAGCCGTGCGCGAGCCGGACGACCGCGCCGTCGACGCGCTGGCTGCTCCGCAACGAGCCGAACAGCGACGCGAGCTGCGGGAGCTCGTCGACGTGGCGCCCCGTGAGGCCGTCGCCGACGCGGAGCATGCGCGCCGCCGCGGCGTTCGACGAGCGGATGACGCCGCCCGCGTCGATCGCGACGACGCCGTCGCGGATCGCCTCGAGCGTCGCGCCGAGCTCCGCGAGCGCGGTCCGCACGGCGGCGTGGGCGGCGATGCGCGCGAGCCCCTGAGACAGCAGCTCTCCGCCCAGCACGAGCAGGTGGTGATCGGCGTCGCGGAACTGCCCTCCGCGCTCGCGCTTGTCGGCGTAGATCGCGCCGACCACGCCCGTCGCGCGGAGCGGCACCGCGAGGGTCGGTCCGCGTGGCCGCGACTCTTCCCGGGTCAACCCGTCCTCGGGCGGGACGGAGGTCGACGCGCGGAGCGCCGCCTCCATCGGCGCGCGGAAGCGCTCGGGGCCCGGCGCGAGCCCCACGGAGAAGGCGCCGATCACGTCGAGCGCCCCGGACGCGCCGCGCAGCGCGAGCACGACGTCGTCGGCCTGAACGATCTCGGCGATGGTGGCCGCGGCCGCCGCGGCGAAGGCGCTCTGCTCCTCGACGCGATCGAGCGGCGCGAGCGCTCGGGCGAGCGCGCGCACGCGACCTTGTTCGACCGCGGACGCCGCCAGGATCTCGAACAGCTCGCGCGCGTGCTCCTCGATCTCGCGCGTGCGCGCCCGCAGGTCCCGCTGCAACGCCTCGAGGGACGCGTCGTCCTCGGCCGCGCGCTCTCGCGCGAGCAACGCCGCGCCGCGCGCGCCCTCCGCGGCCACCTCGATGCTCTGGAGGCGCGACAGCGTGCGGTCGCCGAGCGCGGCGTCCGGCAGGCGGCGGCCGTGCAGTCGAAACCCTTCGCGCAGCTCGTGACGGTCCCTGGCCGTGGCGGCGTCGCCGAGCTCCGCGCGAGCGCGGGCGAGCCAGGTCGCGGGGCTGCCGTCCGACGGCGACACCGGCGCAATCACGCGCGCATAGCGCAAGAGCGCCCTGCCGCCGACCCTGCGCGCGCCGAGCGCCGAGTAGCCCGCGAGCGCCTCGTCGAGCGCGGCCTTGGCGCCGCACATGTCTCCCTCCAGCGCGAGCACGGCGGCGCGCTCCTCGAGCGCCCGAGCGGTGACCCACGGGTCGACCGACGCGATCGCTTCGAGCTGCCGTCGCGCGAGATCCCCGCGCCCACGCCGCCGCGCGGCCGCCGCGAGCGCCAGCCGCACCTCGTCCTGGAGCATCGGGCGAGCGTCGGTCGGCGCGGCTCCGGTCGGCTCCTCTGTCGTGGAGCGTTCGGCGAGCGTGTGCGCCGCGACCAGCCGCAGCGCCTCGACGTCCGCGGTCCCGTCCGAGGCCGCGCCGAGCCAGTGGCGCGCGCGGTGGACGTCGTCGACGTATGCCGCAGCCAGCGCCCTCGCCGCCGCCGCCAGCGCCGCATCGCGCCTCGCCAGCGCCGCGAGCGCCGCCTGGCACGCCTCGTCGTCTCCGCGGAGCCACGCGTCGCGGGCCTCACGGAGCAGCTCTTCGGATCTCGGCGTCGACAAGACCCGCGAGTATCGGCCGCGCGTGCGCGGTTGTCACCTGACGCCGCGCTGGAGATCACGAACCTCACCGCGCGGACCGCGGTTACCTCCCGCGGTCGTCGTCGTCGAGCGCCTGCTCTCCCAGCTTTCGATAGATGGTGCGCGCCGAGATCCCGAGCAGCTGCGCCGCCAGCGATTTGTCGCCGCGGGTGTGCTTCAGCGTCTCGCGAATCATCCGCAGCTCGAGCTCCTCGAGCGGCGTACCGATCGAGAACGACAGGCTCTCCGAGGCGGGCTGCGACGCCCGCACGACCGCGTCCGGCAGCAGCTCCTCGCCGATCGCGTCGCCGCGACAGAGCACGACCGCGCGCTCGACCACGTTCTCCAGCTCGCGCACGTTGCCTGGCCAGGGATAATCATACAAACGTGACATGGCCTGCGGGGTCATCGACAGCCGCGGGCGGCCGTTCTTCGCGCAGTAGACGCCGAGGAAGTGATCGATCAGGAGCGGCAGGTCCTCGCGGCGGGCGCGCAGCGGCGGCGCGGTGATCGCGATCACGTTGAGGCGATAGAAGAGGTCCTCGCGGAAGCGGCCGCGCTCGATCTCGGCGGGCAGATCGCGGTTGGTCGCCGCGACGATGCGGACGTCGGCGCGCACGGTGTCGCCGCCGACGGGCTCGTACTCTCCCTCTTGCAGGACCCGCAGCAGCTTCACCTGGATGGTAGGCGACAGCTCGCCGATCTCGTCGAGGAAGAGGGTGCCACCCTCGGCCTTGGCGAACCGCCCGTCGCGCCTCGTCACGGCGCCGGTGAAGCTCCCGCGCTCGTGGCCGAACAGCTCGGCCTCGAGGATCGCCTCGGGGAGCGCGGCGCAGTTGACCGCGACGAAGGGCTTGTACCCACGCGTCGAGCGCTCGTGGATCGTGCGCGCCAGCAGCTCCTTGCCGGTGCCGCTCTCGCCGAGCAAGAGCACGGTCGCGGACGACGGCGCGGCCTGCGTCGCCGTGTCGAGCACGCGGCGCAGCGCGGGGCTCTGGCCGACGATGTGGTGGCGGTCGACCCGCCGCAGCTCGGCGCGGAGATCGCGGTTCTCCCTGAGCAGCGCGTGCCGCTCGATCGCCTTGTGGATGGTCTTCACGATCTGCGCGCGGCGCAGCGGCTTCTCGACGAAGTCGTAGGCGCCGTCGCGCATCGCCGCGACCGCCGTCTCGACGGTCGCGTAGGCCGTCATCAGCACGACCTCGGTCTCTGGCGCGAGCTCCTTCACGGCGCGCAGCAGCTCGAGCCCCGTCGTGCCCGGCATCATCAGATCGGTCAGCACGACCTCGACGCGGTGTCGGCGCAGCAGCTCGAGCGCGGAGCGCGCCGAGTCGGCGAGGTGGACGCGCAGCGACTCGCGCTCGAGCACCTTCTCGAGCGACGCGAGGTTGGAAGGCTCGTCATCGACGACGAGCACCGCCGGCGCGTTCGGCGGTGGGACACGCGCGCTCTCGGGGGGATCGCTCGTCATCGCACCAGCTTCGAGACCGCCTTCCACGCGTCGCCGCGGGCCTCGCCGAGCCAGTCGAAGGCGACGGACTCGGCCGTGGTGATCGAAGCGCCCGCGCGCTCGGAGAGGCCGAGCCCCGCCGCGCGGTGATCGTCGCGGCGGCTCGCGACGCCGTCGAGCGGCACATGCACGTCGACGCCCAGGTTGCAGAGATCGCGGGCGGTCTGCGCGACGCAGATGTGAGCTTCCATCCCGATCACGACGACGTGCCGCGGTCGCCGCGAGAGCAGGCGCGACACGAAGGCGGGCTCGCCGAGCGCGCTGAACGAGACCTTGGCGATGGGCTCGACGCCAGCCGCCGCGAGCGCCTCGCGGAGCGGGGCGACCGTGGGGCCGAGCCCCGAGGGATACTGCTCGGTCGCGAGAACGCGCGCGCCCGTGAGCCGCGCCGCCTCGAGCAGGATCCGCGCGGCGCGGTGCACCTGCTCGAGCGCGGCCGCCGGCATCGCGGGGGCGAGCTTCTCCTGGACGTCGACGACGAGCAGCACAGAGCTCGCGGGATCGAGACGGAGCACGGTCAGACGAGCTTCCAGCTCTTCAGGAAGGTGAACAGATCGCGCGCGGCGTCGAAGCGCACCGTCGCGTCGCCGATCTTCGAGTCGTCCTCGTCGCGCACCTCGGCCGGGAGCACCGTCATCGTCTCGAGCAGCCGCGAGAGCGCGACCTCCTTCTGGCCGATGAACCGATAGCGCTTGCCGTCATTCCCCCTGAACCTGAAGTCGTACGGAAGGGTGCCGGTGCGCGCGACGTCGAGGCCGAGCGTGCCGTACAGGCGGCTGCCGGTGGCGAGCCCCTCGGCGTCGATCGTGCCGTCGAGATCGACGACGCGACGCCACGCGAAGCGCGGCAGCGACCGCGACAGGGCGCGGACCGTGAAGGACAGGCTTCGCTGATCGGTGGGCGCGTCGGTCGGGGACCACGCGCCCGCCATCGTCTCGCGGAACGTGAGCGGCATGACGCGCGCAGGCTACCACCAACGCCGCGGCGAGGCCGCGCGCGAGCGCGCCTCGATCATCGGCCCGGGATCTCCTCGGCGCGGGCTCTACGAACTTCGGGCGCGCGGTACTACAGTGCGGCCCAGCTCATGACGTACGACTACATCATCATCGGCTCGGGCTTCGGTGGGAGCGTCTCGGCGCATCGTCTGACGGAGAAGGGGTACCGCGTGCTCGTCCTCGAGAAGGGCAAGCGCTTCGCCAGGGGCGACTTCCCGAAGGACAACCGTGACCTCCGGCGGTGGATGTGGATGCCGTCCGTCGGCCTGCACGGCATCTTCCAGATGTCGTTCTTCGACCACGTGACCGTCCTGCACGGGGTCGGCGTGGGCGGAGGGTCGCTCACCTATGCCAACACGCTCCCCACGCCGCAGCCGGCGTTCTTCCAGAGCAAGTCGTGGGCGCACCTCGGCGACTGGGCGACCGAGCTGGCACCACACTACGCCACGGCGAAGCGCATGCTGGGCGCGACCCCCTCTCCGCTCGTGACCTTTCAGGACGAGATCATCGGGCAGATCGCGGCGGATCTCGGGCGGACGGAGCACCACCAGCGCACCCTGGTCGGCGTGTTCTTCGGCGAGCCCGGCGAGGAGGTGGCTGACCCATACTTCGACGGCGAGGGGCCGAGGCGCGTCGGCTGCACTCAGTGTGGCGCCTGCATGACTGGTTGCCGCGTGGGCGCGAAGAACACCCTCGATCAGAACTACCTCTACCTGGCCGAGAGGGCCGGCGCCGTGGTCATGCCGGAGCGGGAGGTGACCGCCGTGCGACCCATCTCCGCTGGCGGCTACCGCGTCGAGACGCGCCCCTCGATCGCGCGGGGACGGCGCGAGGTGTTCGAGGCCACCAACGTCATCTTCTCGGGCGGCGTGATGGGCACCATCCCGCTCTTGCTGAGGATGAAGGAGGACCCCGCCGGGCTCCCGCGCCTCTCGGCCCGCCTCGGTCGCTCCGTCCGCACGAACAGCGAGGCCATCTTCGGCGTCGTCGCCCCCGAGACGAAGCGCAACATGGCCGAGGGCGTGGCCATCACTTCCATCTTGCACACGGACGAGCACAGCCACATCGAGCCGGTGCGCTACGGACACGGCAGCGACTTCTTCCGCTGGATGGTGCTGCCGCACGCGCCCGGCAAGACCCTGCTCGCCCGCCTGCGCGGGGCGTTGAAGCAGCTCGCGGAGCGCCCGTCGTTCGTGGCGCGCGCGTACGGGCTGCCCCGCGAGGAGTTCGCCGAGAAGGTCGGCACGCTGCTCTTCATGCGCACCCTAGACGGCACGCTGTCGCTGAAGCTCGGCCGGAGCGCGGTGACCGGCTTCGCGCGGCGGCTCGTGAGCGTGCTCGACGATCCGAAGGACGCGCCTCGGCCCCTCGCCGTCGAAGTATGGGTCAGCCACCTCCTCGCCGGGCTCGCCGAAGAACACGCCGACCAGGGTGCGCTGG
>CAUJFL010000273.1 GCA_963169165.1 Myxococcota bacterium | reverse complement strand
TCGCACTTGCCGGAGCACGTGCCCTTGACCGTGCCCTCGCACTTGCCCTTGCAGGTGCCGGAGCACTTGCCGCCCTTGTCCTTGGTGCCCCCGGCGCACTCGCCGTCGCACTTGCCGTCGCAGGTGCCCTCGGCAGAGGCGTCGCACTTGCCCTCGCAGGAGCCGCCGCACTCGCCGGAGCAGGCCGCGCCCGCCTCGACCTCGCAGGTGCCCTTGCACTCGGCGTCGCACTTGCCGCTGATCTCGCCGCCCTCGCACTTGACCTCGGCCTTGCCGCCCGACGCCTTCACGTCGCACGACGCGGCGCAGTCGGCCGTCGCGCTCATCGACGCCGAGCAGACCGGCGGCGTGACCTTGACGGTGAGCGCGCCCGCGGCCTTCGCCTCGGCCTTCGCGGTGCCGAGGAACTTCACCGCGATGTTGCACGCGTGCTCCGCCTTCTTGCCGGGGCCGTCGGACGTCGGCTTCAGGTCGGCGTCGGTCGCGCCGAGGTCCTTCGCGAGACCCGAGCACGCGCCGACGACGTCGGCCTCGATCACGGCCGCGAGGCCCTGCAGCTCGGCGGACGCGGAGAGCGCGCCCTTGACCTTGGCCTCCATGTCGGCCTTGAGGCCGAACGACGCCTTCATGATTGCCTGCGGATCCTTGAGGTCCGGGCACTTCGCGGGGAGCCCGGGCAGGCCGCCGGGCAGCTTGCCGCAGTCCATGAGGAGAGGCGACACGAGCATCGCCGTGAGAACCGGCCAGGAGATAACACGCCAACGATTGTTCATCTGGAAACCCTCCAAAAAGAAGCCCGAACCCGTTTGACGACAGGGGGCGCACTCGACACGACTTGTTTTCACCGTGTTTTTGAGCAGCGCGCCCCGGCCCGGTCTGGGCTTTGGATGCGTCTGCATCGCTGCCCCGGACCCTAGGGCACCGAGGCGGCCGCCTTTTTGCCGAACCGCGCCGCGATGTCCAGCTTTTTTCTCTGCGGCCCCTTGCGCGGCGGCCTGATCGTCGCAAGCCGAACGGCTGTGGCGACGCGGCCAGCTCAGCGACGCGCGGGGAGATGAGGCGACGCGGCCAGCTCGACCTTCGTCGTGGTGCCGCACGTCGCGACCATCGACTGACCCTTGGATGTCCAGACGATCTGCACGCCCGGTCGCCCCACGCGGACGAACTTGCGCCCGCACGGGACGATGAGCGTCGCGCCGAGCTCGCCGATGAGCTTGCCGTTCGCGTAGACCTTCCCCTCGGCGGCGGACGTGACGACGATCGCCCCCTCTCGCGGACCGATCGCGAGCAGCGGCGTCGCGGGCGGCGCGTCGGGGACGGCGGGCGACGCGGACGACGGCGGGGGCGCGGGCTTCTCGCTCGGGGTCGCGACGGGCGGCGGTGAGGGCGGCGCGCTCGAGGTCGCGGTCGTGGCGACGGACGGCGACGGGCGGCGCAGCAGGACGACGACGAGCCCCAGCGCGAGCGCGGCCACGATCGACGCGACGACCGCGATCGCGATGACCCTGCGCGACCGTGGCGCCGCGCCGGGAGCGAGCTCGTGCGGCGACACCGGGCCAGAGGACGCGGCGGGCGGGACGAACACGGGCGGCCCAGAGAACTGCGGCGGCGTGTGCGCGACCGGAGGCGGGCCGACATACGACGGGGGCGCGGCGTCGGGCGGCGGCGAGGAGAACGCGGGCGGCGGCGGCGGCACGGCCGGACCGGGCTCGATCGTCGGCAGCGGCGTGATCGGCGCCAGGCCCATGATCGTCTTCTTGGTCGGGACCCTGGGCGCAGACGGCGCGGGCGGCGCGCCAGGCCGCAGCGTCGGCACCTTCCCGGGACGCGGCGGGTACGCGCTGCGCGAGACGGGCGGCGCGTCCGTCGACGGCGGCGGAGGACGCTCCGACAGCGGCGCGTCGTCACGTCCGACGCGCCCCGTGACCCGCGTCGCCACGCCGGGAAACCTCGGGGACGTCGTCGATCTCAGCGCGTACTGACCGCTGCCCGTGGCGCCGCCCGTCTCGGAGCGCGCGGCCGTGCGCAGCGCGATCGCCCGCTCCCGCAGCGGCTCGCGGCCGCCCTCGACGTCGACCGATTTCTCGAGCCAGCGCTCGATCTCCTTCGCGGTGATGCCGCGCTTGTCGGCGTCGGGTTCGACCGCGGCGTCGAGCACCGCCACGACCTCGCGCGGGATGGCCGCCCGCAGGTCGCCGAAGCTCGGCAGCCGCTCGCCGGCCATCATCTGCACGAGCTCGAGCGAGCGCGTCTGCTGGGGCGAGCCAGGCACCGGCTCAGCAGAGAACAATTCCCACACCACGAGGCCCGCCTGGTAGACGTCGACGCGCTCGGTGATGCGCTCACCGCGCACCTGCTCGGGGGCCATGTAGCCGTCGACGCCCTTCACGAGGCCGATCGCGGTGTCGGGGCTGCGGCCGACGATCTTCGACATGCCGAAGCCAGACAGGCGCGTCGTGCCGTCCCAGCCGACGAGCACGTTGCCGGGGTGGATCGCGCGGTGGATGACCGGCTGTCGCCCGGCCGCGTCGTGCGCGTGCGCGAGGGCGCCGAAGAGGCGGTGCGCGACGTGGAACGCCGACGACTCGGCGACGCGCTGCTTGCGCCTGCGCGCGGCGCCGTTGACGCGCGCGAGGGTCGTGCCCTCGAGGCGCTCGAGCACCAGGACGACGCGCCCCTCGTGCTCGAAGAACGCGAACATCCGCTGGATGGCCGGGTGGTTCAGCTGCGCGACGGCCGACGCCTCGCGCAACAGCTCGTCCGCCTCGCCCGCCTCGCGCGGCGCCACCTTGAGCAGCACGTCGCGCGAGAAGCCGAGCGGGCCGTCCTCGCGCCCGAGGTAGACGTCGACGCCGCCGGTCGACGAGAGGCATCGCAGCACCCGGTAGGCGCCGATGCGCTCGGGCAACGGAGAGGCGGGGAACACGCGCTCTGCATCGTATGGGTCCGGCCCCGATTGGGCACGTTTTCGGCGGCTCGACACCGCCGGTGTCGACGGTCGGCGTCAAGGACTCGCCTCCTCCCATCGCGCGGGCGGCTGGAGCGAGGAAGGTGAGCCTCAGAGCCCGCAGTGCTTCGTGCCGTCGACCGGCCAACCGCAGTAATTGGAGCCCGCTGTCAGCATCGAGTTCGACGCGCAAAATGCGTCCCAGCTCTGCTTGCACTGACCGGTGAGCGCCTGGACCAGGCAGGTGCCGCACGGGTCGCCGCTGCCCCACGAGACCGGCAGCGGCTTCTGGCACGCGGAGGTCGCGCACACCTGGTCACAGACACCCGCGCCGCAGAGGCAGGGGCCGAGCTGGGTGAGCGGCGCCGACTGCGCCCCCGAAGCCAGCAGCTGCCACAGGCAGTTCATGCAGGCAGCCTTCGACGAGGCAGCGCTGCACTTGTCGAGCTGGGCCAGCTCGTCGGGCGTCGGAGCTCCCCCCGAGCTCCCCGCCGCCCCCGTGCCGGGCGCCCCTCCGACGGCGTGGCCTTGGCCGGCTTCGCCTCCCGCACCCGGAGCGCCACCCGTCGCGCCGTTCGCGCCAGCGCCACCGCTGGTCAGCGACTCACACGACGCGCACGAGAAATCGCACTCGGCGCTGTCATCCACGCTGCCCCCCGTGTCCGAACCCTGATGCGCGCTGCCGCTGGTGCTGCCCTTGTTGTGAGACGTCAGGCACTTGCCAGAGTCCAGGCATTTTTCCTGCAGAGTCTGGCAGTTGTCCGCCGTCTTGGTCGAGGAGCAGGACGGTAGCCAGCCGGCTAGCCCCATCAGGGTGAGCGCGGTCCACGCGGCATTTCGCCTCATTTCGCGAGCGTAACTCATCTCCAAGGGGAGGACTACGCGCGCCCCCTCTCGTGCGTGAACCCTACGTCGTTCCCCTCCTCGGACCGCGAGGTCGGTCGAACCATGCATCGAGGGCGTCCGGCTCGCCGGGCTTCAGCGCGATGACCAGGCGCGCGTCGTCGACGTGCAACCAGCGGCCGTGACGGCGCAGGCGGCTGCGCAGCTCCTCTCGCTCGAAGGTGAGGGCGTCTCCGACCGCGACCGCACGCTCGACCGCGGCCGCGAGTTCATCGTCTCCGAGGCAGCCGAGCGTGAGCGCCAGCGTCGCGGCGCCCTCGTCGACGAGGGGCTTGGTGTCCCCGAGCGCCGCTCTCCACGTGACCTCATCCGCGGGGAGGAAGACCGCGCGCCCAGGGAGCAGGACGCCAGCATAGCGAGCGAGCGTGTAGGACTCTCCGAACTCATCGATGCTGTTCGTGTAGGCGTCGAGCAACAGGCGATCGCGGTGAAACGCGACCGCGCGTGCGCCGAGGGCGTCGAGGGCCTCGCAGAGCGCAGCGGCCGCGCGGAGCTCGGTCGCGCGAGCGCACACCCAGCGCCCCGCGACGAGCGTCGCCGGGTCCACCTCGAGCCCCACACACCGCCGGGCGAACCACAGGCTGAGACAGGTCCGGTCCAGCTCGATGCGGAGGGAGCCGACTCGCACGCTGCCGCGCTCGTCGTCGTCGAGCTGGCCAGCGCGATCGAGGAGCGAGTCGACGACCAGCGACCCGATCGCCGCCGCCGCCGCGGCGCCGGTCTGCGAGTCGAGGGCGGCGAGGTCGCGGCGCGCCATCGCGACGCCAACCCCCCACAGCGCCACGAGCAGGCCGATGACGCCAGAGGCCAGAAAGCCCCAGTGCAAGCGCAGGCGAACGGGGACGACGAGCAGCACGCGGCCGCATCCGCTCGGCGGGGAGCTCACCCCGCGAGCGCCGCCTCGACGCGCGCGTAGATCGCGTCGACCGCGTCGCCGAGCTTCGACACGTCCGTGCCGCCCGCCATGGCCATGTCGGGGCGTCCGCCGCCGCCGCCGCCGACCAGCGCCGCGATCGGCTTCACCAGCTCGCCCGCCTTCAGCCGCGCGTGGTGAGCCTTCGACACCGCGCAGACGAGCTGCACCTTGCCCGACGCGCCCGACGCGACCAGCACCACGCCGTCGAGCTTGTCGCGCAGCGACTCGGCGAGCTCACGCAGCGCCGCCGGATCCGCGATCTCGCTCGAGAGCCCGAGCACCTTCACGCCAGCGATCTCCCGCGCGCTCGCCGACGGATCGGCCGCCTGACCGCCGCCCATCGCGAGCTTGCGGACGAGCTCGGCGCGCTCTCTCTCGAGCTCGCGCACACGATCTTGCAGCGCGGTCACCGCCTCGACGCGCGGGCGCGGCGCGTTGGATTTGAGCGCCAGGGCGAGCCGCCCGAGCAGCGCCTCCTGCTCGCGGAGCACGGCGAGCGCGTTGTGTCCGGTCGCGGCCTCGACGCGACGCACGCCCGCCGCGACGCCGGACTCGGCCGTGATCTTGAAGAGGCCGAGATCGCCGAGGCGGCCCGCGTGCGTGCCGCCGCAGAGCTCGACCGAGTCTCGTGTCATCGTCAGCACGCGCACGACGTCGCCGTACTTCTCCTCGAAGATCGCCCGCGCGCCGCGCGATTTCGCCTCGGCGACCGGCAGGACCTCGGTGACCACCGGCGCGTTGCCGAGGATCTTGTCGTTGACGAGGTCCTCGACGCGCTGGAGCTCACCCGCGGTCATCGGCTTCTGGTGGCTGAAATCGAAGCGCAGGACGTCGGGGCCGACCAGCGAGCCCTTCTGCTCGACGTGCGCGCCGAGCACCTCGCCGAGCGCCCAGTGCAAGAGGTGCGTCGCCGAGTGGTTGCGCCGCGTCGCCGCGCGCGACGCGTGATCGACCTCGAGCTCGACCGTGTCGCCGACGCGCAGGCCGCCCTGCGCGAGCCTGCCGTGCATCACGATGAGCCCAGGCTTCGGCTTGGTCGTGTCGCGCACGAGCACGCGGCCCATCCCCGCGACCTCGCGCACCTCTCCTTGGTCACCGACCTGGCCCCCGCCCTTGCCGTAGAACGGCGTGCGCTCGACGATCACGTCGACGTCGGGCAGCGGTCCCTCGCCGCCGGTCCACGCGACCTCGTCGACGAGCGCGCCGTCGACGATCAGGGCGACCACGCGCGACTGATCCTCCTCGCGATCGTAGCCGGTGAACACGACCTCGCCGCGCGGCAGCCGAGTCTGCGCGTCGAGGTAGGCCTGGCCGACGCCGGCGTCCTTGTTGAGCACGCTGCCCTTGCTCTTCTCGCGCGCGGCCTCGAGCGCCGCTTCGTAGCCCGCCTCGTCGACGGCGAAGCCTCTCTCGGCGGCGATCACCGTCGTCAGATCGAGCGGGAACCCGTAGGTCTCGTAGAGGTCGAACGCGGCCTCGCCCGACACGCGGCGCGAGTCGGCCGTCTCGGGGCGCGCGAGCTCGGTCGACAGGATCGCGAGCCCGCGGTCGAGCGTCTCGCGGAAGCGCACCTCTTCTTGTTCGGTGATCGACGCGATGAGCTGCTCGCGCTCCTTCAGCTCGGGGTAGTCGGCGCCCATCGTGCGGACGACCTCGAGCGCGACCTCGTGCAGGAACGGCCGCTCGATCCCGAGGCGGTGCCCGTGACGGATCGCCCGGCGCATCACGCGTCGCAGGACGTACTCGCGCCCGCCGCGATCGGGGAAGATCCCCTCCGCGATCAAGAACGCCGTCAGCCGCGCGTGATCGGCGATCACGCGCATCGAGTCGTCGTCGTCGCGCGTGCCCGCGCCGTACGCCTTGCCCGACAGCGCCGCCGCCTTGCCGACCAGCGCCTGCAGGAGATCGGTGTCGTAGTTGCTCGTCTTGCCCTGCAGCACGCTGGCGAGGCGCTCGAGCCCCGCGCCCGTATCGATCGCGGGGGCGGGCAGGCGCGACATCGTGAAGCTGCCGTCGGCCTGTCTCTGCCGGTCGAACTGCATGAACACGAGGTTCCAGATCTCGAACCAGCCGTTGCCGTCGGCGTCGGGCTCCTCGCCGAAGCGCTCGTACGGCACGCGCCCGTCGACGAGCGGCCCTTGCCAGAAGTGGATCTCGCTGCACGGCCCGCATGGACCGGTGTCGCCCATCTGCCAGAAGTTGTCGGCCTTGCCCATGCCGACCACGCGCTCGTCGCCGTAGCCAGTCACCTTCTTCCACAGCTCGCGACCCTCGCCGTCGGGCTCGAGGTCGCCCTCGCCGCCGAACACCGTGAAGATGAGCCGATCGCGCGGCAGATCGAGCACGCTCGTGCAGAGCTCCCACGCGTAGGCGACGGCCTCCTCCTTGAAGTAGTCGCCGAATGAGAAGTTGCCGAGCATCTCGAAGAAGGTGTGGTGCCGCGCGGTGCGCCCGACGTTCTCGAGATCGTTGTGCTTGCCGCTGATGCGGATGCACTTCTGAGACGACGTCGCCCGCCTGGTGGCCCGGGTCTCCTTGCCGGTGAACACGTCCTTGAACGGCACCATGCCCGCGTTGACGAACATCAGCGTCGGATCGTTGGGGACGAGGCTCGCGCTCCTCTCGATCGTGTGGCCCTTCTGCGCGAAAAACTCCAAGAAAGCCCGGCGAATGTCGTTCGACAGCATGATGAGGGCGCGCGTCTTAGCATGCCTTCGCGGCGCGGCGCGAAGGGGCGCGGGACGTGCGTCGGCCAGCTCACCCTGCCTCGCGCCGAGCGTGGTCGTCGAGCCGACGACGCGATCGTGGCCCAGGTCGAGGTGGCCGCGCGGACTCGGCGTGGGGAAGGATCCGCCGCCGACGCGCGGACGACGATCCGATGTCGCGCCGTCCTGCTCCCACGGTGTTCGCCGAGCCGCTCTCGTACTCGTGGGCGAACGCCGCGCGCCAGCAGGCGCCGCGCCCCGACGGCAGCTGGGCGTCACGTGGCTCGAGGCGTGCTGGCTTCATGGGGGTGGTCGCGCTCGTCGTCGCCGTGACGGCGTCGACCGCGTCGGCCGGGGTGGTCGCCGCGGTCGCCATCGCGAACGCCAGCCCGGAGGCGCCGCGCGCGCCCTCCGCGCCCTCGCCGCGCTCTGTCCCTCCGCGCGCCGCGCCCGCCGCTCCGGCGCCGAGGAGCGCTCCGACCGGCCGCCCGCGCCCCGCTCCACCCGCTCGCCCCGCGCCCGCGCCGGTCGCGCTTCCTCTCCCGGTGATCCCCGCGCTGCCCGCGCTCCCCGGCCTTGGCGCTCCCACGCCGCCGACGAGCGCCGCGGCGCGCGTCGTGATGTACTCGGCGACCTGGTGCGGGGCGTGTCAGTCGCTGAAGGCCGATCTGCGCGCGCGCGGCGTCCCGTTCACCGAGGTCGACGTCGACCGCGACGGCGCGGCGTTCGACCGGGCGATCACGACGTCAGGAAAGTCGCGCGCGGTGCCGCTGACCGAGGTGGACCGCGAGCTACGCACCACGTGGATTCAGGGCGCGAACGGCGACGGGATCGAGCGCGCGTACCGCGGGCGCTAGCGCGTCCCTCGGGTGCTCGCCCGGAGGGACGCGCGCCGACTCGACCCTCGCCGTCGCCGCACGAGCGCGAGCGCCGCGAGCGCGAGCGACCCCGCCCCCGCGCCGCCCGACGCGCCTCCCTCGACCAGCGCGCAGCCCGTCGAGGCGTCCGCGCCGCTACCTGCGTCCGTGATGCGGAGCGGCGCCGACCAGCCGCTCTGCCGGCCCGACCGATCGACGGACGCGAGCCTGAGGGTGAAGTCGAGGCGCTCCTGCGCGTCGGTGGCGCCGTCGATCCAGACGATCTGCAGCCCTGCTTGTCGGACGGGCGTGGCCGCCAGGGACACGCCGTCGGGCAGCGTGCCGCCGATCTGCTCGACGACGAAGCCCACGTCGCCAGAGGGCGGGGTCAGCGTGAGCTTGACGATGCCGAGATCGTCGCAGCTCGTCGACGCCCCGTCTCTCACCCCCCGGCCCCTCGTCACGGTGTACGCGAGGTCTCGCGGGGGCTGCGGCGGCGCGGCCGTCGGCGTGCCATCGACGACGAACGGCTCCGGGCCCGGCAGGCTGCACGCGCGCGCGTCGCGCGTCGCCCCCGTCACTACGACGACACCGCACGCGACGACCGACTGCAAGCGCATGCGCGGCACCTTAACCGGGCGCGCCGGGCGCACAAGGCCGCGCCGCGGTCAGCGCAGGTCGCGTCGGGAACGCAGGCGTCGATGCCCGTGTTCGACTGCTGGAGGTGAGGAGAGGCAGAGGCGCTCGCCGAGCGAGCCTCGCCGACGCCGACGTGTAAGCTGGCAAAGTCGACGACGGGGCGAAAGCTGGCGAGCTCGGGGTGCGCGGCGCGCAGGGCCGCGATGCGACCGTCGACGATGGCGAAGACCTCGGCGCTCGGCTCGTCGACGTCCTCGGAGGGTCGGAGCCCGAGGGTCACCGCGATGGCGTCGGGTGCGCCGCCCGGCTGCACCGAGAAGGGGATCAGGAGGGGGTCCTCGAGCTCGTTGGGAGGCACGAAGAGTTCGGACACGTACCCGGTGAGAAACAGCTCGGCGAGGGAGGCGGCGGCGTCGATGTTCAAGGTCTTGAAGCCCCGCGGGCTCACCGAGCGGCTGGGTCCAGCGGACGAACCTCGGTCGCCTGCAGCCAGTCGAGCAACCTCAGAGGGCTCGACTGGCCGTTCGTCCGCAAGCACGGGACCCGCGAGGCCCGAAGGCGCGGCTCAAGACCACACGCGCAGCGGCGACGGCGCCAGGCGGCCGAGCGCGGCGAGCTCGAGCTCGAGCTCCTCGCCCGACGCGAGCCGCACGTGCACCTCGAGCAAGACGCCGCGGTCGCCGGGGCTCTCGGGCCTGAGCACGCGCACCTCGGCGAGCGGCTCGCGCTGACCGAGCATCGACTCGACCATGGAGCGCAAGATGCGCTCGTCGGACTGCATCATCTGGAGGAGGACGTCGAGCTCGGGATCGAGGTGGTTCATGCACTACAATCGGCCGCTCACGCCGACGCTTTCACAAATTCGTACCGGTGCGCGGATCGCGCGCGCACCCCTCACCCCTCGGGCGGCGGCGCTGGCAGCGAGCGCGGCGGCGGCGGCGTCAACATCAGCTGCGAGCCCGGCGACTCGTAGCGCAGGACCACGGTGTCGCGCGGCAAGAACAGATCGATCGTCCAGTCGAGCGCGACGCGGATCTTTCGCTCGAGGCCCGGCATCCGGAGCAAGTAGTAGGTGCGCCACATCCACCACGCGACGAAGCCCCACAGCGGCACGCCCATCGCGAGCGCGACGGCCCTGTGGTGCCCGAGCGACGCCATGATGCCGAGCGGCCTGTACGTGTAAGGAACGAGCGGACGACCGCGGTGCTCGGCGAGGAGGTTCTTCGCGAGCGTAGCGGCCTGTCGCATCGCGTGCTGCGCCGTCGGACCGCAGAGCCCCGGCCCCTCGGTGTTCGGCACCGCGGCCGCGTCACCGAGCGCCCACAGCCCCTCGTGGTGCGGGCTCTTCAGCGTCCGTTCGACCGGCACGCGACCCTTGGATTCGGGGGTGGCGAGCTCCGCGACCGCCTGCACCGGCGCGACCCCGGCGGTCCACACGACGCCGCGGGTCTCGACTCGCTCGCTCTCGCCCGACGGGAGCTTCATCAGCACGTGGTCGGCCGCGATGTGCGTGATCGCGGTGCCGAGGCGCACCTCGACGCCGTCCTTGGTGAGCACCTCGCGCGCCCACTTGCCGAGGCGCGGGCCGATCTCGGGCATGCACTCGGCGTCGAGGCCGACCAGCATCACGCGCACGTCCTTCTCGCCGACGTGCGGGTAGAGCGCGGTCGCCTTCTTGATGAACTCGAGCAGCTCGCCGGCCGTCTCGCACCCGGAGAACCCGACGCCGACGATGACCATCGTGAGCAGCGCGCGCCGCCGCCGCTCGCTCTCCTCGACGTCGGCCGCCTCGAGCAGGTCGAGCACGCGGTTGCGCAGGCGCATCGCGTCGGGCACCGACTTCATCGTGAGCGTGTGCTCGGCCGCCCCCGGCACACCGAAGAAGTTCGTCGTGGAGCCGAGGCCGACGATGAGATCGTCGTAGGGGAGCTCGTCGGCCTGCCGACGCGCGTCGACGACGGCGCCCGCGATCCGCACGCACCGGGCGACCGGATCGACCGACGTGACGCTCGCGCGCACGAAGCGCGTGTGGCGCAGCGCCTGTCGGATCGGCGTGACGACGTGG
>CAUJFL010000272.1 GCA_963169165.1 Myxococcota bacterium | reverse complement strand
CGCAGTCATCGTCCCGCGCTCCGGCGACCCACTGGGCGGCCGCCTCGACCGGCTCGTCGACGAACCGGCGGAGGGTCGACAGCGTCACGCGTCTCACCGTCGCGCGCGACTCGGGTGCTCGAGGCAGCGCGAGCAGCCGCGCGAGCTTCGCGCGATCTCGCGCCGTCACGCGCGCCAGCACGTCCGAGAGCTCGCGGGGCGGCGCGCCCGTCCCGCGGAGCGCCCGCGCGATGGCCGCCATGTTGGCCTCGAGCTGGATGCCCACGGGGCGCGCGGCGCCCGCGTCGTCGGCTCGCAGCTCGGAGCGGCTGACGGGGTGCGCTCGGGAGATCGCCGCCGCGAGCTGCTCGTCTCCCAGCTCCCCGACCGCCGCGCGGAGATCGATGACGACGGGCGACACCGGGTTCTCGGCGCCGGACGACGGATCTCGACCGACCCACGTGACGGCCAGGCGCTCCGAGTCGGTCACGCGCGCGAGCACGTGGTGGCGGTCGCGATCCGCCTGCGACAGCTCGCGCGCGCGCGGCGTCGAGCCGACGTCGAGCGGGTGGCGGACCTGGGCTCGCGGGAGCGCGGACTCGAGCGCTCCGACCAGCTCCGACAGGCGCGCAGGCGCCGCGGCGACCGCGCCGAGCGCGCCGATCGACACGCCCTCGAACAGCGGCTCGCCGCCCGGATCCTCGACCTCGTCGAGCGCGTGGGACACCCACGCCGACGCGACCGAGAAGGAGACCGCGCGTCCGTCGACGTCGAGCTCCTCGAGCGTCGCGCACGCGTCCAGCGCCGCGGCGCGTCCCCGGTCGCGCTCGTCCTCGGCGAGGTAGGTGTCGAGGTAGATCGAGAGCGCCCGCCCCCAGTCGGTGAGCGGCAGCGCGGCCTTCGCCAGCCGCGCCGCGTCCGAGAGCAGACGTCGCGCGCCGTCGACCAGCGCCGCGGCGGCGTCCGAGTCTTCGGGCGCGACCGAGAAGGTGAGCCAGGGGCCGCGCCCGTGGTCGACGACGTCCGGCTCGGCGTCGGCGAAGAACCCGAGCGAGAGCCGCGAGAGGGCCTGATCCCAGTGATAGAGATCTCGCTCGACGTGCGTGCCCGCGAGATCGTCGGCGTCCGCGCCCCAGTAGACGCCGAGCCTCCGCGCGAGCGTCCGGAGGCTCGAGGCGGGCGCGCCGTCGCCCCTCGCGCCCACCGCGTCGTGGCAGAGCGCCCGGAGCACCGAGTCGCGCGTGATCTCGCCGCCGGGGAGCGCGAGCAGCGCGCGCGCCGCTGCCGCCGCGGAGCTGGTCTCGGCGAGCCGCCGCCCCACGATCGTGAACGGGATCGCGGGCGGCGAGGCGAGCGCGCGCGCCAGCCTCGGGAAGTACTCGTCGGTGAGCCGCTCGGGCACCAGGATCGAGATCTGGTCCGGGCGGAGCGGCGGCGTCATCGCCCCCGCCCCCAGCATCGCGTCCTGCAGCAGCGCCTTCACGATCTCGGCCTCGCGCGCCGGGCTCGGGCAGTCGTGCAGCGACAGCGATCGGTCGGGCGAGGGCGCGGGACCCTCCGCGCGGGCGCGATCGAGCGTGACGGCCTGGAGCGCTCCGAGCACGCTCGTCGGCGGGCGCTCGACGTGCGCGTCGTCCGTCGAGTGCTCGGCGAGCGAGTTCCACGCGCGGGTCGCCGATCGTCCCGCGCGGCCGAGCGACGAGAGGAGCCTGGGATCGTCGGGTGAGTAGTCTTCCCAGAAGCCGCGACAGGGGGACGCCACGAACGCCGTCACCCGCGCGCCGTGCGCGAGCCGACGGAGATTGTCCAGCTCGCCAGCGCTGGGCGGCGCGGGGCAGAAGAGGTGTACGCGGGGCGGCAGCGCGCCGCCGCGCGCGAGCGCCGCCGCCGTCGCCCGTGAAGGCAGGACGAGCGGCGCCTCCCGCGCGACTCCGTCGGCGGCGAACAGCTCGGAGACGAGCGCGCCCTGCCACGCGGGCGTGTCGGGCACGGGGGCGCCGCGCAGCCAGGCGTCGAGGTGCCGCGGGCGCTCGCGGTCGTCTTCGAGCAACAGCTCGGCGAGGGACAGCGCGACCTCGACCCCCCTCGCGCCGCGCGCCGCGTCGGGCGCCGCTGCGAGGTACGAGCGCAGCTCCCCGAGCGAAGGGGACGCGGGTGCCGCGGCGAGGATCCTGGCCGCGAGCGCGCGCGGCTCGACCAGGGCGAGCTCGGCCGAGGCCGCGATCCTCCCCCACAGGCTCCGCGCCCCGATGCGCTGCAAGTTCATCGCGACGCCGAGCCGCTCCGCCACGCGCCGCTCGACGACCGCCGACAGCGCGCGACCCGGCACGACGACGAGCGGGGAGGCGAGCGGATCGTCGGCGAGCTCGACGCGCAGGCGATCGGCGAGCTCGCGCGCCAGCGCGTCGACCGAGTTCGAGTAGAGGACCTCGAGCGGCAACGCCGCACTCTCTCATGTCCGCTCGGCCGACGAAACGCGCTCGACTCCACGGGCGCGTCAGGACACCCTCGCCGCTCGTCGCCGACATGCGCGCGCTCGCACCCCTCGCCGTCTCGCTGCTCGCCTGCTCTGCCAACGCGGGCGCCGCTGGAGGGATCGCACCCGTCACGGTCGAGGTCGCGTCGGCTTCTCCCGCGAGCGCGCGCCCGGTCGACGTCCCCGCGCCCGAGGCTCCTCCGCCCACCGCGGTGGTGGCGCGCTTCCTCGACTCCGCGAACTCGGACGACGACGCCGGCGCGCGGGCGACGAGCACGGTGGAGTGCTGGAGCAAGCATTGCGCGGCGTTCGCCAGACAGGCGGGGCGCAAGTTTCAGGCGCGCGTCGCCGCGCCGACGCGTCGAGCGCGAGGACACGCCGTCGCGAGCGTCGACGTGATCTGCCCCGGCGAACGCAGGTGCGATTTCGTCTACCTGCTGCTCACGCGCTCGGACGGAGAGTGGCGGGTGAGCGACGTGACCGAGTCGGACGCGGAGGCGAGCGGGTGGGCGCCGTGAGCCCGCGGCCGCTCAGCCCGCGATGGGCAACGTCACGGTGATCGCGGCGCCGTCGCTCGTCATCGACGCCAGCGCGCCGCCCTGAGCGAGGATGAGCCGCCTCGCGACGGCGAACGACAGCCGCGAGCCGAGCGGGCTGGTCCGCGCGAACGGCTCGAACCAGCGCCCGGGGTCGCCGCCCATCCCCGCGCCGTGGAGGCCCAGCGAGGCGCTCGATCCGACGCGCCTCAGGCTCACGAGACAAGGCCCAGAGAGCGCTCCGGCGGCCACGAGCAGCGTCGTGAGCGCGCTCGCCGTGGCGCTCGCGTCGCAGAGCACCAGCGCCGATCCGAGCTCGTCGAGCACCTCTGGGCGCTGACCCGCGCCGGCCACGACCGCGTCGCACGAGCGGTCGAGCAACGCGCCGGGCGCGACAGGCTCGGCGCGCAGCACGAGCGGCGCGAGCAGCGCGGCGTGGTCGCGCAAGAGCGCGTCGACGCGCCGCTCGAACACCTGGACGCACTCGAGGGTTCGCTCGTCGAACGAGATGCCCAGCTCGAGCGCCGCGGTCTCCAGCGTCGCGGTGAGCGCGAAGGCCGCGTTGCGGAGCTCGTGCGCCAGCCCCACGGAGAGCGCGGCCGGGTTCTCGCCGGGATCGTCCGCGACGGGTGACACGGTCACGCACTAGCCTCGCGTCGAGTCAGGGGGCAAGCAGGGACCGAGCCGCACGGTGAAGGTCGTGGGCCCACCTGCCTCGGAAGAGACCTCCATCCGGCCGCCGTTCTCTGCGACGAGCTGCTGCGCGATCGAGAGGCCGAGGCCGGTCCCGCTGGGCTTGGTCGTGAAGAACGGGTCGAAGATGCGACCGATCACGGGCTGAGGGATCCCCGCTCCGTCGTCGGTGACCTCGATGCACACCGACGGCGGCGGCTCGGACCCGGCCCGCGGCTCGCTTCGACGCGAGAGCGCGCGCAGCGCGACGCGCCTCGGCGATTGCGTGGCGTCGAGCGCGTTGTCGAGCAGGATCACGAGCACCTGGACGAGCTGTCCCTCGTCGACGAACACGGAGGGGAGGTCGGGCTCGACCTCGATCCTGATGTCGCCGCCCATCGCGCGCGTGCGCGGAGAGACGGCCGCGAGCGCCGCTGACACGAGCTCCCACGGTCGCCGCTCGATGGGCCGCGCCGAGGCAGGTCGGCCGAAGCGCAGCGACGAGTGTACGAGCGCCTCGATTCGTCCGAGCACCTTCAGCATCCGCCCGGCGTGCGGCAGCGAGACGCCCTCCTCCGCGAGATCCTCGTCCAGCTGCTCCGCCATGGCGCGCAGGCTCGCCACCGGGTTCCTCACCTCGTGCGCGAAGCCGGCGACCATCGTCCCCATCGCCGCGAGCCGCTCGACCCGCCGCATCTCGTCTTGCAGCTCGCGCTCGCCGGTGACGTCGCGAAGGATCACGAGCCCGGCCAGGCCGGACAGCGTGGGCGCGGGCAGGCGGCGGACGGTGACGTCGATCTCTCTCCCGCTCATCCGGTGCGAGAACCTGCGAGGGACCTCGCCCGTCCGTACCCAGGGATCGGAGCGGACCCCGAGCGCCCGACGCAGCTCTACACCCTCGACCTGCTCGAGGCTCATGACCGCGCGCGCCGCGTCGTTGGCGAAGGTCACCCGGCCGTCGTGATCGAGCGTCATCACGCCGAGCTCGAGCGCCTCGAGCAGCGCCTGGTCGAAGGAGACCCGCCGCTCTTGCTCCTCGGTCAGTCGCTGGACGCGCGCCTGTGATTCGACCAGCGCGGTGACGTCGTGCTGCACCCCGCCGAACAGCGGGAGCTCGGCGCCCTGCGCGTGAAGCGGGAACACCGTCACCTCGTTCCAGAAGCGCGTGCCGTCCTTGCGCGCGTTCTGCAGGACCGCCTGCGCGCGTCGCCGCTCGCGGACGCCCTCTCGCAGCGCCCCGCGCGCGTCCCCGTCGCTCGAGCTCGACTGGAGCAGGCGCGGGTTGCGACCGAGCACCTCGTCGGGCTCGTAGCCCGTGATCCGCCCGAACGCCGGGCTCGCGTAGACCAGCGACAGCTCGTCGCCCCGTCGCTCGGCCACAGTGAGCCCGGTGACGCCCTCGAGCATGGACTGTTCGTACAGCTCGATCGACAGCCACGCCGCGCCGAGCTCGGCCAGGACGCCGAGGCGTCCCGCGAGCTCCTCGGGGCAGATCGTCTTCGGGCAAGCGGCGACCGCGTCGGTCAGCGGTATCGACCGCCGCAGCTCGGCCTCCGCCCCCGCGTCCACGCCCACGATCAGCCGAGGCACGCGCGCGAGCCGGGGCGACGCGCACGCGCGCTTCAGCTCGTCGAGTGAGGCGCGCCGCGCGTCGAACACCGCCGCGACGAGCGGGGCGGGCAGCGCGTCGACGCCGTCGATCTCGAGCGGCACGAAGAGGAAGCGTTCCCTCACCTCCTCGGGGAGCTCGTCGAAGGGCACCATCGACGCGATCCGGCGCCCGAGGCCGGCGAGCAGGTGGGCCGCCGGCATCAGCGCGCCGCTCGCGCCGTGGCCGCCAGCCGCAAGAGGTGCTCCGCGCAGCGCTCGCGGTCCACCTCCACCGACGCGAGCGAGCGCGACAGGGCCGCCGCGGTGAGCGGGGGACCGACAGGGACCGCGCGTCCCAGAGCGTCGCGGGCGCCCAGCTCGTCGTGGGCCGCGCCGAGCGCCGCCAGCAGGGTGGGCACGACGCCGCGTCCGTCCCGCGCGTCCGCGGCGACCGCAGGGACGTCCGAGAGCGAGAGGGCGCGCGCGACCTCGGACGGCGCGAGCGCGCCCGCCCGTGCCTGGTGGTTCGCTTGCAGGACGATCGGCACCTTGGGTCGCGACCTCGACGCGCGGACCGCCCGTTGCACGCCGACTGGAGTCGCGTCGCACACCACGACGATCACATCGGCCTCCTCCACGATCGCCGCCCGGCGGGACGCCAGCCCCCGGAGCCCGGGCGTACCGATGATCGTGACGTCCACCGGCAGCTCGTCTCGCGTGCCTCCGCGCAGCTGCAGCCAGTCGAAGTCGAGCGTGGCGCCGCCGACGGCGCGGGATGGCCGCTCGTACACGCGGACGTGCTCGAAGGCGCGCGAGAGATGGGTGATATTTGTTGATTTTCCAGCGCCCCGCTCGCCGTCATAGACGAGCTGTATCACTCGGCGTCCGGTCGCGGGATCGAACCGCGCGCCCCGCGCGCCCCTCACCCGAACCAGCCCTTCTTCTTCGTTCGGAGCTCGTCGAGCAGCGCGTCCACCGACTGTCCGACCGCCTCCACGCGCGCGTTCGCGTGCTCCGACCGCTCCTGGATGAGCGCCTCGACCCGAGCGCTGCGGGCGTCGGCGTGCGCGTCCAGGCGAGAGAGCGTCGTCGGCAGCTCGGTGACCTGCGCGAGCGTCCTCGTCGCGGGCTCCGAGGCGGCGCGGGTCGCTCGCTCGAGCGCGGCCGCGCGAGCGTCGGCGGCGCGCGACGCCTCGACCAGCTCGCCCACTCGCCCGCCGAGCTGGGTGAGCGGCTCCTGGGCGGCCGCCGCGGCGCGCTCGGCCCGCGCCGCGCCTGCGTCGACCGCGCGCGCGAGCACCCGCTCGAGCGCATCCATCCTGGCCGCCGCCCGCGTCGCGGCGGCCTTGGCGTCCTCTGCCTCGGTGCCGGCGCGCCGGACGAGGACCGCCTCGGCGTCGAGTGACTCGCGCAGCTTGGCGAGCGTCGCGTCCGTGACCTTCGCGCTCGCCCGGCCCTCCGCGGCCGCGCGCGTCACCGCCTCCGCGGTGGTGACGAGTGATGCCTGCAGCTCGCGCAGGTGGAGAGAGAGGGCGGTGACCTCGCTCGACAGCGACGCCAGCCGCTCGTCGAGCCGCCCCAGCGTCGGCTGCAACGCGTCGAGCCGAGTCGACGTCTCCGCCACGGCCTCGCGCGACGTCGCGCGCACCGCCTCGAGCCAGCGCCGCTCGAGCTCGGCCGTCGTCGCCCGCAGCGCGGCGTCGATGGTCGAGCGGAGCGAGTCGAGGAGGGGCGTCTCGTCGCTCTCCGAGGCGACCTCGGGCGGCGTCATGAGCGCGAGCGCCACGGCGTCGAGCGCGAGCTCGACGGCGCGCCTCGGCTCGTCTCGCGCCCCGGCCAGCGGCCACGCCTGCAGCCCGAGCGTGTCGACGAGCTCGGCCATCGGTACGAGGTCGTCCGTGCCACCGGGCGCGAGCTGCACGACGACCGGCGTCTCCGACCCGGAGAGCGCCTGCGCGAGCGCGTCGCGCGCGGCGAGGTGCTCCGCGAGGTGCGCCCGCGCGTCGTCGACCACCAAGACGACGCCGTCCGCCGCTCGGGCGAGCCGCGCGCCGTCGTCATCGGAGTGGGAGTCGAGGGCTCGCAGCGTGACCGCCCCTTCCAGCCCCGCCACGCCGCTCCACGCAGGGGACCACGAGAGCGAGCGGGCGGAGACCCCGTCGACGTCGACGGTCGTCGCAGGCCGCGCGTCGCCGCTCGCCTGCAACAGGTCGAGCTGGGCGCGCGCGCCGTCAGCGCGTCCAACGAACGCGATCGTGGCCTCGATCCTCCGCTGACGCACGTTGAGATGAGCCATCGGGCGCACCCACGTGCAACGCGCGAGCCACGCATCCCACAGCGAACGCGCGCGGTGACGGCGCGGCTTCAGTCCGAGAATCGGACGCGGTCAGACCGAGACTCGGACCAACGCGCGAGCACGCCGTCGCCGCGGCCGCGACGTTGCTCGGACTTCGCGTGTGGCACGCCCGCTGCACAAGGGTCGAGCATGACCGGGCCGGACCGCTCTCGCGTGATGCTGGTCGACGACGAGGAGGCGCTCGTCTGGTCGCTCTCCACCCGCCTGTCGCGCGTCCGGCCCAACCTCGACATCCTCACCGCCCACGACGGCGAGTCCGCCCTCGCGCAGCTCGACGAGCAGTCGGTGGAGCTGCTGGTGGCCGACATCCGACTGCCAGGCATCAGCGGCGTCGACCTCATCCTCGAGGCGCGTCGCCGCAAACCGGAGCTCGCGGTGATCATGATGACAGCGTTCAAGACGACGGACCAGCTCGAGCGCCTCGCGTCGACCAGCGGCACGGCGTTCCTCGACAAGCCCTTCCCGTTCGAGCGGCTGCTCACGCTCGTCGACGAGGCGCTCGCGCGGCCGAGCGGCTTCTCCGGCGCCATCTCGGTCCAGACCTTGCCCGACATCGTGCAGCTCTACGTGATGTCGGCGGCGACCGGCCTCCTGTCGGTGCGCCGCCGCGACGTCGAGGGCGCGCTGTGGTTCCGCGAGGGGGCCATCGCGCACGCCGAGACCTCGCTCGGGAACGTCGGCGAAGAGGCCTTCTACGACATCATGCTCTGGAGCGGCGGCCAGTTCTCGATGCGGATGGGCGTCACGCCGCCCGAGGTCACCGTCACCGCCAACCCGACCGAGCTCTTGATGGAGAGCTGCCGCTTGCTCGACGAGGCGCGGCGCGCCGAAGAGTCTCGCCCCTCTCGCACCGGCTGGACCGTCGTGCCGCCCGCGCCCGACGCCGACGAGCCCCCGATCTCGACCGCCCACCCCGAAGCTGAACCCCACCCATCCAACCAGGAGAACACCATGAACATCAAGGAAGCCCTCGCGAAGCTCAACACCATCGACGGATTCATCGGCGCGGCGATCGTCGACTCGGACAGCGGGATGATGCTGGGGCAGGAGGGGAACAGCGGCACCCTCAACCTCGAGGTCGCCGCGGCCGGCAACACCGAGGTCGTCCGCGCCAAGCGCAAGACGATGAACAACCTCAACCTGAAGGACGCCATCGAGGACATCCTCATCACGCTCGGCAAGCAGTACCACCTGATCCGCCCGCTCCGGGCGCGCGGCGCCTTGTTCTTCTACGTCGCGCTCGACCGCA
>CAUJFL010000271.1 GCA_963169165.1 Myxococcota bacterium | reverse complement strand
TGTGATTTGTGATTTGTGATTTGTGATTTGTGATTTGTGATTTGTGATTTGTGATTTGTGATTTGTGATTTGTGATTTGTGATTTGTGATTTGTGATTTGTGATTTGTGATTTGTGGGCGCGTCAAATCCCGCTTCGCGGGCGTGGGGGAGGTCGCGGAGGGAGCTCACAACCCCGCGTCCACCTCGTCGACGCCCAGCGCCTTCAGCACGTCGCCCAGGCGCTTGCGAGGCACGCTGACTCGAGTTGGCATTCCCGCCGAGAGCCCGAGCATCTTCAAGAAGTCGAGGCCGCTGTCGAACGGCGCCGCCAGGTTCAGGGTGTCTCCGTCGATGACCAGGGCCACCCGCTCGCGCTCTTGACCCAGCAAGAGCAGCATCGTCTTGTCGATGGGGCCCTCTCTCGTGCTCGCGTCGACGATCGCGACGCCCGACACGCGACGGTAGCGCGCTGCCACCCGGCGGGTCTCGGCCTCTATCGCTTGCAGCTCGCGCCCCGCCGCGTCGATGTCGACCCAGAGCGACGCGTCCGATAGACCCGTCGACAGGTGCCTGACCATCAAACCCAACAAACCTAGATCGCGCGAGCGGGCGCGGATCGCGCGATCGAAGCGGTTCGCGACGGGGGACGGCGTCCCGAGGCGCGTGTCGATGGCGCGCGCGTCGGCGTCGGCGCCCGGGTAGGGCTCGACGCCGCCAGTCATCCACTTGGCAGCCGACACGAGCCCGTCGAAATCGGTGTGGCAGACGATCGAGTCGACCGGCCCGACGCGCGCGACGAGCTCGGGCGTCACCAGCTCGGGGCACGCGCCGTGCTGGGCCTTGGTGGTGAGCACGAAGCGCGGATCATCGGCGAACCGCGCGTGGTGGAGGCTGTCGTGGTGATCGACCCACGCGGCGAGGCGTGGTCCGAGCCCGTCGATGAACGGCAGCGTGATCTTCTCGAAGCCGCCCCCCGACGCCTCGGACGCGAACGCGATGTCGAGCACCACCACGCGCCCCTCGACGTCTCGCGCCCGCGGCAGCTTGCGCGGCGTGGCGAAGCACAGGTTCATGACACAGCGCGCCTAGCACCGAAGCCACGCGCCGTCCCCGATCCGCTCTATACGCGGGCACACCGTGATCACCTTCTCGGACATCGAGGCCGCGCGCGCGCGCATCGCAGACCGCGTGTTCCTGTCGCCGCTCGCCGCGTCCGAGACGCTGGCCAAGCTCACCGGGACGCGCCTCTCGCTCAAGCTCGAGAACCTGCAGATGACCGGCTCGTTCAAGGAGCGCGGCGCGTGCAACAAGCTGTCGTTCCTCGGGCCGCCCGAGCGCGCGCGCGGCGTCGTGACGGCGAGCGCCGGCAACCACGCGCAGGGCGTCGCGCACCACGCCACCCGCCTCGGCATCGACTCGGTCGTCGTGATGCCCGAGGCGACGCCGCTCATCAAGGTCCAGAGCACGCAGTCGCTCGGCGCGAAGGTCTCGCTCGTCGGCGCGGGCTATGACGACGCGGCCGAGGAGGCGACGCGGATCGCCGAGCGCGACGGGCGCGTCTACGTACACCCGTTCGACGACGAGCTGATCATGGCGGGGCAGGGCACCATCGGCCTCGAGCTGCTCGAGCAGAACCCCTACCTAGACGCGGTCGTCGTCTCGATCGGGGGCGGCGGGCTCGCGGCGGGCGTCGCGGTCGCGCTGAAGGAGACCAACCCCAAGATCAAGGTGTACGGCGTGCAGACGCGCGCGATGCCGAGCATGAAGCACGCGCTGACCGGCGATCCCGCGCTCGCGGGATCGTCGCGGACGATCGCCGACGGCATCGCGGTCAAGCGGCCTGGCGCGCTCACGCGCGAGGTCGTCGCGCGCTACGTCGACGACGTCGTCCTGGTCGAGGAAGAGGAGATCGCCGAGGCCATCCTCGTGCTGCTCGAGCGCGAGAAGACGGTCGCCGAGGGCGCGGGCGCCGCGCCGCTCGCCGCGTTGATGAACCGGCGCCTCCCCGTCGATGGCCGACGCGTCGCGTGCGTGATCTCGGGCGGCAACATCGACGTCAATTTCATGTCGCGCATCATCGAGCGCGGCCTCGTGCACCGCGGGCGCCTGATGCGCCTGCGCGTGCGGCTGCCCGACGTCGCCGGCGCGCTCGCGTCGCTGCTGTCGGTGGTCGCTGCTACCAAGGCCAACGTCGTCGAGGTGCACCACGATCGCGCGTTCGGCACCGAGCTCGGCGAGACCTGGGTCGAGCTCGTGCTCGAGACGCGGGGGTTCGACCACGTCGACGACGTGAAGGCGGCGCTGACGACGGCCGGCGCGAAGCTCGAGGTGGGCGCGCGCGGATGACTGTCCGGCCGTTCGAGTTCATTCTATGAGCGCCGCCATGGCGAGCATCGACGAGCGGCGGGCGAGGCTGTCACGGTTCGGGCGCGAGTTCCTCGGGCTGCACACGGCGACCGAGGTGCACACGCTCGACGGCGCGGGCGCGACGCGGCGCCGCGTGTACCTCGACGCGACCGCGACCTCGCTGATGCCCGAGCCGGTGTGGAGCGCGCTGGGCCGCTACTTCCGCGAGGCGTGCGCCAACTCGCACACGCACGCGCACGCGCCGGGCCGCGAGACGACCGCGGCGATCGAGCGCACGCGCGAGCTCGTCGGTCGGCTCGTCGGCTGGGATCCCACGGTCGACGTCGCGATCTTCACGGGCAACGGCGCGACCGGCGCGGTCAACCTGCTCGCCGACGCGCTGTTCCCCTCGCCGCCGACCGCGGGGCGCGACCTCGTGATCGTGTCCAAGATGGAGCACCACTCGAACATGCTGCCGTGGTTTCGCGCGGTCGGCCGCGAGCGCGTGCGGTTCATCGACGCGCTCGCGGACGGCACGCTCGATCAGGCCTGCTACCGCCGCCTGCTCGAGGCCGAGGGCGCGCGCGTCGCGATCGTCGCCGTGACAGGGGTGTCCAACGTCACCGGCATCATCAACCCGGTGCATGACATGGCGCGCCTCGCGCACCGGGCAGGCGCGCGCATCGTGCTCGACGCCGCCCAGGCCGCGCCGCACGTGCCGATCGACATGCACCCCGCGGACGACCCCGACGCCGCGCTCGACTACGTGATCGTGTCGGGTCACAAGCTCTACGCGCCCGGCTCGCGCGGAGTGCTCGTCGGGCGCCGCGACGTGTTTCGAGAGGACCGCGTCGTCGGCGGCGTCGGCGGCGGCGCCGTCGAGCTCGTGTCGACCGAGGAGGTGCGCTGGAAGGCCGACGTCTCCGCGCGCGAGGAGGCCGGCACGCCCAACATCCCCGGCACGATCGCGCTCGGGATCGTCGCCGGGATGCTCGCCGAGATCGGCATGGACCTGGTGCGTGAGCACGAGATCGCGCTGGTCGACGACGCGCTCGCGCGCCTCGCCGCGATCCCCGAGGTCGTGGTGTACGGCAGCGTCGACGCGGGCGCGGTGCCGCGCGCCGGGGTCATCGCGTTCAACGTGCGCTCGCTCCCGCACGGCCTCGTCGCGGCTGCGCTGTGGGACTACTTCGCGATCGCGGTGCGCAACGACTGCTTCTGCGCTCAGCCCTACGTCAAGGAGCAGCTGCGCCTGCACCCCGACGTGGAGAGCGCGTGCACGAGCGACGCGGACGTCTGCGACGCCACGAAGAAGCCGGGGATGGTGCGCGCGAGCTTCGGTGTGTTCACCACGCACGACGACGTGGCCGCGCTCGACGAGGCGCTGCGGTTCGTCGCCGCCCACGCCGCGACGCTCCGTGGGCGCTATCAGCGAGATGCGAGCGGTGATTTCGTCCACGTGGGCGCGTCGCACGCCCCGCGCTTCTCGATCGACGACGTCGTGCGCTCGTGGGCGCGTGGCTGAGGCTACTTGCAGCCGAGCGCGCGGGTGCGGGCGCGCACCTTGTCGGACGTGAGCGAGCGCCTCGCGCCGCCCCAGCGATCGAGCACGGTCTTGTAGGCGGCGCACGCGCCGGGCTTGTCGTCGGTCTCGTCGAGCGCGAGCCCCAGGAAATAGCTCGCGCGCGTGCTGTGCACCGGCTCGAGCAGGGCGCGGCACGCCCTCGCGCCGCGTCGCAGGTACGGCAGCGCCTCGGCCGTGCGCCCGGCGAGGCGGTACACGTTGCCGATCGCGCCGTCGGCCGTCATCTGCGAGCGGTACGGCGGGACCGGTCCGTAGCGCTCGAGCGCCGTCAGCGCCTCACGCGCGTCCTCCCTGGTCTCCGCGGGGAACGCGAAGCCGTGGATCCACAGGTACCCGAGGTAGAACGGCGACGTGGCCTTGCTCCAGCGCTCGAGCCACGTCGCGCGGTCCGCCTCGAACCTCGCGCGGTCGATGGCGCCGCCGCGCAGCATCACGGTGAGGATCGGCACCGTCGAGTCGTCGCGGATCGCGTAGTCCTCGACGTTGGTCGGCGGCACCCACGCGTCGCGTGTCTTCATGAAGGTCTCGGCGAGCTTCGCGGCGTCGCGAGCGCGCCCGGTCTCGAGGTAGACGTCGGCGAGCAGGAGCGCGGCGCTCGCGTGCGCGGCCTGGTTCGACGCGGAGGCGACGACCTTCGCGAGCTCCTTCGCGTGCGTCTCGGCGGCGTCGAAATCGCCGAACAGGATGGCCAGCTTGGTCAGGTCTCGCTGGCGGGTCTGCTCGCGCACCGCCTCGCGGGTCTTCTGCGCCTTCTGCGTGAGGATCGCCTGCACGGCCTCGCGGGGGCTGCCGCTCGAGGCCATCGCCGCCGCGAGGTGGCCCAGCATCGTCGCGGACTCGGGCTCGGCGCTGAGGACGCGCCGCGCGGTCTCGGCGATGCGGGCGCACTCGCCGTCTTGCTGATCGAGGCTGGCCTGATACGACGCGCACAGCGAGCTCGTCGGCGCCATCTCGGTGCACCGCGCGAAGGCCCGGCGCGCGCCGTCGAGATCGCCGAGGTACGCGAGCCCGTGCGCGCGGATCGCGACCGGCGGGACGAACGAGGGATCGAGGCGCGTCGCGCGATCGAGCTCGCTCATCATCGCGCGCGCGTCCGCGTCGAACCTCACCGCCGCGAGGAGGTACGCGAGCTCGGCGTCGTCGGGTCGCCTCGCGGTGAGCGCCACCAGGCGGCGCTCGGTCTCGGCGAGATCGACCCGCTCGCGGCTCATGTACGGCTCCATCGCGGTCACGAGCTCCTGGTCGCGCGGCGACAGCGACGCGCGCAGCTGCACCGCGCGCTGGAAGGAGCCGGTCGAGCGCGTCGGCACGCCGCCGTTGAGGCTGTAGAGCGCGAGGCGCAGGTGCGCCGCGGCGAGGCCGGGATCGAGCTGCGTCGCGCGCGTGAGGTTCTCGATGGCGCCGCCCATCGCGCCGTCGCGGAGGGCCTGCACTCCGGCCTTGTACGCCGCGGCTGCCTCGGGTGACGTCGTGACGGCGACGAGCTCGGTGAGCACGATGGGTCCGCCGCTCGCGCCGGCGGCTGGAGTTGCGTGGGCCGACGCCGCGGCGCGCGCGCGCAGCTCGACCCGAGCCTTCGCGACCACGCCCGCGGTGACGCCCGCGACGAGGAGGAAGGTCGCCGCGAGCCGCGCCCTGTCCGGGCCAGTCGCCGCGCGCGCGCGCGACGCGACCGCGCGTGATGCGGGCGCGACCTCGCCAGGGCGCGACGCCGCGTGCGGCTCGAGCTCGGCGACCAGCTCGGCCATCGACGCGAACCGATCCTCGGGCTCCTTCGACAGCGCCCTCGCGATCGCCTCGTCGACCTCGACGTGCACGTCGGGCGCGCGCGAGGAGACGCGCGGAGGGTCCTTCTTGAGGATCAGGTACATCAGCGCGACGGCGTCCTTCGGCTGGCCCCACGGGCTCTCGCCGACGAGCAGCTCCCACGCCATCACGCCCCACGCGAACTGGTCCGCGCGCCCGTCGACGTCCACGGCGAGCATCTGCTCGGGCGCCATGTACATCGGCGTGCCGATCGCGGTGCCCTTCGCCGTCAGCGTCCCGAACCCCGCGCCGGTCGCCGACGACGCGTCGAACGGGCCCTCGACGCGCCGGCGCGCGATGCCGAAATCGAGCACCTTGACGCCGCCGTCGTCGGTCACCATCACGTTGTCGGGCTTGATGTCGCGGTGGACGATGCCCTTCTTGTGCGCGGCGTCGAGCACGCGCGCGACCTCGACGAGCCACCTCACGCGCTCGTCGAGCGTCGCGGTCGCGTCGGCCGCGCGGTCGCGCAGCGTCTTGCCGCTGACCAGCTCCATCGCGATGAACGGATCGCCGTCGATCTCGCCGACGTCGTAGATGGCCACCGCCGACGGGTGCACGAGCGCCGCGGCCGCGCGCGCCTCGCGAAGCAAGCGCGCCGTGCCCTCGGCCGCGGCCCTCGGATCGCCGCCGTCGTCGCGCGCGCGCACGACCTTCAGGGCGACCTTGCGGTGCAGCACCGGATCGTCGGCGCGGTAGTCCGAGCCCATGCCGCCCTCGCCGAGGATCCCCTCGATGATGTAGCGGCCGACGGAGTCTCCGATCGCGGGCATGAGAGCGCGCCCCTTATCTACTACGTGCCGCCGGGATCCGTGCTCTTTGCGCACGCGCGGCGGCGCTGGTAAGGCCGCGGCCCTCCATGCTCCGCGCGCGCGCCCACTCCACGCTGCTGACCGTCGCTCTCGCCACGGGCGTCGTCGGCGCAGCAGCGCAAGAGGCGCCGCCGAAGCCTCGCCCGACGGCCCCCGACACGCGCGCGGGCCGCCCCACCGTCGCGCTCGAGGGGGGCTACACGCACCTGTACGGCTCCGCCGAGACCGGCCTGTCGCAGTCCGACGCCGCGGGCTGGGGGCTCTTGCCTGGGTTGCAGCTCGCTTACCCTTTCACGCGGCACTTCGCGGTCGAGCTGCGCGGCGCGCGGGGCTCGTACGCCTCGACCGACGCGTGCCCGTCGTGCAAGACGACATCCCTCGTGGTCGCGCCCGGCCTCGTCTACCACCTCGTCGACGGCGTCCCGCTCGATCCGTGGTTCTCGTTCGGCGTCGGCTACCGCAAGACCGACATCAAGAACGACTTCGCCACCACGAGCTACACGGGCTTCGATTTTCTCAGGTACACGATCGGCATGGACTACTACCCGGCGCGGCACATCGGGTTCGGTCCGTTCTTCGGCCTCGCGTTCGGCAAGTACACCTCGTCGTCGCGCGCAGGCGCCGATCCGGGCTCGGGGCGCGCGCTCACCCTCGTCGGGCTGCGGGTCGTGATCTCGCCGTTCGCGCTCTGATCACCCGTCGTTGCGTCCACGCAACGCCGCCAGCAGCGGGGCCGGGTCGCGCGCGCCGAGCTCGAGCAGCCACTCCGTGCCGCCCCGAAGTCTCAGCCTCAGGCGCTTGAAGCCGAGCGGCGTCGACTCGCGGTCGACGGAGACGATGTCCTCGCGTGGCACGGCGTGCGTCTCGCCGCGAGCCCGCGGCCCCTTGCCGAGCGCGTGGAGCGCGCGGTCCGCGAGCGCCGAGCGCGACACGAACTTCGCCGCGCGATCGGTCACGACGAACGCGCCGTCGCCGAACCCCGCCAACCGCGCGTCAGCGAGCCACGCGAGCACGCGCTCGCCTTGCTCCAGCGCGACCTCGGGTTCATCGGGAGACGGATCGTCGGCGCGCAGCATCGTCGACGATTGTGCGCCACGGCCGCGTCGGACGCACGCGCGTCGTGTCCGCCATCGACCCGGTCCGCGGGCCGAGCCACCGCGCTCACCGCGGCCCGAACACCTCGGTCGCGGTGGTCGCGGTCGCCGCGCGGCCAATCCACCTCGTCAGCTGCGCGAGATCCGTCGTCGCGCCCACCCGCGCCCGCTCGCGAGCGGTCAGGGTCACCCCTCGGGCATCCAGGATTTGCAGCAGCGTCGCTTGGTTCGCGCGCCAGGAGCCCTCTTCGCGGCCCTCTTCGCGGCCCTCTTCGCGGCCCTCTTCGCGGCCCTCTTCGCGGCCCTCTTCGCGAGCGGCGTGGCGGACGGCGTCGAGGCTCTCGAAGCCCTTCTTGTTGAGGAGGTTGCGCAGCGTCGCCTCGTGAGCGGCCTCGCGGTCCCAGAGGGCCTCTGCCGGTACGGGGTTCGCGAGCACGCCGGGCGCGCGGAGCGCCTGTCCCGCGACGACTCGCTTCACCTTCTTGCCGCGCTCGTGCACCTCGACGTGCTTCTCACCCACGAGGCGCACCACCCACACCCACCGGGTGCCAGCCACGAACAGCTCGCCGATCTTCGTCGTCAGTGAGCGCTCGTCCTGTCCGGTGTCGGCGTACTCGATCGCGAGCTCGGGCACCCCGCGCGCCCACCCGGGTCGATCCTCGATGCCGCCCACCGCGACGTCGGGCGCGCGCAGCGTCTGTCGGTCGAGCTCGAACCCCACGTCGGTCCCCGCCGCCGGCGCCAGGGGATCGCTGTCGACGACCGCGCCTCCGCGGAGCGTCGACGCGCCGCCTCGTCCCCCGCCCGGCGCGCAGTAGATCGGGTGCCCCGCGGACAGCTCGTACGGATCGCCCGCCCGCAGCTGCGACGCCAGGAAGGGACCGCGACCGCGCGCCGGATCTGCCATGTCGCGCAGCGTAGAACGAGCCACCTCGTCGCGCCATCGCGCCGAACGAGAGGCGGCGTCAGGACAGCGCGAGCATCCGCGCCGAGCGCCCGCCCACCCTCGCCTCGAGCCGCCCCGACGTCACGCTCACCGCGGCGCCTGACATCGCGTCCTCTGCGGCGCGGACGCCGGGCACCGTGACGCTGGCGACCACGTCCTCGCGGGTGGGGTTCAGCAAGAACGCGACGCGCGGCGCTCCCGCGAGATCCTCGTGCACGGTCACCGCGAGGCCGTCCGGCTCGATCACGTAGGTCGGCAACGAGAGCGCGCCGACCGCGTGGGCGACCGCCCGCGCCGCGTGGGCGACGTCGAGCAGCGCTGGCGCGCCGCGGGCTCCCAGCCGCGCGAGATCGATCGGCGTGTCGAGGGGGCGGAACGAGCCGTCGAACGTCGGCGCGACCGGCCCGAGCGTCACCGCGGCGCCGCGATCGGCCGCGGCGATGAGCGCGTCGAACAAGGCGGGCTTCAGCGCGCCGGTGGTCGCGCAGACGATCCACGTCGCGCCGTCGAGCGTCACGTCGGCGTCCTCGCCCCCCGCGTGCGCGAACGGCACGCCCTGCGCCTCGAGCGCCGCCTCGACGGCGCGCAAGAAGCGATCGCCCTCGATGGCGATCGGCACCGAGAGCCCGAGGGTGTCCTCGCGACAGCGCTCTTCGGGGCCACGCCCGAGCACGGAGAACAGCGCGCCGGTCGCCGGACCGAACGCGTTCATCACGCGCGCGAGGCGTCGGAGCGAGCGCGGCGTCACGAGGCGCACTGGCGCGCGTCGCCGCAGCGTGAACAGCCCCGTCCGCTCGATCGCCAGGAACAGCGCGGCGAGCTGCTCGGCGATCGGCCGACGCTGGCCCCAGGGATCGATGGGCCCGCCGATCCACCGATCGCGCGCCACCGCCATGTACAGGTTGAAACCAGACAAACCATACGCGAGCGCGGCGAGCAGGGTGAACAGCGAGTCGGCCTCGTCGAGCGGCGGGAAGAACGGCGGGAAGCCCGCGCCGAGCTCGGCGGCGAACGCCGGCTGCGAGAGCGCCTCGGCGCGCGTGACGAGCTCGGTCGTGCGCCGCGCGATGACGCGGCGGTCGGCCGGGGCTGCGCGGTGGTAGTAGTCGAGCGCGACGAGATCGACCGCGCCCCGCAGCCGACGCGCGTTGAGCGCCGTCGTGTCCTCGCCGAAGGGCAGGTTGTGCATGGTCGGCAGGCCCGTGAGCCCGCCCTCCTCGAGCGCCGCCTTGAACTCGCCGAGCGCTCTCGCGAGCAGGTGCTCGTGCGCCTCGGCCCAGTCGAGGTGCCGCGCGAGGTCGGCCGGCGCCTTCGCGTCGAACCGGCGAGGGGGCTCGACGTCGTCGAACGAGCGCGCCTCCACCCCCGTCGCCCGCGCGAGCGCCCCGACGTCGCCATACTTGGCAGCGAGGTACGCGCGGTACGAGGCGAGCGCGTCTGGGTGGTAGTCCTGGTCGTAGATCCCGTCGCGAAAGTACAGCGCGCCCTCGTTGTCGATCTGCACCATCACGATCGGCCCCGCGGGGTGCGCGTGCGGCGCGAGCACCTCGCCCGCCCGCCGCAGCCACGCGCGCGCCTCGCGAAAAAAGGCGCGCGACGCGTAGCTGGGCACAGGGAACCCGACCGGCACCATCGGCAAGAACACCGGGTTTCCCTTGGGAGAGCGCGCCTGACAGTCAGGGTTCCAGACCACGCGCTCGGGGAGCCCGAAGTGTGTCAACTCGGCGTTGATGTGTGGGCCGGGCCGCACGATGGCCTTCATGCCGAGGTCGCCGATCTCTCGCAAGAACGCCCCCACGTCGCGCTCGCCAGTGAAATCGTAGTTGCCGTCGGACAGCTCGTGCACGCTCCACGGCACGTACAGATCGACCACGCGAAAGCCGACGCCGCGCATCGCCGCCAGACACGACGCCCACGTGCGCCGCTCGTGGCGCCAGTAGTGCATCGAGCCTGACACGAGCGGCACGGCGGCGCCGTCGACCGAGAGCCCCCCCCGCGAGAGCGAGCTGGCCATCAGCCGCGCCGCTCGAGCACGTCGAGCTTGAGGTAGGGACGCAGCGCGGGGGGGACGTCGACCGCGCCGTCGGCGCGCTGGTACTGCTCGAGGATCGCCACGATCGTGCGGCCCACCGCGAGCGCCGAGCCGTTGAGCGTGTGCACGAAGCGAGGCTTGTCCTTGGGCGCCTTGCGGTACCGGATGTCGGCGCGCCGGGCCTGAAAGTCGCCGAACCACGAGCAGCTCGAGATCTCGCGAAACTTGCCCTCGCTCGGCAGCCACACCTCGAGATCGTAGGTCCTCTGCGACGAGAACCCCATGTCGCCCGCGCAGAGGAGCACGCGGCGGTAGTGGAGCCCCAGCGCCTCGAGCACCGCCTCGGCGTCGCGCGTCAGTCGCTCGTGCTCGGCCTCGGCCTGCTCCGGCTCGACGAAACGAACAATTTCTACTTTGTCGAACTGGTGCTGGCGGATCATCCCCCGGACGTCGCGCCCGTAGCTGCCCGCCTCGGACCGGAAGCACGGCGTGTACGCGGCGTAGGCGAGCGGCAGCTGCGCGGCGTCGAGGATCTCGCCGGCGTGGAGGTTGGTGACGGGCACCTCGGCGGTGGGGATGAGGTACAGCTCGTAGCCGCGGTCGGGGCTGTCATTGACGGTCTTGAAGAGATCCTTCTCGAACTTGGGGAGGTTGCCGGTGCCGAACAGCGCGTCGCCCTTGACCAGGAGCGGCGGCAGCACCTCGGTGTAGCCGTGTCGCTCGGTGTGCAGGTCGAGCATCAGCTGCACGAGCGCCCGCGTGAGCCGCGCGCCGGCGCCCATCTGAACCGTGAACCGCGAGCCCGACAGCTTGGAGCCGCGCTCGAAATCGAGCAGCCCGAGGCGCTCGCCGATCTCGTGGTGCGGCAGCCGCGCGAACGCGCCCGCGGGCTTCGCGCCCCACTCCTTGACGACGACGTTGCAGGTCTCGTCGGCGCCGTCGGGCACCGACTCGTGCGGGGTGTTCGGCACGCCCTCGAGCACCCGCGCGATCCGCCGCTCGACCGCCTCTGCCTGGGCGTCGAGCTCCTTCTGCTCGGCCGACAGCGCCTTCAGCTCGTCGCGCCGCGCGCCGAACTCGGGCGAGCCCTTGGGGAGCCTGGCCATCGCCTCGCTCTCGGCGTTCTTCTTGGCGGCGAGCGTCTCGCGGCGCGTGATGGCGGCCTTGCGCTCGGCCGCGAGCGAGTCGATCTCGGCGAGGAGGCCCGCGGCCTCGGGGCTGCGGCGCGACAGGGCGCTCCGCACCGCGTCGAGGTTCTCGATGGTGTGACGCAGATCCAGCATGACACCGCCGCGCTTACCATGACTCCGCGCGCGCGCGCCGTCAGCGCTTCACGTAGAGATCGAAGTCCTCGATGCGGGTCTCGAGATCGTATCCGTCCCGCAGCAAGCGCGAGAACCGGGGGAAGTCTCGCATCGAGTCGTTGCTGTCGAGCGAGTTGCCCGTCACCACGGGGAACACGTCGCGCCGCTCGACGACGATCACGGCCGGAGGCGTGTGCTCGAGATCGGCCATCAGCTCGCCCTGGGTCTCCCGCGACCACGTCGCGCGCTGCGGCACGTTGTAGATGTAGCGGCTGGCGGGGCGACGGCCGGAGAGATCGTAGATCTCGGGCTCGAAGCCCCAGATGTACACGCGCTCCTCGGGCTTCGTGTGGGCGAGTAGCCAGGCGGCGACGTCGCGGTTGGCGCCAGAGTTCACGTCGGCGACGCTGTACAGATAGTCCTCGGTCGCGCGCCGCCTCGACGGCTCGAGCCACGCCGCGAGCCGCTTTTGGCACCGATCCCAGTAGGTGTCCTCGAGGTCGCGGGTCGCGCCGCGGCCCTGGCTGGTCCAGTACAGGGCGACGCCGAACACGACGACGCCGAGAGAGGTGCGCGACAGCCGGCGCCACAGCTTCCACGCGCCCCAGCCCGCGACGAGCCCCCCGAACGGCAGCGCCGCGCCGTAATGATATGGAAAGAACTTGGCCTGCAGCGCCACGCCAAACAACTGAAACGCGACCACGAGCGTCAGGTGCAACAGCCCCTCACGCTCGCGCGACGCGAGCGGCGGCAGCACGAGGAACGTGAGCACGCCGACGCAGATGAACGACGAGTATTCGACGAGGAAGTGCTGAATGGTGAAGTAGACGTAGGCGTTGAGCCACCGCCGCTCGAACGACAGCTTGGTGTAGTGCGGCGTGAACACGAACAGTGTCTGGTACAGCTCGCCGAGCGCGCCCTTGGCGGCGAAATACGCGAGACAGAGCGCCAGCACCGCGACGGCGCCCGCGCACATCGCCGCGACCGGGCGGAGGGCGGCCCTGGCGCGCGCGGCGGTCGGGGCGTCGGCGAGGGCGCGCACCTCCTCGCGGGCGAGAAACAGCGCGGAGACCACGAAACCGCCGCCGAGCGGGGGCTTGCACAGGGCCGCGGCGGTGTAGAGTGCGCCGCACCCGAGCCACGCGGCCAGCAGCTTGGCGCGCCCGCGCGCGTCGCCGTCGGCGGGTCGGTAGGTGGCGCAGACGAGCGCCCACGCGATCATCACGCCGCCGAAGCTCTCGGGCTGCGCGGTGTGCCAGAACTCGAGCTGGCCGTGGATCCCGATAGCGCACGCCGCGCCGAACACCCCCGCCTGCCACGCGCCGACCCAGCGCTTCGACAGGAGCGTGAAGGCGCCGCACATCGACGCGAGCGACAGCGCCTCGAGCACGCGGACGCCGTGCTCGGACGCGCCGAACAGCGCCCGCGCGAGCCAGAAGATGAAGAAGATCCCCGGCGGCTTGAAGTCCCACGCGTCCTTGTATGGCGCGCCGCCCTGCTGCATCGTGCCCGCGACGACCGCGTAGATGCCCTGGTCGCGGCCGTAGCGGTACGCGACGAGGTTCGCGAGCACGAACACGATCGCCGCCACCGCGCCGCCGATGGCGATGCGATCGGTGAGCCGCTGCTCGCGCGCGTCGTCGTCCACGGCGTGAGCAGATACACCGGCGAGAAGGTGCTTGACAGCCGGATTTCCTGGTTCTAGATGCTCGCTCCCTCCCTCGCGGAGGGTCGGCCTAGGCCGGGCGCCTGTAGCTCAGCTGGATAGAGCATCGGACTTCGAATCCGACGGTCGCCCGTTCGAATCGGGCCGGGCGCGCAGGCGGTCTTGAGTTTGACAAGTGTGTTGTTCGGGCCAATAGCTCAATCGGTAGAGCAGCGGACTCTTAATCCGTTGGCTGACAGTTCAAGTCTGTCTTGGCCCACTGAAGTGCCTGATATCCCTGGCGAATCGGGCAAAATGCCAAAACAACCGGGACAACCGGGACAGCAATCGGGACACCTGCTGTCCCGGTCTTCGCCGAGATCTACTTGGCCTGCTTCGCGAGCTCTGGGATCGCCTCGTGGAGCGGGACGAGCGACCCGAGCTGCAGCTCGGCGACGGAACGGGCCCCGCGCTTGTAGGTGTAGATCATCTGGCTCGAGCGGTGACCAGTGCGGTCGGTGATCCACGCCTCGGTCTTGCCGAGGGCCAGGTTGATCGTGACGAAGGTGGCTCGAAGGTCATGAGCACGCAGCGGGATGCGCGTCTCGGTGCGTTCGAAGAGCTGAGGCCGGTTCACCCCCGCGAGCGTGAGGTAGTCGCGGAGGGCTGACGCGACGACGAAGCGATCGAGAGGTCGGCCCTTGGGGTCCGCGAACAGGAGCGTCGTCGGCTTCGGGAGCCGGGTCAGCCCGTCCCGCCATCGGCGCAGTGCCTCGACCACACCGGGGTCGAGCACCCAGCTCCGCGGATCATCGGTCTTGTTCTCCTCCAGCGTGACTACGCCGCGATCGAGATCGACCGACTTCCAGGTCAGCGCGAGTGCCTCGGAGACACGGAAGCCTTCGCGCGCCAGGACACCGTAGAAGAGCCGCGCGACGACCGGCACCTCCCGGCAGGCCATGAGCTGCGCTTCCTCGCTGGGGTAAAGGAACGACTTCGCCTTCTGGGCCGCGACCTTCGGGAGAAAGCCCTTCGGCAGCGGGTTGATGGCGATGTACTTGCCCGGGTACGCGGCGAGGTTCAGCAGACGGCTGACGACCTGGAGAACGTGCCGCCGGGACGACCGGCTGAACGTCGTCGAGACCGGAGGGAGCGAGGCCACAACCTTCTCCACCAGCTCGATGCCGGCGCGTCCCTCGAACTCCGACATCGGGCGATCGCCGATGACCGGATAGACGTAGAGCTTCAGGCGCGTCGCGTCGTCCTTCCTGGACGCCTTCTCCCTGACGTGGTCCGGGAATCGGCGAGACAGCGCACCCGACGTCCAGTCTTCCCCGAACTGCCGGAAGGTGGGCACCGAGTCGGTACCCGTGGCCCGTCGCACGGGGCCGCGAGGCGCGGATGAGGACCGCTTCACCATCCGCCGGCTGACGTGCTCCTCGTACCAGGCCGCCGCCGCATCCTCGGCGTGCGCCTTGGTCGCATCAGTCGGGAGTGACCGCACGAGGCGGTGCGTGCGCCGACGGCGCTCAGTGTCGTAATACTTCACGACCCAGCCAGCATCCCAGTAGACCCGCCACGGAGTCTCCTCCTTGAGGTCGCCCTCCGTGTACAGCTCGGCGAGCCTGCGCCGGGCCTCCTTCTCGTCGTTCGTGCCGAGCGGCACCTCCTGGTTGTTGATCAGCGCGGTCCACACCTTGGACTTGCCGCGCTGGCGAAAGAGTCGGGGTGCCCCGCTGGCACCGCCGTCGTTGTTGTCGTTGTTCATCGCGAT
>CAUJFL010000270.1 GCA_963169165.1 Myxococcota bacterium | reverse complement strand
GGCAGGCCGTGCAGGTCCCGCCGCCGCAGTCGATGCCCGTCTCCGCGCCGTTCTTCACCAGATCGGTGCAGGTGGGCGCGGCGCAGGTGCCCGCGTCGCAGACGCCGGAGGCGCAGTCGGCGCCGACGCCGCAGCCCTGGGAGACCTGGCACGGAGCGCACGTGCCGACGCAGTCGACGTCGGTCTCGGCGCCGTTCTTGGTGAGGTCGGTGCAGGTGGGCGCCTGTCAGAGGTTGCCGGTGCAGACGTTCGAGGTGCAGGCGCACGCGCCCTGACCAGCCTTGGTGTCGGGGCACTTCGGGCAGACGCCGCCGCCGCAGTCGACGTCGGTCTCGGCGCCGTTCTGAGAGAGTTCGGCGCAGCCCGGCTGGGCGCACACGCCGTTGTTGCAAGGGTTGGATAGACAGTCGGCGCCCACCTTGCATTTCTTGCCATCTGCGCACTTGTCACAGGTGCCGCCGCCGCAGTCGACGTCGGTCTCGGCCGCGTTCTGGAGGACGTCGGAGCAGCTGGGGGCGACGCAGACGCCCTGCGTGCAGATGCCCGACACGCAGTCGCTCGGGACACCACAGAACTTGCCGTCGATACACTTGGGACACTTGTCGCCGCAGTCGACGTCCGTCTCCGTCCCGTTCATCGTCGAGTCGCTGCAGGTCGGGGCCGCGCCGCCCTGGCCCGCCTGACCCGCGCCGCCCTGGCCCGCGCCGCCCTGGCCGCCAGCACCAGCCTTGCCAGCCGCGCCGGCCTGACCCGCCTGTCCAGCAGCGCCCGCCTTGCCGGCAGCGCCAGCCTGACCCGCGGCCCCCGCCTTGCCGCCGGCGCCAGCCTGACCCGCGGCGCCCGCCTTGCCTGCTTGACCCGCGGCGCCCGCCTTGCCAGCCTGACCCGCGGCGCCCGCCTTGCCTGCTTGACCTGCGGCGCCTGCCTTGCCTGCTTGGCCTGCGGCGCCCGCCTGACCCGCGGAGCCCGCCTTTCCTGCCTGGCCGTTGCCTGCCTGCGATCCGCCCTTGCCCGCCGAACCGCCGCCCGCGCCCGCCGCGCCCGCGGTCGCGGCGGGGGTGACGCTGGATTCGAGCTCACCGCCCGAGCACGCGACGAACAGACCGACCGACAAGACAGAGAGGATCGAGATGCGAGTCTTCATGGTTCGTCGATAGCGGACGTGGTCGAACGTCGCAATGGCCTCGAGCATTGAAGTCTGCGCGCCTTTCCCGGATTCTCCGGGGCATGATGGGTAACCATTTCTGGTCCGACGAGGCGCGACGGCGCGTCGAGGCCGCGGTCAAGGAGGTCGAGGCGAAGACATCGGTCGAGGTCGTCGTCGCGGTGCGCCCCTCGTCGGGCTCGTACAGGCACACCGACTACCTCGTCGGCGCCGCCGTAGGGATGGTGCTGCTCTGCGTGTTCCTCTATCACCCCGACCCGTTCGACTGGACCTACCTGCCGCTCGAGGTCTCGGCCGCGTTCGCGTTCGGCACGATCACGAGCGCGCTGTTCGATCCCTTGCGGCGCGCGCTGACGTCGCGCCGGCTGATGAACGACTACGCGGAGGCCAAGGCCCGCTCCTTCTTCGTCGAGCAGCGGCTCACGCGCACGAGAGACCGGACGGCGGTGCTGCTCTTCGTGTCGGTGTTCGAGAAGCGGGTCGTGGTGGTGTGCGATCTCGGGGTCGACGAGCAGGCCCTCGGCGCGCCCTTCGCCGACGCGAAGCGCTCGCTCGAGCGCGGCGTCGGGCGCGTCGACTCGTTCGTCGGGGCGTTGACGTCGCTGGGGCCGATCTTCGCCGCGCACCTGCCGCGGCGGGCCGACGACACCAACGAGCTGTCCGACGCGGTGGCCGCATGAGCGCGCGGCTCGTCGCGCTCGTCGCGGTCGTGTTCGCCCTGTTCATCGCGTCGCACGGGTTCGCGAGGCCGGGCGGCGGCTCGACCTACAAGGGGCGCAGCAGCTCGTCCAGCTCGAGCAGCCGCAGCACGAGCAGCGGCACGAGCTCGCGGTCGAGCGGCTCGAGCACGAGCAGCGGCACGAGCTCGCGGTCGAGCGGCTCGAGCACGAGCACCGGCACGTCGAGCGGCTCGTACGATGGGGGCTCCGCGGCGCCGTCGGACTCGCCGACCCCCGTGGGGCCGGCGCCGCTGTGGTTCACGCTCCTCTTCTTCATCGTGCTGATCGGCACGCCGATCGTCGTCCTGGTGGCGATGTATCGGTTCATCACGGGGCTGTTTCGCAAGGCGTGGACCACGTCGCCCGGCCCGCGGGCAGCGCTCCCTCCGCAGGCGCCCGTCGAGCGCCCGATCACGCAGGTGGAAGAGGCGATCGCCGCGCTCCAGGGTCGAGACGACGCGTTCTCGCGCGCGTTGCTCGAGGATTTTCTCTACGCGCTGTTCGCCGAGGTGATGACCCACCGCCCCAGGCTCCAGGTGATGGCCCCATACCTCTCGCCCGGAGTTCGAGAGATCTACGATCGTCGCCCCGTCGACGTGGTGAAGGACGTCGTGGTCGGCGCGCTTCGCGTCACGCACGTGGGGATCGACCGCCGCGCGCGCAAGCTCGAGCTCTCCGTTGAGTTCGAGGCCAACTACACCGAGGTGCGCCTCGGCGAGGCC
>CAUJFL010000269.1 GCA_963169165.1 Myxococcota bacterium | reverse complement strand
GAAGAGCGAGAGCTTCACGTCACTCGATGCCGAGGCGGGTCATCTTCCGCCACAGCGTCGTCGCCGAGATCCCGAGGCCCTCGGCCGCGCGCTCGCGGCTGCCCTGGTGCTCCTTCAGCGCGCCCTCGATGGCGTCCCGCTCGGCGGCGTCGACCGCGGCCGCGAGCGACTTGGACACGGGGGTGCTCGGGCGGATCGTGCCGACCGGCACGATGTCGTCGGCGCTGATCACGCCGCCCACGGTGAGCGCGACCGCCTGCTCGACGAGGTTCTCGAGCTCGCGCACGTTGCCCGGAAAATCGTAGCGCGCGAGCTGCTCCATCACGCCGTCGGCGAGCTCGGCGCGGCGCCCCATCTTCACGGTGTACTTGCGCAAGAAGTGGTCGACCAGCGGCGGGATGTCCTCTCTGCGCTCGCGGAGCGGCGGGAGCTGGAACCGCGCGACGTTGAGGCGATAGTAGAGGTCTTGCCTGAAGCGACGCTCGGCGATCGAGATCGGGAGATCCTGGTTGGTCGCGGCGATGATGCGCACGTCGACCTTGATGGCCTTGTTCTCGCCGATCCGGCGGAGCTCGCCCTCCTGGATGACGCGCAGGAGCTTGGCCTGGAACGACATCGGGGTCTCGGCGATCTCGTCGAAGAAGAACGTCCCGCCGTCGGCCTCCTCGAACAGCCCCTTGCGCGCCGCGACGGCGCCGGTGAACGAGCCGCGCGCGTGCCCGAACAACTCGCTCTCGAGCAGGGTCTCGGTGATGGCCGCGCAGTTGACCGGCACGAACGGCCTGTCGCCGCGCTTCGAGTTGGCGTGGATGGCCTTCGCGACCATCTCCTTGCCCGTGCCGCTCTCGCCGGTGACGAGCACGGTCGCGTCGGTCGGCGCGACGCGCACGATGCGGCTCATCACGTCGCGGATCGCCGGGCTGCGCCCGATCACGTTCTCGAGGCGGTAGCGGTCGCGGAACTCGCTCGCGAGCAGCGACACGTGCCCCGAGAGCGCGCGCCGCTCGAGGGCGCGCTCGAGACGAAGCAGCACCTCTTGCTCGCTGAAGGGCTTCTGGAGGTAGTCGAACGCGCCGAGGCGCATCGCCTCGACCGCGCCCTCGATCGTGCCGTACGCGGTCATCACGAGCACCTCGCACCGAGGATCCCTCTCCTTCACCCGGCGCAGGACGTCGATGCCGCTGTCGGCGCCGAGGCGCAGATCGGTCAGCACGACGTCGTAGGCGCCCCGCGCCACCATCTCGACCGCCGAGGCGCCGTCGGCGGCCTCGTCGACCTCATGGCCCGCCGCTCGCAGCATCATCGCGAGGGTGGTGCGCATGTTGCGCTGATCGTCGATGACCAGGATCTTCGCCGTCATCCCCAGGAGGCGATGACATAGCGACAACGACCAGGCTTTTCAACGCGAGAGAGACGTGAAAGAACTCGCTTCCGCATTGGGAATCACGCACCGAGCCGCGCTGTTGACGACGCTCGCGGTCTCCGCGGTCGACGGCGCGCAGCTCGACGGGCGCGCGACGACGCGCGGCGAGGTGCCCGCGAGGCTTTCGCTCGACGCGCTCGACCGCGCGGCGCACCCGGGGCTCGGGCGCATGAGGCTCGACGATCCCCTCGACCGCGCGTTCGGGTGGAACCGCTTCCGCACGCCGTCGATCGAGCGCCCCCGCGAGAGCTCGTTCTTTCGAGGCAGCTACGGCGCCGAGCGCTGGACCCTGGTCCCGCGCCTGTCGCTCGACGAGCGCGGGATCGGCGCGGGCCTGCCGTCACCGACGATCTCGGCCCCGCTGCTCGGCGGCGACGACAGCCACCTCACGCTCGACTTGCTCGACTCGACGCGCCCCCCCGCGGCGAAGGCGTGCTCACGAAGGCCGCTGACGATCGGGCGCTACGGCGCGGAGCAAGACACCTTCTCGTTGCTGACGTGCGACGGCGAGGTGCTACCAGACGCGATCGACCGGCTCAGCGTGCTGCTGCGTCCGCCCGGCGTCGAGCGCCCCGAGCTGCCGCTGCCCGAAGATCCCGATCCCGAGGCGCGCGAGCGCGGCGAGTGGGTGCCCGGCGTCCGCCTCGTCGCCCCTCGGCTGCTCTGGCTGCTGCAGCGGGTCGCCGAGGCCTTCCCTCGCAAGGCGATCTACGTGATGAGCGGCTACCGCGCAGGAGGGCACGAAGGCCAGCACAAGAAGGGCCGCGCGATCGATCTCTACGTCGTCGGCGTCCCCAACGAGAAGCTGTTCAAGTTCTGCAAGCGGTTGCCCGACGCCGGCTGCGGCTACTACCCCAACAGCCTCTTCGTGCACCTGGACGTGCGCCGCCCCGGAGGCGGCAAGGCGAGCTGGATCGACGACTCGGGCCCAGGCCAGCCGAGCCACTACGTCGACGCGTGGCCGCCCTCGTCGGCCGCGCCGTGAGCCTCGCGCGCTCCCTCGCGTTCGCGCTCGCGACGCTGTTCGTCGCGTGTGACGAGTCGCCGCCGCCCGAGCCGACGAAGGCCGCGAGCCCCCGCCCTCCGCCGCGCGCGGACCCCTGCGCGTCCATGACGCCCCCTGCGTTCTGCGACGCTGGCACGACGGCCGCGAGCGGCGCGGGGTGCGCGTACCAGCTGGCCGACGGCGTCTGCCAGAGCGGACCGGACGGGGACGGCTGCGGGTGCGTCGACTGTGCCGGCGCCGCGCGCTGCCTCGATCGCTGCGTGGACGACGGCGTCTGCGACCTCGGCGACGGCCGCGAAGACTGCACCTGCGTCGACTGCGACCGCGTGGTGCCCGCGTGCGCGCCGAAGAGCGTCGGGTGCAAGACGGACGGGGTCTGCAGCGCCGCCGACGACGACTGCGTCTGCCCCGACTGCGCGAAGCTCCCCGCGTGCGCCGCGTGCGTCACCAACGGCGCCTGCGTGCCGTACCTCGAGGGATGCTCGTGCGCGGACTGCGCGAGCTCGTGCGTGGACGGCGGCGCGCCATGATCCCAGGCTCGTGCCGTTGCTCGTTGACGGCGCGGCGCTCGAAGCCCGATGATTCGCGCCATGCACCCGGAGAACATGGCGATCCTGAAGTCGCTGGTGGTCGTGGCGTGGGCCGACGGAAGCGTCGCCGAAGAAGAGAAAGAGGTCATCGAGGCGCTGCTGCAGTCGTTCGACGCGACCCAGATCGACGCCGAGGTCGTGCGCCAGTACGCGGCCGAGCCGAAGTCGCTCGACGACATCCCGCTGACGGATCTCTCGGCCGACGACCGGCGCGTCCTGCTCCAGCACGCGGTGTTGCTGACGTTCATCGACGGCGAGCAGCACGACAAGGAGAAGCAGCTGCTCGAGGACCTCTCGCAGAAGCTGCGCATCCAGGAGCCCGAGCGCGGCGAGCTGATCAAGGCCGCGTCGGAGCGCGCGAAGAGCTTCTTGAACCTGCTCTGAACTCGCGCCCCGCCGCGGGGTGAGGTACCCACTGGGCGCATGGGCACGCCGAGCGAGGAGCTCGACCAGGAGATCCGCGAGCTGAAGCGCGAGATCATCGAGAGCCGCGCGCTCGTCATCAAGACGAACAACCTGACCGCCGCGCTCTCCGCGGATCTCAAGAGCCTGTCGAAGCGTCAGCAGACGCAAGAGCGACGGCTCGTCTGGACCAGCGCGGCGGCCTACGTCGTGTTCGTGCTCGTGGTGTTCGTCGCGCTGAAGCTCGTGTGGGACGCGCGCGTCGACGCCGTCAGGTCGGAGACCGAGCAGGCCAAGCACGGCATCGAGCGGCTGACTCGTGATCTGAAGGAGCTTCAGAAACGAGACGAGGAGCGCACACGCGCGGAGACCCACGCGGCGCAAGCCTATGAGCTCGTGCGCGCGGGGCGGCGCGCCGAGCTGGTCGAGCAGTGGGAGCAGCTGAAGTCCGAGCCGCTCACGAAGGCCGAGGCCGCGTTCCTCGCCGACGCGGTCGATCGGGCGCGCTCCGAGCTCTCTCTCGCCGCCTACTATCAGGGGATGGAGCACGCGCGCCTCGGCCGGTGGCACGAGGCGTCGCAGTCGCTCGAGGAGAGCCTCAGGTTGAAGGAGAGCTCGTCGCACGCGCCCGCGGCGCGACTGAAGATCGCCGAAGCGCACCGCAAGCTGGGCCGACAGCGCGACGCGATCCCGATCCTCCAGCGACTCTCAGAGTCGTCGCCCGATCGCGAGCTGCTCGACGACGCGACCTTCTTGCTCGCCGAGTGCCTCGTCGACGTGCAGGCCTACAACGACGCGAAGACGACCCTCCGCGGCTTCATCAAGCGCTTCCCCGACAGCCCGATGATCAACGACGCGAAGGTGATGCTCGCCGAGCTCGCGGCGAAGCACTGAGGCGTCAGTCGTTCACGTCGGCCGGGTTGCCGGTCGCCTCACCCTGCTTCTTGGGGGTGCGGTCGGCGAACGCCTTCGCCTTGTCGATGTCCCGCAGCGCCTGGTTGAGGTTCCGCAGCGCGGAAGCGCGATGCCCGCCGTAGCCCTTCGGGCCGGGCTTCTCGGCGGCCTTCACGAGCGCGATCGCCTTGTTGATGCTGTCCTTTGCGAGATCGAGCTTGGGATCGGCGGCGTACGCGACCCCCGCGTAGAAGGCGCCCCCGAGGGTGAGCGCGGCGGCGGTGACGTAAGCGACGGGGCGGAGGCGGTTCGCGATCATGGGCTTCTCCTGGATGGGTGATGTTGGTACGGACGACGTCGCAACAAATTCCTCAGAAGCGCCGCGCGAGCGACAGGCCGCCCGATTTGCCGTCGAACCACGGCGCGACCGCGGCCTCGCGCTTCGGGGTGGTCGCGAGCAGGTAGCCGCCGAGCCCGAGGCCGACGGCGCCGAGCGCGAGGCCCACGCCGCTGACCGTGCCGAGCGTGCGCCCGGAGGCCGCGGCGTCGGCGCCCTTCTGGTTGCAGCGCTTGTCCGCGTCGCAGTTGTCGTCGACGGTCGACTTCTTGCCGAGCACCATCAACCCAGCGACGGCGCCGACCGTGAACGCCACGCCGCCCGCTCCGAGCGCGACCCAGCCTGCCGTGCGCTTGCCGCTCTTGGACACCGGGGGTTGCTCGGGCGACGAGGCCGCGGCGGTGTCTGGCGGCCCAGCGGCGACGTCGACCGTGCGCGCCGCGCCCTCGGCCAGCGTGACCTTGACGGTGCCCGTGGCGTGCCCCGGCGCGCGGACCTCGAGCGCGTGCTCACCGGGATCGACCGGCAAGGCGACGCCGAGGCTCGCGGCGCCCAGCTCGTTGCCGTCGCGCGTGACGACCGCGCCCGCGGGCGCTCCGGCCGCGAGCTTGACGGTGAGCTTCGGCACGCGCCTCTCGAGCTTCGCGGCGCGCGCGACCGCGATCGGCACGCGCTCGTCGCTCGCGGGGAGGCGCTGCGCGACCTCGCGAAAGTACTGCCACGCGGTCGCGAGCTTGCCGAGCTTCTCGGAGCAGTCACCGAGGTTGAACACGGTGCCCGGCGCCGGGTCGAGCCGGTTGGACTCGGCGAATTTCGCGCAGGCGGTCGCGTGATCTCCCCTGTCGGCCGCCGCGCGACCTTGCACGAAGAGCGCCTCGGCCGACGCCGCGTCGCCCGCGAGCGCCGCCGAGGAGAGCAACATCGACGCGAGCAAGAGTCGGAGGCGCAGCACGCGGAGCAGTCTAGGACGTCGGGCGCGCGCGAGTCGATCGATCAGTGACGCTTGTCGAAGGGGTTGGTGCCCGCGGGCGGCGCGACCGGCGGCTTCGTGACGACGGGCGGCTTGGTCTCGACGGGCGGCGCCTTCGGCGGGAGCGGCGCGGCGTGATGCTTCGGTGACGCCTTCGTGGGAGCCGGCGGCTCGGTGCTCGTGACGGGCGCGACGATCGGGGCCGTGGGCTCGGCATCGACCATGGGTCGCGGCGGCGAGGACGGCTCGCGCGGCGTGGGCTGCGCGGCGCCTGCTGACGGCGTGACGCTGCCGAGCGTGCTCGGCTTGGGCTGCGGACCGGGTCGAAACACGAGCAGCGCGACGACGCCCACCGCCACCGCGGCGACGCCCGCCACGATCGGCCACGGAGCTCGCTTCTTCGTGGGGAGCTCGGCGGGCGGGATCGCCTCCGAGGACGCCGCGACGACCATCGGTCGGTTCGTGGTCTCGTTGATGATCGGCGGCATCGGCGTCGAGACGAGCGTCTCGCCATCGTGCGACGCGGCCACCGAGGGAGGCACGACGGTCACGCGCGCGTCCATCAGCTCGAGCGCCAGCACGCCGTCGAGCGCGTCACGCATCTGTCGCGCCGACTGCCAGCGCTCGGTCGGCTCGAACGCGAGCGCCTTGTCGACGAGCAACACGAGCGCCTCGGGCAGCGACGGCGCGACCTTCGCGAGCGAGCGCGCGGGCACGGTCGCCGCGTAGATGAGGTATTCGTTCGGCGTCTCGGCGCGGTGGACGTTGTGCCCTGTCAACAGCGTGAACATCGTCGCGCCCACCGACCAGACGTCGCTGCGCTCGTCGACCAGCTCGGCGCGACCGCGCGCCTGCTCGGGGGACATGAACGCCGGGGTCCCCAGCAGCGTGCCGGCCATCGTGCCGCCCGACGACTGACCCGAGAGCTCTCGCACGCGGGCGATGCCGAAATCGAGGACCTTGAAGACGCCTTCCTTGGTGAGAAAGAGGTTCTCGGGCTTGACGTCGCGGTGAACGATCCCCTGATCGTGCGCGGCGGCCATCACGTCGAGCAGCTTGGCCGACAGGGCGACCACCTCGGACACCGGCAACCGACCGCCGAGCCGCTCGCGGCGATCCTCGAGCGTCTCGCCGTCGAGCAGCTCCATCACGAGGTAAGCGGCGCCGTCCTCGTCGACGTCGTCGTCGATGACCTTGACCGTGCCGGGGTGCTCGACCGTGTTGGCGACGTAGCCCTCGCGCAGGAAGCGCTGGGTGATCGACGCGTCGAGCGTGACCTCGGGGTGGAGCAGCTTGAGCGCCGCGCGGCTCTTGTTGCGGTGCGTGACCGCGAACACCGTCGCCATGCCGCCGACGCCGAGCACGCCGTTGACGGTCCACTTGCCGCCGATCACGGTGCCGACTCGCGCCTGGGAGCGCTGCACGACGTCAGGGGGGACGACCATCTCGGGCTCAGACTACCAAACGCTGGTACGGACGGCGTACGCACGTCGCGGTCAGCGCCTTCCCCCTCGAAAAAAGTTGCGCCGCGGTGGGAGGCAACCACCGCGGCGCTGCGAGAAACGGGAGAGTCGTAAGCCAAGCCGCGGCGCCGGGGAGCGCCGCGGAGTCCGTCGGGTCAGTCCTCTTCGAGCTCGAAGGGATCCTTGTCCCAGTCGATGTTGTCCTGGTCGAACGTGGCCTCCTGGACCATGTCCTCCATCGAGAAGCCCACCTTGAAGGAGGGGCGGATCTCGTCGCGCGTGAAGTCGGCGAAGGTGCTGTAGAAGCTACGGGGAGCGGCCATGTTCGTGATCTCCTTCGAGGGGAAGCGTTCGGGGCGACAGGGGCAGGACGGCAGCCACCCGCGTCTCCGCGCGCTCGCTCCAGAACGACGCCCGGAGCACGCGGAGCGTCGAGGCGCTCGCGGTCGCGGTGAGGACATCGTCGGGGAGCAAGGTCGGGCGTCGCATCGGGTGAACCACTTACACCTACATCTGCGCACACTGTATCCAGAGCACCTTCATCGTCCAAGAAAGCGTCGTCGAATTGTCAAGGCCGAAGCGCGAAGCCGAGCGCTTGGCTTTGGGCGTGGGCCGGGCTACGGCGGACGCCCCCAAGCCCATGGCCCAGAGCATCTTCGCCGTCGCCAACCAGAAGGGCGGCGTAGGCAAGACCACCACCGCCGTGAACCTCGCCGCGAGCCTCGCCGCGGCCGAGCACCGCACGCTCTTGCTCGACTTCGATCCGCA
>CAUJFL010000268.1 GCA_963169165.1 Myxococcota bacterium | reverse complement strand
GCAGCAGCAGCGAAGCGTCGTTGGTGTACGAGAAGCACTTGTTCTTCAGCTGACCGAGGCAGGTGTCGGTCTGGCAAGACTGCCAGCTCTTGCTGGCGGGGCCGCCCTTGCCCTCGTACTCGATCGCGTTGAACTGATAGAGCGCGATCGGCCGCGTCGAGGTCACGTGGTAGGCGCCCTGCTTCACGTGCGCGGTCGAGGTCTTCACGTCGGTCGGGCACCCCTTGGCGATGGACGTCACGCCCTTCAGCTCTGGCACCCAGGGCAAGAACATCTTCACCAGCGCGCCCGGCGCGACGGTCACCGTGCCGATCGTCTGGGCGCCACGCTCGACCGTCACCTCTGCCGGCTGCGCTCCGGCGTTCGCGGCGACCACCGCGAAATCGAAGTCGGGGCGCACGATGTTGTCGAGCACCGTGGGCCAGAAGTCACACCCGACGTAGGTGTGCCCCTCCGCCGCCTCGGCGCAGCTCTGCGGATCGGGGATCACGACAGGCGCCGCGCCGCCCGCGCCCCCTCCTTGGAGCATCCCCGCCAGTCCCGCGCCTCCACCCTGCCCTGCGCCGCCACCCCCGACAGCGTCGTCGGGCATGCTGCTGGCCGCGCTGCCACACGCCCACGGACCGAGCAGCGAGGCGACCGAAGTCAACAGGAGCGAGAGGGGAAGACCAGCGAAGCGCATGCTCCGCGCGAGCGTAGGGGGTGAGGCGGACGTCGCGGGCGAGAACCGCGCGAGGACTGGCGATTTTGAGGGAGTCTCACGCGAAGTTTGTGGTCTCGCGGTCAGAGCGGGCCGAGGCAACAGCGAAAGCCCGCCTCGTAGGTGCGAAACGTGCCCGGATGCGCGGGGTTGACGAAGCCACAGCTGGGGTTCGAGCCGCCGAAGCACTTCGACCAGTAACAGCCCTTCATCACGTGCTCGAAGTCGTTGGCGTTGGGTTGGGTTCGCACGACCCACTCGGCGACGTTGCCGGTCAGGTCCATCACGCCATCTTCGGAGGCGCAGCCCGCGCGCGACCCGCTGGGATCCGCCTGGTACAGCCGCTCGCCCTCGGCGACGCCCGACGCCGCTGGGTAGGTCGCGAGGACACCCCAGTTGGGCGAGATCCAAGCCTTGTCGTCGTTGCAGCGGTGCGCCTCCCAGGTCGCGCCGTACGGATACGAGCGCTTCGACGCGCCCTCGCACGCGCGGTTCCACTCGTCTTCGGTGCAGAGTCGCTTGCCGCGCGCGGCGCACCAGGCCTCGCCTTCGGGGGCGGTCTGCATCGCCAGCGGGAGCGCGCCCTCGAGGTTGGGCGCCTCGTAGCGATCGACGCAGCCGTCGCTGACCCGCACCATGTCTGGTGGACAGCCCGACCCCGACGCACCGCTCGCCCCCGACGCGCCGCCCTCCCCTCCGACCGACGCGCCACCCTGCCCCGCGACCGACGCGCCGCCCTGCCCCGCGACCGACGCGCCGCCCTCCGTGGCGTTCGGCGCGCCGCCCTGCCCTCCGCTCGGCGCACCACCCTGGCCGGAGTTCGACGCGCCGCCCTGCCCCGCGCCCGGCGCGCCGCCCTGCCCTCCGACCGACGCGCCCGCGATCGAAGCCCCGGCGGGGCGTCCCTGGACGGTGAGCGCGCCGCCATCTTCGACTCCACACGCGCCGACGACGACGCTTGCGAGCAGCGCGGCGAGCGACCACGTTGCGCGCCGATGACCACCCCGTTCGAGACCGAGAAGCACGATCACGTCGCGACACTGTGGCTCAACGCGCCCGATCGACGCAACGCGATGGGCAAGGCGTTCTGGGCCGAGCTACCCGGTGTCGTCGCCTCGCTCGACGCAGACGACGACGTGCGCGCGGTGGTCGTCGCAGCGCGCGGAAAGCACTTTTCCGTCGGGCTCGATCTCCCCGAGATGGGCGCCGAGCTCGGCCCGCTGCTGGCTGGCGGGCTCGCGAAGGCGCGTCGACGCCTCTTCGACAAGATCCACGAGATGCGCGCCGGCTTCGACGCGATCGCCGCGAGCCGCAAGCCCTACGTCGCCGCGGTGCACGGCGCGTGCATCGGCGGCGGGCTCGACCTCATCGCCGCGTGCGACGTGCGCGTCTGCAGCGAAGATGCGCGCTTCTCTCTGCGCGAGACCAGGATCGCGATCGTCGCGGACATGGGCTCGCTCCAGCGGCTGCGCGGCGTCGTCGGCGAGGGTCACCTCCGCGAGCTCGCGCTGACGGGCAAGGACATCGACGCCGCGCGCGCCGTGCGGATCGGCCTCGTGAACGACGCATACGCGACCCAAGATGACGCCCGCGCCGCGGCGCTCGCGCTCGCCGCCGACATCGCCTCCAACAGCCCGATCGCGGTGATGGGCACGAAGGAGGTGCTGGGCGTGAGCGCGCGCTTCGGGGTCGACGCGGGCCTCAGGTACGTCGCCGCGTGGAACTCGTCCCAGCTCGCGAGCGACGATCTCGGCGAGGCCATGCGCGCGTTCCTCGAGCGCCGCCCCGCTTCGTTCAAGGGAGAGTAGCCTCGAATCGTGCTAGGTTCGCCGGGCCTTGCGGACGGCTGGACCTGTGCTCGTGGTCGACGACGACGCCGTGAGCCGCCACGTCCTCGGCGGCGCGCTGCGGTCGGCGGCGCTCGATGGTTCGTTCGTCGGCTCCGGCGCCGAGGCGCTCGAGTTCCTGTCCCACACGCGCCCGTCGCTCGTGCTGCTCGATCTCGTGATGCCAGCGCCCGATGGCTATGACGTGCTGCGCGCCATCCGCGAGCTGCCGAGCGGCAGCGAGATCCCGGTCGTCGTGCTCACGGCGCTCGACGCGGATGACGAGATCGCGCGCGCGTTCAAGGCGGGCGCCGACGACTTTCTTCGAAAGCCGTTCAGGCCGGCCGAGCTCGTCGCGCGCATCCGTGGCCAGCTGCGGCTGCGCGAATCGGTCGAGACGCTCGCCCAGCGCGAGCGCGACGCCCAGACTGTGCTCGAGCTCTCCCAGGCGCTCGCGTCGAGCCACGAGCTCGACGACATCCTCCGCGAGGTCGTCCGCCGCGTCGCCTCCGCGACCGGCGTCGACCGCTGCAGCCTCGTGCTCGTCGGCGACGACGCCGAGCGAGGCCTGGTCGTCGCGTCCAACGACGACGAGCAGCTGCGCGATCTCCCGCTCGATCTCGCGCAGTACCCCGAGATCCGCGAGGCGCTGCGGACGGGCAGGCCCCTGCGGCTCGACAGCGACGGTCACCCTTTGGTCGAGGCGCTGAAGGGGCACGCGTACGCGTCGCTCGCCATCGTGCCGATCGTGTTCGAGGGGCGCCCGCTCGGCGTGCTCTTTCTGCGGTCACGTACGCGCGCCACGCTCGGCGACGGGGTCATCGCCCTCACGCGCACCATCGCCAACACGACGGCGATCGCGCTCCGTAACGCGCGGATCATGCAGGGGCTGCGCGACAAGTCCGAGGAGAGCGAGGTCGCGCGGCGCGCCGCCGAGCGGCGCCTCGAGCAGGTGGAGCACTTCGCCGACGTCTTCGAGTCGGCGGCCGACGGCATCCTCGTCGTCGACGTCACAGGCAAGATCCTGTTCGCCAACCCGAGCGCGAGGGAGATCGTCGGGGCCGACGCGACCCGCACCGGGGCTGAGCTGCTCGAGCTGTTGAGGCCCGACGACCGCAAGCTCGCGCGCTCCCTGGTGTCGGCGCTCCACCGCGGCGAGCGCCCGGAGACGGTCGATCTCCACGTCGAGCACCCGGGCCGCGCGCCCATCGTCGTCAGCGCGAGCGGCGCGCTGCTCCGAGAGGACGACGCCTTGCTCTTCACCCTGCGCGACGTCACGCGCGAGCGCGCCGTCGACGACGAGCTGCTCCGCACGAAAAATTTCCTCGAGAGCGTGATCCAGTCGAGCGCCGACGCGATCATCAGCGCTGATCTCAAGGGCACCGTGCTGCTGTTCAACGGCGCCGCCGAGCGCTGCTACGGGTTCACCGCGGCCGAGGCGATCGGCAAGATGAACGTGGCCGAGCTCTATCCACCCGGGATCGCGCGCGACATCATGCAGCGGCTGAAGCTCAACGGTGGCCAGATCCGCGACCACCGCGCCGAGGTCGTCGCCCGCGACGGCACGCGCGTGCCGGTGGCCCTCTCGGCGGCCATCATCCGCAACGGCGACGAGCTGGTGGGGACGGTCGGAGTCTTCACCGATCTGCGCGACCGCCTCGCGATCGAGGCGCGCCTCTCGGCGGCGCGCGAGCAGCTGAAGCAGCGGGAGCGAGCGTCGCTCCTCGCCGAGCTGGCGGGCGCCGCCGCACACGAGCTCAACCAGCCGCTCACGGTGGTCATGGGCTACTCGGAGCTGCTGGGTCGTAAGCTGCCCGAAGGCTCACCGGGCCGCGACGTGGCGGGGGTCATCCACCGCGAGGCCGAGAGAATGGCCTCCATCGTCCACAAGATCGGCACCCTCACGCGCTACGAAACGAAGCCCTACGTGGGCGAGGCCAAGATCCTCGATCTCGATCGCGCGAGCCATGAAGCGCCGCCGTCGTCGCGCCGCACACCCTTGCCGGAGAGCGAGCCGTGAGCGACGAGCGCACCCGCCTCGAGGCCGAGTTCGACGCCGCGACGTCCCAGCCGCCGCAGTCGGCGGGCCCGAAGACCAAGACCTCCCGCGTGACCGGGCTGACGCAGCCGCGCGGCGTGCCGGGCGAGTGGCTCGATCGTCTCCTCTGCGCGACGGCCGACGCGCCGCTGCTCGACGGTCCCGTCGCCGCGATCCAGCACGTGCTCTCGGCGGCCGAGGCCCTGATGCCAGGCCACGATCTCGGCGTCGTCTTCGTCCGTGACGGCGCGCGGGTCGCGCTCTTGGCGTCGCGCGTCGGCGACGAGGTCCCGGCAGATCGGCTATTTCCGACGAGGCAGGACGAGCAGGTGATCTCCGCTTCGCAAGGCGCGACGCTGCACGTGGCGGCCGACGCGCTCGGAGAGCTCGAGCTCGGCTTCGCGCTCCGCGTCGCGGACGTCGTGCGGATGATCTTTCGAACGAGCGACGCGACCAGGCGAGAGCGCGCGCTCGAGTCGCGCGTGCAGGCGCTCCGCGCCCAGCTCACGCGGACCGAACGGCTCGCCTCGGTGGGCCAGATCGCCGCGCAGGCCGCGCATGAACTAAACAATCCTCTCTCTGCCGTCGTCGCGTATGGAGGCGAGCTCCGACGGCGCGCCGACCAGCGCGGCGACGGGGCCGAGGCGGCGCTCGTCGCGCGGATCGTCGAGGCCGCCGAGCGCTCTCGCACGATCGCGCGCGATCTCGTGGCGTTCGCGCGGCCTCCGCGCGGGCTCGAGGCGGGCGTGTCCATCATCGACGTCGTCGAGCGCGCGGTCGCCTTCAGCGCGCACGCGCTCGGCGCCGACGTCGAGGTCGAGCGCAGCTATGGGCGCGACCTCCCGACGCTCTATGCTTCGTCGTCCGAGCTGACCCAGGCGCTGGTCAACCTCCTGTCGAACGCGGCCCACGCGCTGCCGGCCGACGGCGGCAGGGTGTCGATCGCGGTCGAGTCCCGCGGCGAGTCGATCGAGCTCGTCGTCCGGGACAACGGTCACGGCATCCCCCACGCGCTGCTCACGCGGGTGTTCGAGCCGTTCTTCTCGACGAAGCCCGAGGGCGAGGGGTCTGGCCTCGGCCTGGCGATCGTCACCGAGGTGGTCGAGCAGCACGGCGGGACCGTCACGGCCGACAGCGACGGCGCCACGTTCACCGTGTTCACGATCCAGCTCCCGCTGCAGCGCAGCTGACGGCCGGTCAACGATCGACCGGCACGAGGCGCGAGGTGTAGAACACCTGGACCCGGCCGAGCTCTACCCTGCCCTCGGTCAGCGTGAACGGGATGACGCGCGTCTCGCCGACCGCGCGAACGGTCAGCTGTCCACGCACCGGCTCGCTCCCCGGCGTCGCTCGCACGACCTCGATCACATAGCTGCCGGAGCCGAGGTTCGCGAACGCGATCGACTCGCTGCGCGCGCGCGTCGGCCCCTGCGCGGTCACGCGCGCCTTGCCACCGCCGAGCCACGAGAGTCGCTGCCCCAGCTTGTCGACGAGCCCGACGTCGAGATCGACGTCCGCGTCCCACGTCGCCTCCAGGCGCACATCGCCGAGCAGCGCGTCCTGCGAAGGTGGCGCTTTGGTGAGCGCGGCGTCCAGCGCGGCGCGCTTGTCCGCCGCGACGTCGGCCTGCAGCCGCGCCGCCAGCTCGCTCATCCCCTCGACGCGCGCGCAGCGGATCGCCGCGGCCTGCGCGTTCAGGTCCGACGGGAGCTGCTCGGCGAGCGCGACGCGGTGCGCGCAGCCCTTGGCGCGCTGCCCCGAGTCTTCGTAGAGCTTCGCGAGGCGCCCCTGCGCGGCCGCGTCGTCGGGCCGCACGTCGACGACGCCGCCGAGGATCCTCAGCCCCACGTCGCGATCGCCGCGGCGCAGCGCGACGTCTGCCCGAGCGATCAACGCCTCGGGATCGAGCGCGTCGCGAGACGCCCAGCGCTCGGCCACCTCGGCCGCGCGGTCGAGCCGTCCATGCTGCGCGTAGAGGCCGAACAGGTCGCGCGTCACCGTCTTGCTGTCCGGGCGCGCCGACAGCGCGCCCTCGGCGGCGACGAGCTTGGACGCCTCTCGGTCTCGCGCGGCCGACGCGTCGAGCGAGATCTGGCCCTTGCGATCCCACACCTTCTTCATCGGGACCATCCGGCGCGGCGGCACGTTGGGAGGCGGGCGACGGCGAAAACCATCGCGCGGCTCGAGCGGCGGCGACATGGGGGGCGGCGCGGCCTTGTCGGCCTTCGGCGCGGGCGCCGCCACGGCCTGCGCGG
>CAUJFL010000267.1 GCA_963169165.1 Myxococcota bacterium | reverse complement strand
TCCGCGCGGCGCGCGCCGAGAAGGTCACGCTGTTCCGCAAGCTCGGGCTCGACGTCGTGACGATCGACACCGGCGGCAGCTTCGTCACGCCCATCCGCGATCTGTTCGCGCGTCGCGCGCGGAGGGCGCGGCGATGAGGGCGAGGCGCGCGCGCGTCGCCGCGCTGTCGGTCGTGGGCCTCGCCGCGCTCGTCGCCCGCGCCGCGCCGACGTCGCCGTCCGCCTCCGCGCCGGAGCCTCCCTCCGCCGTCCCTTCCGCGTCGCCCGCGCCGTCCCCGTCTGCCGCGCCGTCCGCCTCGGCGTCCGCGGGGGGTCGCGTGTACTCGACCTGCGTCGAGCACGTCCCCGACGGCGCGACGCGGCCGAGCTGGACGGTCTCGGTCCCCGCGGTCGCGACGGCGGGGTGGGCGCTGCGCGTGCAGCTCGACGTCACCCACGGCGCGGGCGAGACGGTGCTTCACCCGGGGCTCTCGTCGCAGCGCGGCACCGAAGAGCTCGAGCTGACGAAGGCGGGGTTTCGCTTGCCGAACCCCGACGGCGGCGCCGGCGTCGAGGTCACCTCCAGGGGACCGGGGCGCAGCGTCGTCGTCTTGCACGTCGTGCCGCTGCCGAAGGAGCCCGGCACGGTCGAGCTCGAGCTCCCTCCCCTGCCCCTGTCGGTCGCGCGGGCGAGCGGCGAGGTGATGACCGTGTGCACCGCGCCGCTGCGGGTGAAGGTGGTCGATCCGACGGCGAGTATCCCCGACGCTCGCGCCCGCGTGAACCCGCCGCCGCGCCGCCAGCTCGAAGACTGGGTCGCGCTCCGTGACGGCCTCATCGCGGGCGGCGTGACGCTCGTGGGAGCCCTGCTCGGGTGGGCGCTCTTCCGCGCGTGGCGACGCCGCCCTCGCCGGGTGCCGCCGCCGCCGCCGCCGCGCCCCGCGTGGGAGGTCGCGCTCGAGGCGCTCACGAAGCTCCGCGCCGAGCAGCGGGTCGAGCGCGGCGAGCTCAGCTCGCACGTCGACGCGGTGAGCGAGATCGTGCGCCGCTACCTCGGCGAGCGCTACGGCTTCGACGGCCTCGAGGCGACGACGCGCGAGATCCAGCGCGCGCTGCGCGCGGTGGTGCCGCCGCTGCCGGTGATGGCCGAGATAGAGCGCGTGCTCTCGGACGCGGATCTCGTGAAATTCGCGAAGATGCCGCCGGACGCCGAGGGGTGCTCGCAGCTGCTGTCGCTGGCAGAGGCGATCGTGCGCGCGACGATCCCCGCGAGCCTCGCGCCGGGCGAGGCGGGCATCGGCGGGGTGCGACGATGAAGCGCAGGCTCGCGGCCATCGTCGGGCTGTTCACGCTCGTCGGCGCGCTCGCGCTCACGTGGGCGGCGACCGCGCGCCTCGACGACTTCTTGTCCGCGCGCTGGGAGGCCAAGGGCTGGCTGCTGTTGCTGCTGCCGCTGCCTTACCTCGCGCACCGGGCGACCCTCGGCGCCGACGCGCGGCTGCCGCGGCTGCTGCTCGGCTCGACGCGGCCGCTCACGACGGCGCCGAGGGGCTGGCGCGCGCGGCTCCGCGATCTGCCCGGCGTCGTCCGGGTGGTGGCGCTCGCGCTCTTGACGCTCTCGCTCGCGCGCCCGGTGTCGCTCGTGCGCCCCGACGAGACGTTCGAGTCCGGCATCGACATCGTGCTCGTGCTCGATCTGTCGGGCTCGATGAAGGCGGTGATGGACGGCCCGCAGAAGGCCCCGAGCAAGCGCCTCCGACCGACGCGCCTCGACGTCGCGAAGGACGTCATCCGCGACTTCGTGTCGCGTCGAAAGACCGATCGCATCGGCGCGGTCGTGTTCGGGCGCAGCGCCTACGTGCTCGCGCCGCCGACGCTCGACTACCAGCTGCTCGACACGCTGTTCTCGCGCATCGAGCTCGACATGATCGACGGCTCGGGCACGGCGATAGGCGACGCGCTCGGCGTGGGCGTGGCGCGGCTGCGGCGCTCGACCGCGCGCTCGAAGGCGATCGTGCTGCTCACCGACGGCGACAACAACGCGGGCAGCATCGCGCCCGAGTACGGCGCCAAGCTCGCGAAGGCGCAGTCGTGCCGCGTCTACACGATCCAGATCGGCGCGGGCGACGACGTCGACGTGCAGGACGGCACCGATCTGTTCGGCAACCCGAGGTACTCGCGCGCGCACTTCCCGGTGAACCCCGCGCTGCTGCGTCGAATCGCCGAGGAGACGGGCGGCGCGGCCTACGTCGCGAGCGACGCGGAGGCGTTCCGTCAGAGCATGCACGACGTGCTCGATCGCCTGCAGAAGACCAAGTTCGAGGCGCAGCGCGCGACCTACGAGGACCTCTACCCGTTCCTGCTCCTGCCCGGCGTGCTGCTCGTCGCGCTCGACGCGCTGTTGCGCTCGTGGATCCTGCGGAGGTTCCCGTGAGGTTCGCCGCGTCTCCCTGGCTGTTCGGCGCGCTGTTCGCGCTCGTCGTCGCGGCGCTGCTCGTCGCGGGCGCGGTGGGTCACGGCCGCGCGCTCGCGAGGTTCGGCGAGCTGCCGCTCGTGTCGCGCCTGCGCACGTTCGACCCGTCGTCGCGGCGAGCGGTCAAGGGCGTGCTCCTGGTCGCGGCGGTCGCGCTCGCGTTCGTCGCGCTCGCGCGCCCGCAGGTGCAGCGGGGCCAGCGGCTCATCCCGGCGACCAACCTCGACGTCGTGCTGGTGGTCGATTTCTCCAAGAGCATGTACGCCCGCGACATCGCGCCGTCGCGCATCGCCCGCGCCAAGGCCGAGGTGTCGCGCCTCGTGAAGGATCTGTCGGGCGCGAGGTTCGGCGCGGTCGCGTTCGCTGGCGAGCCGATCGGCTTCCCGCTCACGTCGGACGGCGCCGCGATCGCGCAGTTCTTGAGGCAGATGGAGCCCAACGAGATGCCCGTCGGCGGCACCGCGATCGCCCGCGCGCTCGAGCGCGGCCGCGAGATCCTCGCGCGCGATCCGCGCTCCAAGGATCACCGCCGCGTGATCGTGCTCGTCACCGACGGCGAGGATCTCGAGGGCGATCCCGTCGCGGTCGCCGACAGCATCGCGAAGGACGGCACGACGGTCCACGTCGTGCAGATCGGCGGCAAGACGCCCGAGCGCATCCCCGAGGTCGGCCTCGACGGGCAGGTCACCGGCTACCGGCTCGACGAGCAGGGTCGGCCGCTGACGACGCAGCTCACCGCCGAGGGCGAGGCGCAGCTGTCCCGCGTCGCCGAGGTCGGGGGCGGGAGGATCGTGCGCAGCGAGCGCGGCAAGACCGGCCTCGAGGAGATGACCCGTCACCTGCGCGCGATGATGACCGAGGAGCTCTCCGAGCGGGTCGAGACGGTGTACGAAGACGAGTTCCGCGTGCCGCTCGCGCTCGTCCTCTTGCTGCTCATCGCCGACACGCTGCTCGGCGACGCGCCGAGGCGGCGCCGAGAGGAGGCCCGCGGTGACGCGTGACCGCGCGAGGGCGGCGGCGCTCGGGCTCGCGACGGCGGCGCTCGTCGTCGCGTGCGGCTGGGATCCGAAGAGGCCGTTCGAGCGGTTCAGCCCCGAGGTCGACAAGGCGGCTGCCGAGCTCGACGCGGGCAAGGCGCGCGAGGCGCGCGATCGGCTCGGCGCGTATGTCTCGGCGGCCGCGTGCGACGGCGGCGCGATGGCGGTGCTCGGCGCGGCCGACGCCTCGAACGCGTCGTTCGATCTCGGCCTCGCGCTGTTCAAGCTGGCCGAGCAGTACGGGCGCAAGCTCGACGACGAGGTGGTCTTTCCAGACGGCGGCCCGGCCGAGGGCGACAAGCAGCTCGAGCTCGCGCGCGGCGATCAGCTCGACTGCGCCAAGGCGGCGCTCGACGCGATCCTCGCGCGCGAGCTGCCCGTCGAGCTCGAGGCGCGGGCTCGCTACCTTCGCGGCAACGTCGCGTTCCTCGATCGCAGCTGGCTGGCGGCGATCGACGACTACGACAAGGCGCTCGTCGCGATCCCCGGGCTGCCCCCCGACGCCGGCGACGGCATCGGCCGCGACGCCGCGCACAACCGCGCGCTCGCGCTTCGGTACCGCGACGAGGACCGCAAGCGCGACGCGGGGCCAGACGGCTCCGACGCCGACGCGGACGCGGACAGCGACGCCCCCGACAGCGCCACCGACGCCGACGCCGACGCGCCGACCGACGCCCCGCAGGATCGAGACGCCGACGCGCCCAGCGACGCGGGCGACGACGGCGCGCCGAAGCCCGAGGATGACGGCGGCAAGGACGGCGGCGGCGGCGACGATCGCCCCGACGCAGGGCAGGGCGACGCCGGGCGCGACGCGGGCGCGAAGCCAGAGCCCACGTCGTCGCCGGGGCAGGACGAGCGCATGTTGGATTTGTTCGAACAGGCCCCGACCTTCCAGCGCGAGGAGTCGAAGAGCCGCAACACCGGGCGCAAGCTCAGGGGTTCCCAGGACAAATGAGCTGGTCGCGCCTGCGCTGGTCGTCCGCGGCGGCGGTGGTGCTGACAGCGTCGTCCGCGGCGCTGGCGCAGAGCGCGCCCGAGGTCTCGCTGCAGGCCGACGCGCGCGAC
>CAUJFL010000266.1 GCA_963169165.1 Myxococcota bacterium | reverse complement strand
GAGCGCGGCGGCGGTCTTGACCAGCGTCTCGGCCTGCTGGTGGATCACCTCGAAGAAGCCCTCCTCCTTGGGGAGGAGCCAGCGGACGAGGTCCTGGAGGGCCATGCGGGTGCGCGTCGCTTACAGGAGGTCGGCGCCGCTGTCACCGAGCCCGCCTGCATCCCCCCAACTTTTGGGGCAACCTAGGAGGGGCCTCGAGCGTAGGTTCACCACACACCCATGCACCCGACAGACTCCCAGCAACGTCGCCGTCTCCTGCTCGCCGCCGCCGCCGGCTCGATCGTCACGGCGCTCGGGGGCACGGCGGTGCTCGCGGGCGACGATCCCCGCACGAGAGAGAAGCGCGCCGACGGCAAGCCGCGGCTGCCACCAGGTCAACGGCTGCTGTCGTCGCTGAAGCCGATGGGCGGAGAGCCGGGCGAGCCGAGCGCGGCCGCGTTTCGGCTGAAGGTCCACGGCGAGGTCGAGCGCCCCTTCGAGCTCGATTTTCAGGGGCTGCTCGCGATGCCCCAGGTCGAGGTGCCGGTCGACGTCCACTGCGTGACCGGGTGGTCGTGCTTCGACGTGCCGGCGACGGGCGTGCTGGTGCGCGAGCTGGCGAAGCGCGCGGGCGTCAAGGCCTCGGCGCGCCACGTGATCTTCGAGGCCGCGCACGGCTACACGGCGAACGTGCGGCTCGCAGAGGCCACGCGCCCCAACGTGCTCGTCGCGCACAAGCTCCACAACCGCGCGATCGCGCGCACGCACGGCGCGCCGGTGCGCGGGATCGTCCCTGATCTCTATTTCTGGAAGAGCGCGAAGTGGCTCACCGGCGTGCGCTTCGCCTCGAAGGACGAGCCCGGTTACTGGGAGACACGCGGCTACCACAACCACGCCGATCCCTGGACGGAAGAGCGCTACTCGTGAAGCGCGCGCTGCGGCCGTGGGTGCGCGCGGTGCACCGGGATCTCGGCTACCTCGCGGTCGGGCTGACGTTCGTCTACGCGCTGTCGGGGCTCGCGGTGAACCACATCTCCGACTGGGATCCGAGCTTCAAGAGCTACGAGCGCACCGTGCAGACAGGCGGTCCCATCCAGGGCGACGACGAGCAGATCGCCAAGGTCGCGCTCGCGAAGCTCGGCATCACCGAGGCGCCGCGCTCGGTCGATCGCGTGGCAGACGATCGGGTCGAGGTGTCGTTCGACAAGCGCACGGTCCACGTCGATCCGACGACCGGCGCGGTGCACGAAGAGGGACAGACCGCGCGCCCGCTCTTGCGGGTCGCCAACTGGCTGCACCTCAACCGCGGCAAGAGGGCGTGGACCTACTTCGCCGACGCGTACGCCGCGGGGCTGTTGCTGCTCGCGATCTCGGGGCTGTTCATGATCCCCGGAAGGAAGGGGCTCGTCGGGCGGGGCGCGGTCCTCGTGCTGCTCGGCGTCGCGTTGCCGCTCGGCTACGTCGCCTTGTCGGGCGGACCCGAGGGCAAGAGCGCGAGCGCGCCGCGCCCGCGGTGAGCGCGCGGCGTCAGACGAGCTCGCGCAGGCGCGCGACCAGCACCAGGGCGTCCATCGGGGTGAGGCGCAGCGGATCGATCTTGCGCAGCGCCTCGACCGCTGGGTGCGGGCTCGCGGCCTCCGTCGGTTGTGCCGGGGCGAAGAGGCCGAGCTGCGGCGTGTCCGCGCGGCGCTTCGGCTTCGGGCCGACGGACGTCGCGCTCTTCGCCCCGTCGCCCTCGAGCTCGGCCAGCAGGCACGCGGCGCGCGACAGCAGCGACTCGGGCAGCCCCGCGAGCTTGGCGACGGCGAGCCCATAGCTGCGCGACGCGGCGCCCCGCACGAGCTGGTGCAAGAACACCACGTCGCCGTCGAGCTCGCGCGCCGAGACGCTCGCGTTGGCGGCGTGCGAGAGCGCGTCCGGCAGCGTGGTCAGCTCGTGGTAGTGCGTCGCGAACAGCGCGCGGCACCGGGAGACGTCGTGGAGGTGCTCGGTGACGGCCCACGCGATCGACAGCCCGTCGTACGTGCTCGTCCCGCGGCCGATCTCGTCGAGGACCACCAGGCTCTTCGGGGTCGCGTGGCGGAGGATGTTGGCCGTCTCGCGCATCTCGACCATGAACGTGCTCTCGCCGCGCGCGAGATCATCGCTCGCGCCGACCCGCGACAGCACCCGGTCGACGACGCCGATGCGGGCGCGCCGCGCGGCGACGAAGCCGCCCGCCTGCGCCATGATCACGGCGAGCGCGACCTGGCGCATCACGGTCGATTTTCCGGCCCTGTTGGGCCCGGTGATGAGCAGCAGGCGCGCGCCGTCGCCGTCGAGCGTGACGTCGTTGGGGACGAACGAGCCCTCGGGCATCAGCGACTCGACGACCGGGTGCCGCGAGCCCTCGAGCTCGATGACGCGAGAGTCGTCGACGAGCGGGCGCGTGTAGCCGCGGCGGTGCGCGACGTCGGCGAGCGCCGCGGCGACGTCCCACGAGGCGAGCCGCGCCGCGAGCCTCGAGAGCCTCGGTGCGTCGGCGGCGACGTCGGCGACGAGCGCGCGCAGCAGCTCCTGTTCACGCTGGGTGGCTGTCTCGTCGGCGTGCAGGATACGATCGGAGAGATCGTCGAGCTCGTCGGTCGTGAAGCGCTCGGCGTTGGCGACCGTCTGCTTGCGCCGCCACTCGCGCGGGGCCTTCGAGGCGTGTTTGCCGGTGAGCTCGATGTACCAGCCGAAGACGCGCGTGAACGCGACCTTCAGGTTGCCGATGCCGGTCTCCTCGCGGAGCCGCGCCTCGAGCGCCGCGACCGCGCGCGCGCCGTCGGTCGACAGCGCCCTCGCCTCGTCGAGCGTCGGATCGTAGCCCTCTCGCAGCACCGGGCCGTCGCGCGGCGTCGGGGGCGGGCGGTCGACGAGCGCCGCGGCGAGGTGCTCGGCGAGGTGCGCCACGGGATCGAACGGCTCGGCGTCGAGGCCGAACACCGCCTCGCCTTGCGCGCCCGGGATCTCGGTCAACGCCGCCGCCGCCGCGGGCGCGGCCGCGAGGGCGTCGCGCAAGTGCCCGAGGTCGCGCGGGGTGGCCTCGCCGAGCGCGGCGCGCACGGTCAACCGCTCGAGATCGCCCACGCCGTCGAGCGCGGCGCGCACCTCGTCGCGCGCGGTGGCGTGCGTGACGAACAAATCTACCTCGTCGTGCCGGCGCCGGATCTCGGCGACCGACGCGAACGGCGCGACGAGCCTGCGGCGCAGCGTGCGCGCGCCGAGCGGGGTCTTCGTGCGATCGAGCAGCTCGAGCAGCGTGTGCTTGCGCGTCCCGTCGACCGACACGAGCAGCTCGAGGTGGCGCTGGGCCGTCTCGTCGAGCGCGAGCGTCGCGGTCGCGTCCCAGGTCGTCATCGCTCGCGTCGGCAGCGCCTGGCGCGGGTTGCACGCGGCGGCGAACCGGAGCGCGCGCGCGGCGGCCCGCACGGCCGTGATGGGCATGGAGGCGCGGGCGCGCGCGGCCTCGTCGGCGCCGAGCGCGGTCGTCAGCGGCGGGCCTGGATCGTCGAGCGGCGGGTCGTCGCGAAGCGCCGCGCCGACGTGCGCGAGCGGGCCTCGATCGACGCCGTCGGGCAGGAGCACCTCACGCGGGGCGGAGCGCGCGAGCTCGGCGACCGCCTCGCGCAGGCCCGCGACCTCGGCCGCGCGCAGCTCGCCGGTCGACAGGTCGAAGAAGGCGAGGCCGAGCGCGCCGCCGTCGCCTCGGTCGAGCGCCGCGACGTACGACGGCTCGCGCGCGTCGAGCTGCGCCTCGCTGGTGACGAGGCCGGGCGTCAAGACGCGCACCACCTCGCGCGGGACGATGCCGCGGGTCTTCGACGGATCGGCCATCTGCTCGCACAGCGCCACCTTGCGCCCGAGGGCCAGCAGCTTCGCGGTGTACGCGGGCAGCGCCGCGACCGGGAAGCCCACCATCGGCACCGAGTCGGGCGCGTTCTTGTTGCGGCTCGTCAGCGTCAGGTCGAGCACGGGGGCCATCTCGACCGCGTCGTCGAAGAACATCTCGTAGAAATCGCCGAGCCGAAAGAACACGACGGCGTCCGGGTACGCGGCCTTCGCCGCGAGAAACTGCTGCATCACCGGCTGCGACTTCGCGCTCATCGCCGCCCAGCGCTCAGAGAAACTGACCGGTGACCGACAGCCGCCGCAGGTCGAGCAGCAAGACGCCCTGCAGCGCGCCGTCGGTGACCAGCACCGACTCGCCGAGCACCGGGTGCTTCACGAGCGACTGCGGCGCGACCGCGACCGAGCCCTGGCCGAGCTGGATCGACATCGGAGAGAAGCCCGGACCCCAGTCCCAGGCGAAGCGCATGTCGCGCTTGCTCGGCTCGCACCCGCCGTACACGACGAAGTACATCGCGGGGTTGTGGAACGTGCGCGGATCGTCGTGCGGCGCCGGCGCGAACGAGGGGCGCAGCGCGCACGTGTCGCCCGTCCGATCGGTGTACGGGACCTCGTAGGCGCGCGAGGTCCGCGCGACCTGCAGCGGATCGCAGACCTCGCCGCTGTCCTGCAGCACGCCGGCGTCGATGCAGCGCCCGGTCGACGGCTCGGTCGTCACGTGGTGCAGAAAGCCGCTCGACGACCCGAGGAGCGCCCAGGTGTTGCCGGCGCGCACGCGGTAGGATACCTGCGTCGGGAAGCAGCACTCGGGCTCGATGTAGGCGCCGTCGACCGATGGATCGCGCGCGGCGCCGTCTGCCCTGCGCTCGGGCTGGGCCGGATCCGAGCCGAGGATCTCGGCGTCGACGATCAAGCGGTCCTGATAGGCCTCGCGGACGCGGTAGCTGCGAAACAGCGTCGGGCTGTCGGTCGTGCCGTAGACCGCGCGGCATCTGAAGAAGTCGCAGCGGTCGCCCTGGGCTTGCCAGTATGGATCGTCCTCGTCGAGCAGATCGCTCGCGACCTCGAGGACGTCGGCGTGCGCGCGCCCGAACAGCTCGACCTCGGGATCCTTCCGCGGTTTGCCGAGCACGCGGGCGCCCTCGAGCGTCGCGGCCTTCTCGTCGTGGACGCCGTTGGAGCAGAAGTACGCGTTGGGATCGTAGAAGCCGCGGTCGGCGTCGCCCTTCGCGCCGGTGAGCAGGCCGCGCGCCACCTTGCCGTCGAAGCCCGGCAGCGCGCCCTCGAACGTGAGCGCGTAGGCCTGGCTGAAGTTGGTGCGCGGCTCGGTCCAGTCGGGTGTGACGTAGCTGCGCGTGGCCTTCGCGGGGGAGACGTCGACGATCTTGCCGGTGGGCACGACGTCGGCGCCGTCGGAGGGGGGCAGCAGCACGGGGATCTTCTGCATCGCGGCCCCCGGCTCGTAGGTCAGCGTCGCCCCCTTGAGCGAGAGCTGCGGATCGGAGACGGGGAACGGGCGGCCGGGGCCCGTGTTCTCGCCGCTCTGGAAGAAGCGCACCCCGCGGACCTCGTGCCGCACGACCGCGCGACAGGTCGTCTCGCCGGAGCCGCTCGCGTAGCTGCACATGGGGGCGGACGCGCAGCCGGTGACCCACGACGGCGTCGCGTCGGGCGACGCCTGGCCGCTGCGGCCCGGACCGCGGCACGGGGCGTCGTAGTCGTCGAGATCGATGACCGTGACCTGACCGTTGGTCTCGGCGGCGATGGCGAACGTGCCCCGCAGCTTGCGCGGCGCCGCGCCCGAAGTGTAGTCGGCCGCGGTCCTGTAAGAGGCCGCCTCGTCGGAGGCGCCGTCCTTCGGGTCGCAGAGCACGCCGGGCGAGAGGTTGCCGGCGGTGTCGGTCGGCAGCTCGATCGTCATGAACGTGACGTCGCGCACAGGGCTCGACAGCTGCAGGCGATCGGCCGGCGTGTAGGGGAACAGATCGGGGCGTGGGCGCAGGAGCGGCGCGCGGCTCGTGACGCCGTCGCTCACGTCGAACACCATCACGCCGCCGGTCTTGTAGTCGACCGCGTAGGCGAATTTCTTGCCGTCGCTGGTGAGCGGGGACACGGCGATCGCGCTGGTCGTCACCGGTCGCGACGGATCGTCGACCGACGCGGGCAAGAGCGGCGCGAGCTCGGTCGGCGCGCAGGGATCGGAGAGATCGACGCGGTGGATCACCGGCGCGCCCTCGTCGGCGATGTAGAGGCGCGAGCCGTCGAGCGTCATCGCCGACGGCATTGGCCCGTCGGGCGGCGCCCACGACACCTTCGGCGCGGTCGGCTTCGGACAGAGCGGCGACGCGACGCCGACGGGCGCGGGAGGGCACGCGGGGCCGCTCTCCACGAACGGCTCGCTCGCGGGCAGCTCGACCTTCAGCTTGATGCGGCGCTCGATCGGGCACGCGTCGAACGAGCCGGGCGCGCGATCGAGCACCGCCTGCGCGTCGATCACCAGCAGATCGCCCTCGGTCGGCAGCGTCACGACGAGCTTGCGGCGGCCGTCTGGGATCTGCCCGGTCTGATCGTGCAGTACGCCGTTCTGGCCCGTGGGCGGCGGCGGGTTCGCGGCGTCGCGGTCGAGGCGAAAGCTCGGCGCAGGGCACGCTGCGTCGACGCTCTTGGCCGAGGTGATCAGCATCTTGCCGGGGCGCGACGGCAGCGTGCACGCGGGCCAGTCGAGGATGGTCGGGGAGCCGCCGCGCACCTTGGTCGACGGCAGCGCGTAGATCGCCGCGCGGCTCGGCTCGGCGGTCGCGACGAACGACGCCGCGCCGTCGGGCGACGAGACGATGTCGACGGGCTGCGCGCCGACCGGCAGGAAGCCATAGCCGGGCGTCGCCGGATCGACGTCGACGACCGAGCCCGAGCTGAGGGAGATGACCGCGACCTCGCCGCGCGTCGTCTGGTTGACGAGCGCGAACAGCTCGGTCGCGTAGCCGCTCTTCGCGGTGATCTGCCCGCACGTGTCGAGCGGGTAGCCGGGCTGATCGTTCGAGCCGGGATCGAGGCAGAGGAGCGCGAGGGCGCCCGAGCGCTCGAGCGAGCGCACCGGGACGGTGACGGGCTTCTGCGCGCACGCGGCGGCCGTCAGCAGCGTCAGCGACGCGAGCGACGCGCGCAGGCGGGTCACCGAGCCTCCCGCGGCGCGACCGGCACCGCGACGCTGGCGACGACGGTGAGGTAGGTGGACGGGTGTCGCATGTCGAGGTCGACCACCCCGAGGTACGAGTCGGTGAAGTGCGCGACGTAGGCGAACGTCGGCTGGGCGACGTCGCGGGGGGTCACGATCGCGCCGTGCCCGGAGACGGCGTCGGGGCCCGCGTGCGGATCGAACGCGATCGCCGAGGGGCCGCGACCGACGCGGATGATGCCCTCCATCGCGTGGGCCTCGGGATCGTAGACATAGATGAGCCGAGAGTCGAAGCAGACGACGAACACGCGCGCGTGCGGCAGCCCGTCGTGCCCGATCACGCGCGCGACGTAGAGCCGCGACGGCCCCTCGGAGAGGGGGAGCTGATCGTACATGTAGACGCTGTCGTCGGTGCCGTACGCCGAGACCGACGACCGCGACTCGCCGATGATGAGCGACGCGGGCGCGCGGTTCGCGACGTAGACGCCGATCGGGCGGCTGGCGGCCGTGAGCAGGCACTGGTCGTACGCGCCGCGTTCCTTCTCGCACGGCGCGCACCCGGCGGCGCCCACGTCGCACGTCGCGCACGTCGGCGCGCCCACCGCGCACGCGGCCTCGGCCTCGCGGCGTCCGCGGGTGTCGAGCGCGATGCCGCGCGAGTCGTAGCCGCCCGAGTTGGTGTTGATGCCCGCGCGCGCGGTCAGCGCGAGGTAGGGTCGGGCCGGCGACGCGGTGCAGTCGTCCGCGTAGCGCAGCACGTCGACCGCCGCGAAGTTGCGGTACGAGACGAGGTACGCCGGCTGATACGGGTAGCCGAAGCGGTCAGCGGCGAGGGGCCTCGGCACCGACGTGACGCCGGCGGCGCCGAGCGCGAGCCCGCCCAGCACGAACGTGAGCGTCGGTCGATCGGGCCCGGAGGTGCAGGCGTCGGTGCCGGGCCACACGTTCAGGAACAAGCTCGCCGCGCCCGACGTCTGGTGCGTGACCACGATCGCCGTGCCCGCCTCGTTGGCGGCGATCCCGAAGGGCTCGCTCGGCATCACGGACCCGCGCGTGTTGTCGCTCGGATCGATCCCGGCCTCGTGGCGCAGCGCGCAGCGGCCCTCCTCGGTCGAGGCCTGCCCGCACTCGAGCGTGAACTTCGGCGCGCGCGGGGCGCCGTGCACCGGGCGATCGTCGTCGACGTCGATGTAGGTGAGCGAAGGGTCGCCGCGAACCGGCACCAGCAGACGCGCGCCCAGCTCGGGGCACGGCAGCGCCGACGACGCCTCGTCGCACGCGGGATCGCGCGGCGCGTACACGAGCATCGCGTCGGAGGCGAACGCGCCGGTGCGGACGGTGTTCTTCAGGATGGGGCCCTGGCCGTCGGGGGGCGACACGAGATCGATCGGCGTGCACGCGCCAGGGAACAGCAGCGCGTTGGCGCGGTCGCTCGGCGACAGCCCCGCCTGTCGGCACGCGTCGGCGGCGGACGCCGCGTCGGTCGAGTCCCAGAGCTTCGGCACGGCGGCGCGCACGCGCTCGAGGTCGAGCACCTGCACCGTGCCGGCCTTGTATTGCAGGTCGAAATCGCTGTTGGCGACGTACAGCATCGTGCCGCCCTTGGACACCGCCAGCCCGGTCGGAAAATACAGCTGGTGGTCGGGCGGGGGCGGTCCCTGATCGGTCGGGAAACACCCCGCCGCGAGCGCGGGGAGCGCCAACAGAGCGAGCGCGAGATGCCGGGAAGCCATCGAAACCACGAGCGAAGCCGGCGGACCCTACTCGCTCGCGCCGGGGTGGGAAGCCCCAAATGTCTTCGAGAGGGCACGTGGCGCCCGCAGCCGACCGCGCGACCCCGCCAGAATTCGGGACGGGGCGGCGACGCCTGGAGTAGCTTGAGAGTGCCGTCATGTTGCCCAACTTTCGCTCTACCTCTCTCCTCGCGCTGCTGGCTGGTGTGGGGGTGCTGTCGCTCGCGCACTGCAGCTCCGACCCTGAGCCCGGCGCGCCCGGCCCCGCGCGCCCGGCGACCTCGCCTGGCGAGGCCGTCTTCCGCGTGGACGCCGACCTCGCGACGCACGACGCCGCGCCCTCGAGCGCGCGGCCCGCGCGCCCCGACGCCGAGATCGCGCGCTACGGACGCGCCGCGCTCTCCCGCGCGTCGGTGACGTCGCGCAAGCTGCTCGAGGTGATGCCGTACAGGGGCGGCTTCTCGCGAGACGGCGCGGCGTTCGTCTCGCCCGGCGCGCGCGGCCTCGGCTCGCCCGAGCTCCCCAGGCTCGCGATTCGCGGCGGGCTCCGCGCCGTGGACGCGGTCGAGCTGTCGAGCACCACGCCCGAGTTCGGCGTGCGGCTCGAGCCGATCGGCGCGTCCTCAGACGCCGACGGCGGGCGTGTCGACGGCAGGCTGGCGTACGAGGGCGTGTGGCA
>CAUJFL010000265.1 GCA_963169165.1 Myxococcota bacterium | reverse complement strand
GGCGAGGCTCGCGGCGCCGCGGACGCTCGGCGAGCTGCTCGACGAGCTGCCGGCGCCCGATCTCGAGGTGCTGGCGGCGCTGCGATCGCTGCTCGACGCGGGCCACGTTCGCCGCGCGGCGGCGCTGTCTGGCGGCGCGTCGATCGCGCCGTCCGATCAGGTGCCGGTGCTGCGAGCGCTGTCCGAGCGCCTCCGCCGCGAGGGCTTCGATGGGCCGCCGCGCGTGGCAGTCTGTGGCCCGCCGGCGAGGCTGGCGCTGCTCGGGCAGGCGCTGCTGCGCGTCTCGAACACGTCCCTGCCAGACGCAGCTCCGCCGTCTCCGTCGCTGCCGGTCCCGCACGAGCTGGCGAAGCTCCGCATCGGCGACGGTGAGCTGATCGTCCTCGCCGTCCCGGACGTCGAGTCGCTCGGGCCGCTGCTCGGGCTGGCGCTGCCGTCGGTCCACGTCGTCGTGCACCTCGACCCGTCGCCCTCGCCCTGGATCGCGGCCGCGGCGTCCGCGTTCGAGCTCAAGCTGCTGTCTGCTCCCGCCCTCGTCGCCGCGTTCGACGAGGGCGATCCCGCGCACGCGACCAAGCTCGTGCGCGCGGTCATCGAGGCAGGGGGCAACGGTTGAGCCGCGCGTCGGCGCCTCCTCCGCGCCGTTCCGATCCGCCGTCCACGCGAGCGCGCAGCTCCGTCGAGACACGGCGTCGGCTGCTCGACGCGGCCGAGCTCGAGTTCGCGCAGAAGGGCTTCGCGGGGGCGCGCCTGCGCGACGTCGCCGCGACCGCGGGCGTCCAGCAGGCGCTGATCCACCACTATTTCGGCGACAAGAGCGGCCTGTATCGCGCCGTGCTCGATCGCGCGATCGCCGAGACGGCCGAGGGCGGGTGGCGCATCCTCGAGCAGCAGGGCGACGTGAGATCGACGATCGAGGCGTTCGTCGAGCTGCTGGTCCGCTTCTCCGCCACGCACGCGAACCTGCTCTCCATCCTGCGGCTGGAGGCGTCGAGCGGCGCAGGCGGCGCGCTCGACGTGATGAGCGAGCGCACGAGGCCCATCCTCGACGCGGTCGAGGCCAAGATCATCGCGTGGCAGGCCGCGGGCGTGGCGCGACCGCGCGTCGCGGCGCGCGAGATCATCGTCGCGACGCTCGCGCTCACGCTGTTCCCGTACCAGGAGGCGAAGCTGCTCGACGCGCTGTGGCCCGGTTCGCGCGAGCGGGCCGACGACGAGGCCGCGATCACGCGGCGACGTCAGCTGGTCGTCGACGTCGTCACGCGCGGTCTGCTCGACGCGTGAGGGCTCACCTGACGAACGCCGAGCCGCTCCATCTGTAGCGAGCCTCGGCGTCGGCCCACGGCAAGACGAGCGGCTCGATGCCGCCGACCGGCGTCGTGTCCTGCCCGTAGGGCCACGAGCCCTTGTCCCAGCCGACCGCGACGCCCGGCCCGAGCACGAGCTCGTGCGAGCGCGCCCCGGGCACGAACCTCACGGTGCCGAGCAGGCGCTTGTCCCCGACCGCGAGGCCGGTCTCGGCCGCGAACACCCGCTTCAGCTTGCCGCCGACGACCGAGTAGACGAGCAGCACGTCGCGCTCGACGTTCCCGGTGCCGAGCTCCTTCGGCGCGGCCATCCGCTGCACTCCGCGCACGAGCACCTCGGCGTGTCCGTCGCCGTCGAGATCGCGCGTGGCCACGTCGACGACGTCCTTCGCGGCGGCGAGCCCGAGGCCGACGGCGACGTAGCCCTGGCCTCCCATGAAGCCCTTGCCGAAGACGACGAGGTCCTTGCCGAACACCAGCAGCCGCTCGTTCTGCGGATCGTCGGCGAGGTTGGCCGCGAGATCGAAGCGCGGCTTCTCGCGCGCCGACACCTTTCGATCCTTCTTGTAGAGCGCGAGCACGCTGTCCATCAGCTCGTCCGCCGTCGGCGCGCGCGCGGGAGGCGGCTGCGCGGGGCCGACGGGCTCGGTGCTCGGGGGAGGCGCCTCGCTCGCCGGCTTGCTCTCCTCGCGGGTCTTCGAGAACTTGCCGCCGTCGAAGCGAAAGGTCCGCGATTTCACCGTCCCCCACGGCAACAGCACCCCGAAGTCTCCGGGCTGCGGCGTCTCCTTGAACGCCTCGCGCTTGGCCGACGACGCCGCGAGCGCGACGGTGATCTCGCGCCTCTTCGGATCGAACGACACGGTGTTGTCGACCTTGCCGACGTCGCTGCCGAGCGACAGCTCTTGCACGAACACGGCCGTCACCTCCTCGCCGCTCATCGACAGCACCGAGAGCTCCTCCCTGAACACGCCGCCGCTCGACTTCTTGGTGCGAATGACGAGGTCAGCCTTGCCGTCCCCGGTGAGGTCGCGCACCTCGAACAGCGGGATCATCGCCTTGTCGACCGCGAGATCGCGGAAGAAGAATTCCTTGCCGCCGCGGACATCGGGCCCCGCGATCAGCAGGAACTGATCCCACAGCATCACGCGCTCGCGCCCTGCGCCGCCGGTCACGTCGGCGATGACGTCGTGCTGCGGCGCGCCCGTCAGGCCCTTGTCCTTCGCGAACGTGGTCTCTATCGCCTCTTCGGCGTCGATCGGCACCCGGGGCATCCGCGCGGGCGAGGTCTCGCCGCTGGTGGCGAGCACGGACTCGACGCCGGCGCCGTCGCTGTCTTGCCCGCGCACGACCCCGCGGAGGCCGACCCGCGTCCGCGACGACAGAGGGAGCGCCGACCACGGGAGCTTCGCCTCGAAGGTGTAGCCGGACCGGCTGGCGTTCGGCGCCTCGACGAGCTGCCCAGCGCCGCCGCCCTTCACGCGCGCGGCGCCCGCGACGTTGCCCGGATCGCCGGGGAACAGCTCGATCTCGGCGACCGACACCGCCCCGCCGTCGCCGGGGAAGACGAGCGTGAACGTGAAGCGGTCCTCCGTCGCGCCGTAGGCCGACGTGCGCACGAGCTTGTCGTCGACGACGTCACCGGCGAAGTACAGAGCGTCGGAGTCGTAGGCCAGCGCGACTCGCGCGCTGAAGTCCTTGTCTCCCGGCGAGCCCGTCACCCGGGTGCGCAGCGGCGTCATCGCGGTGGGCCACTCGGAGAGGACTCCGTTGAGCTTCACGCTGCCCGGCGCGACCTGCGTGAGCGGGATGGCGAGGCCCTCGGCGCGGGCGGTCGACGAAGCGGAGAGGAGCGCGAGCGCGCAGCCGCAGCGAGCGAGGCGTTTCACGGCGCGAGAATGTACCGAAACACCCACGAGTTCTCACGCGCCACCGCACGACGCGCGCACCTCGATCCCTTCTTGGTCCCGCGCGGCCAGCGCTCGAGCGCTCGTGAGCGCTCACCGCTCGATCGGCGTGAGCTTCGCGAAGCCGTGCGCGCGGATCCAGTTGATGTGCATCCCTGCGCAGCCCTCATTCTTCACGCAGCCCCGACACCGCACGCTCTTCGCGAAGAAGCGCGACTCGGCGTAGCGGGCGGCGTAGCGGGTCATGTCGATGCGGCCGTCTCCGCCGAGCATCGCCGCGTCGAGGACCTCGCCGCGCGGCGACGGCTCACGCCCCGACAGGCACGGCGCGACGCCCTCGACGCGAAAGTCTCCGCGGAGCTGCGCGAACAGCGCGGGCAGCTCGACGTCTCCGGCGCGGGCCTCGGTCACGCGGCCGTACGTCGGCTGGACGAGCACGAAGCGCGACCCGAGCTCGCCCTTCGCCGTGAGCCAGGGCGCCGTCTCGGCGTTGAGCCAGACGGCGAGCTCGATCTCGTCGGGCAGCGCCGACAGCGTCGTCAAGTCATCGACGGACTTGGCGACGACCCGCCGCACCTTGCCCGCGAGCGGCCCCGCGGCGAGCGCCGCGGCGAGGCCCTCCCACGAGTCGAGCTCGAGCGACACGCCGTCGTGCGGGGCGAGCTCGGTCAGGCGCGCCGCCCCCGCGACGTCGACGGCGACGACGTCGAGCCGTCCCGCGCGCGGCAGCACGCCAGGTCGGGGAGCCGGCTCGCGCACCGAGAGGACATCGACCCGCTCGCTCTTGCGCCGGTCGATCACCTCGTCGAGCGTGTCGCAGAGATCGGACAGGTAACACTGAGGACAGCGCTCGGGCTGACGACAGTCGAGCTTCTTGCCGAGCGTCAGGTAGCGGTCGTACTCCTCGCGGCGCCCACGCACCTCGTCGTTGAGTTTATAGGGATCCTGGATCAGGTGCTCGTAGCCCTCGGTGTACTGGGGAGGGAAGCGGTTGAGCCAGACGTGTACGTCGGGGCGGTTGGACAGATCGAGCGCGCGCCTGATCGCGGCGGCGATCTCGGGGTTGTCGAGATCGTAGAAGAGGTGGTGGCGCGCGTCGGTCCAGGCGTTGCCAAACGGGATCACGTGCAGCAGATCGAACTCGCGCACCCCCCACTCCATGAACGTCTCCAGCATCTCTGGCAGGACGCGCACGTTCTGTTTGTTGATGACGACGTCGACGTTGACGATGACCCGGCCGGTGGCGAGCGCGGCCTTCAGGCCCTCGACCTCCTCGACGAACGCGCCGGGCGTGCCGACCAGCGCGTCGTGGAGCTTGGCGGTGTGACCGTGCAGGGAGAACGTGATCTCGTCGAGGCCGTTCTCGAGCGCCTTCGAGAGAAAGTCGGGGTAGGCGAACATCCGCCCGTTGGTCACGGTCTGCACCTTGCGGTACCCCGCGCGCTTGCCGAGCCGCACGTACTCGAGGAACAGCGGGTTCATCGTCGGCTCGCCCCCCGAGAGGATCAGCCGCTGCGCGCCCTTCTTCTTGCCCTCGATGATCTGCACGCGCACCTCGCGGTCGTCGCGCATCGTGCCGTCGTGCGCGTTCGAGTCGAGGCAGAACGTGCAGTGGTTGTTGCAGTCGAAGCTGAGCCTGACCCAGTTGCGCTTCTCGTGCGCGGCGTCCTCGTGGTCGAAGATCTTCTGCTGTTCGTCGGCGCGCGTGGTGTCTGGCGCGGGGGCGATCGGGAGGTGACGCTTCGCTGGGGTGGCGGCCTGGGTCATGGTGCGGTCCGTTCGTAGTGCAAGAGCCATTGGTTCGACGTCGTGGGCCCCACGTCGTCGCGGCGGACGAGGGAGAGTGGCAGGCCGCTCGTGTGCGCGTGCGCCCGCTCGGCGTCGTCGTTGCGGCGGTGCTCGAGGCGCCCCGGCCCCCGCTCGGCCGCCGCGGCCTGTCGGCGGTCGCGCAACAACCCGAACGCGACGTTGTCGACGACCGTCAGCGTGCCCCCGGGGCGCAGCGCCCGCGCGAGCCGCTCGAGCACGAGGCGCGGTGACACGAGGTGATTGTAGCTCCGTAGCACGAGCGCGTGATCGAGCGACGCGGGCGCGAGCTCGTGCGCCTCGATCTCGGCCGTGACGAAGCGCGCCCACGGGTGCGCGCGCGCGAGCCGCTCGACCAGCTCGCGGTCGGGATCGACCGCCGTGTAGCGCACGCGCTCGGGCGCGATCGACGACAGGTACCGGCCCTCGCCCGCGCCGACGTCGAGCACGTCGCCCGAGAGCCCGCGCAAGAGGGCGTGGACCGCCGCGTCGTCGCGCGTGAACACGTCGAGCGGCAGGGGGCGGAAGCACCCGGTGCAGACCGGGCGCGCCTCGCACGCGCGGCACTCGTCGAGCAGCACGAGCTTCTTCAGATCGGTCGAGAAATCATCCGGCGCGAGCTTCTTCGAGACGTCGAGGTAGAGCTGACCCTGCTCCTCCTTCGCTCGCAGCAGCTCGACATCTGCGAAATCGCGCGTCTCGGTCTCGTACAGGCGCATCCGGTCGCGCAGCCGCAAGAAGAGCGAGCGGCCGCGATCGTAGCTGGTCGTGCCGTCGGTCTTCACCGGGCAGGGCGCGCCGGGCGCGCGCGCGAGGTCTCGCGTCGGGGTGAGGTTCCATGAGTTGCTGCGCGTGACGTCGGCGCGCGGCGACAACCGCGTCACGTCCTCGGGGTAGCACTCGAGGTAGCCGCGAAACAATCCGGGGCACGGCCCGCGCAGCGCGCACCCCTCGCACGGCGGGGGCTGCACCTTGATCACGTCGTCGACCGGGAAAAAATCGGGCTCGCCGACCTCGCTCATCGTTCGAAACGCGCTGGTCCGCAGATCGTCGTAGAGCTCCTCGAGCCCTGGCAGCAGGCACAGCGGCAGCCCGTCGTGCGCGAACCGCGGCCCCGGCGCGTCGCCGCGGCGCTCGAGCCCGTGACGGATCGCCTGCGTCACGGCGTCGGCGACGAAGTCGACCCGCTCCACCACGTGCTCGAACGCGCTCGCGCCGCCGCCCTTCGGCGCGGTCATCGAGAACTTCAGCGTGAGCTCGGGGAACGGGAGCAGCAGCTCGACGAGCCTGCCCAGGTGCCGCGCGTTGGCTCGCGTGACGACGCAGTTGACGATGAGCGTCTGGACCTTGCCGTGAACCTCGCGCACCCCGCCGAACGACTCGTCGAACGCCTGGCTCCGCACGAGGCTGTTGTGGACCTTCGAGTCGGCGCCGTGCAGCGAGAGATAGACATACGAGAGCCCGCGCTCGAGCATGGCGCGGGCGAAGGCCGGATCGGAGAGGCGCCGCCCGTTGGTGATCAGCCCGAGCCCGAGCCCCAGGCGCTTCACGTGGGTCGCCCACTCGACGATCTCTCTGCGGATGGTCGCCTCGCCGCCGGAGAACACGACCATCGAGTGGCCGAGCTGCTTCGCGCGCTCGATCTTGGCGTGGACGCTCTCGGAGGTGTCGTCGATGTGGCGAACGTCCTGCGTGTGGCAGAACGTGCAGTGATCGTTGCACGAGTAGCCGACCTTGATGAGCGCCTTCACGCGGCGCTCCGTGACGCGCGGGGCGCCGGGGACACGCGCTCAGCGTAGCGCGGGGCGAGCGTTCGCGTCCAGGCCGCGCCGTCGCGACGTGTTAGCCTGCCCGCGAGGTGTCGGCCATGCGTGAGCGTCTGCTCGGAACGTTCGTCTTCGGGCTCTTCTCGGTCGTCGCGGCGTGCGGTTCGGCCAGCGACATCGACACGTCACCGTCACCGTCGCCATCGCAGGGCAGCGCCGGCGGCGGGACCGGCGGCGCCGCGGGCAGCATCGCGTCCGCGGGCGGCGGCGGCGCGAGCGTGGGCGGCGCGGGCCACGGCGGCGCCGCGATCGGGTGCGGCGCCTCTTGCGCCCCCGAGCAGCTCTGCAGCGTCGCCGGCGTCTGCATCCCGAAGGGCACCTGCAAGGCCGATCCCGACTGCGGCGCCACGGGCACGGTCTGCGACCTCGCGACCCAGAAATGCGTGCCGGGCGGCGGCTGCGGCGCGCAGAAGATCGCGGCGTCCGAGGTGCCGTCAAACCTGCTGCTCGTGGTCGATCGCTCGTGCTCGATGGTGGCGAAGCTCCCCGACGGAAAGACGAAATGGCAGGTTGCCGTCGCCGCGCTCTCGTCGATGGCCCAGCAGTTCGGCGGCAAGATCCGCTTCGGCCTCTCGCTGTTCCCCGACAAGGAGGGCGACAAGTGCACCCAGGAGTCCCCGATCCTGCTGCCGATAGGCGACGCGAACGCCGCGCCGATCTCGACGCTCCTCCAGAAGTCGCTCGCGATGACCGACGTCAATTATCCGTCGGGCCCGTGCACGACGTCGATCGACACCGGCATCCTCCAGTCCAACAAGGATCCCGCGCTGCTCGATCCCTCGCGCCCTCGCTACGCGCTGCTGCTCACCGACGGCGCGCAGAGCCCCGGCTGCACGGTCGCGGGCGGCGCGAGCGGCGCCGAGAAGATCATCGGCAACATGAAGGCGGCCGGGATCTCCGTGTTCGTCGTCGGCTTCGGCGGCAAGGCCAACACCCAGCAGCTCGACGCGTTCGCGAAGGCGGGCGGCGTCCCCGCGAACCCGACGTCGCCGATGTTCTACGACGCCGCCGACGAGGCGTCGCTCGCCGCGGCGCTGGCGGCGATCGCGGGCAAGGCGACCGGCTGCGTGTTCGCGCTCGAGAAGCCGCCGCCCGACCCGAACATGCTCTACGTGTTCTTCGACAAGCAGACGAAGGTGCCGCGCGACGCCGCGCACGCGACCGGCTGGGACTACGACGCGAGCAAGCAGCAGGTCACGGTCTACGGCACGTATTGCGACTCGCTGAAGGCCGGCAAGATCAACGTCGTCGACATCGTCTTCGGCTGCGACATGGCCCCCGAGTGACGCCGCGCGCGGGGCGTGACGCGCACGCCCCGCGCCGCGCGCTCTCACTTCATCTCGACGTCGCGCACGACCTGGTTGCCAGCCTTGTCGAACGCGCGCACCGCGATGAGGTGCGGCCCCGCGGAGAGCGCGCTCGACAGATCGGCGTCGAACTCCTCGGTGGGCTCGTCGAACACGCCGTCCTTCGGCAGCAGCGGGCGCCAGTCGGTGCGGCCGTCGACCGCGAAATCGACCCGCACGATCGGCCCGAGCCCGTCGACGATGTCCGCCTTCACGCGGCGCCCCGCCACCGAGAGCCCGCGGAAGACCGGCGGCGTGTTGTCGACCAGGACGGGCCCCGACTCGAGCGCGTGACGCGTCACCCGATCGGGCGGGTTCGACGTCTCGTCGGTGGCCTCGATCCGCACGCGGTACGTGCCCTCGGGCAGGCTGGCCGTGTCCCAGTCGAGCTCGCTGCGGGTCAAGACATCGTCAGGTTTGGTAAGATCGCGCCAAGCGGTGTGTCCGTCGAAGCGAAAGCTCACGCGGTAGCGCAGCTGATCGCCGTCGGGGTTGTCCACGCGCCACGAGAGCCTCACCCCCGACGCCCTCGGCGGGACGTCGGCGCCGCTCGGCTTGGCCGGCGGAGGGCCCGACGAGACGCCGCCGGGGCCAGGAGGAGGCGCGGGGGCGTTGCTCGAGTGCGAGCTCGCGCCCCGCGAGCGGGCGTCGATGGACGTGACGACGGCGCGGACGTTGTCGGACGTGTAAGGCACCTCGACCGAGCGCAAGAGCGCGCCCGCGCCCTTGGAGAACCGCGCGCGCACCTGGATGAAGCGCCCCGGCGGGACGTTGGGCTTGGCGGGGGCGGTGAGCATCGGCGACCACTCGCTCCAGGTCGCGTCGGCCGTCGGTGAGTTGCCGGTGCGCGCGGCGAGCTCGACGGCGCCCTCGGCGCGCCAGAACAGCCGCCCGAACGTCGAGCGCCGCCCGGTGTCGAGCACGCGGCTCGTCCACGTCGCGTCGTCGCCGCCGGTGCCGCGGATCTCGTGCGCGACCGCGGGATCGCTGCCGACGACGACCTTGGTCTTGCCGCTGAGCAGCAGCGCGCCGACCTGGCGCGAGTCGATGTCCGCGACGAGGGTGCTCGTGTGGTTGTCGTCGACCGTGAACACCCGCCCTTCGGCCGCCGTGCCGACGTACGGCGCGCCCGCGTCGTCGACCGCGAGCGAGATGAAGTGCGTGTCCTTGCGCGCGAACAGCTCCTCGGCGCGACCGTCGGCCTCGACCTTCCACAGCGCGCCCTTGCCCGCGCGCGGACGCCCGATGACCGGCGGGGCGGGCATCCCCGGTCCGCCGCCTGGCACGCTCGGGCGTCGCCCCGCGTCGGAGGAGGCGCCGACCTCGTTGGCGAGCACGTACAGGCCGCCGTCCTTGGCCTTCGCGAGGGCCTTGATCTCGTCGCCGGGTGGGTCGAGGACGATCGTCGCGCGGCCGGGGCCGGTGATCTTGAACACGAGCCCCTTGCCGGTGGAGCCCGCGTACACCGTGCCGTCGTCGAGCACGGTCACGGCCGACAGCTGCGTCTCGTCGCTGTCGAACACCAGGCTCGGCGCCGAGCCGGGCGCGACGAAGAAGAGCTTCCCGTTGGGGCCGGTCGCGGCATAAAAACCGTGCTTCTTCGCGTCCCACGCGAGCGCGAGGATGTGGTCGCCGTCGGGGATCGTCACGAGCTCGCTCGCCTTGCCGGGGCCCTCGAGCTTCCAGATCTTGCCCTTCAGCGTCGCGGCGTAGACCACCTTGCCGTCGGTCACCATCGACGTGACGCCCATCTCCTTGGTGTCGGCGTACTCGTCGACCTTGCCGCCGGAGAGGCGCATCACCTTGCCGTTGTTGCCCGTGCCGATGAGCACCGAGCCGTCGGCGAGCTCGAGCGCGGACAGCACCGTGGAGATGCTGGGGAGGCTCACCGTGCCGAGGTTCCACCCCGCGCGAAGGCGGCCCTGCGAGTCGACGGCGACGCCGTGAAGATCGCTCCCGGTCATGAAGTCGTCCTGCGAGTCGAGCTCGAAGGAGCGCGTGCTGACGGCGGACGCGGTCGGCGCGACGGCGAGGGTGGCGACGACGAGGCAGCCAGCGAGGCCGCGGGTGACGAGAGATCGCATCGGGGTGTGGTTCCGGTAGGTCGTGGTGGGGCTGCGGCTCACTTGACTGCGGGGCGCACGTGCACGCGCACGGAGGCGCGCCCCTCGATGAATTTTCCGACCGGCGTCGGGAACCGCGCGATCGACGGGAACGTGTCGGGCGCGTCGCCGCCGCTCGCCTTCCTCGAGTCGAGCAGCGACGCGGGCAGCCGCTCGGCGAGGTTGCCCTTCATCGACGCGCCCGAGTCGGGCAGGCGGTACGCCGCGACGAGGACGTCGGGTGCGTAGGAGAGTTTTGGTAGATTCTCGACGAGCGACGCCACGCTGTCCGGGACGGGCGCAGGCGGCGCGTCCATCCAGCCGGGCACGAGCATGATGTCGACGTCTCTCCCCGCGAGCTCGGTGGGGATCGGCACCTCGATCGTGCGCCGCTCGTCGGGGCCGTTGAACTGCGTCAACAGCACCTCGATGCGGGCCTTCTGGCCGGGATCGACGGCGTCCTCGAGCGCGTGGGCGCCCTTCATCGAGTAGAGATCGCGGCCGAAGGAGAAGCTGATCTTCATGTCGACCTTCTCGACCTGGCCCCACTCCCAGGGGTTGTTGAGCACCATCCCGATCGCCCGCGACGCGCGGCCGCGGACGAGCTCGCCCGGGCCGGGCGTGCCGCCGATCGACAGGCCGAAATCTTCGACGACGACCTCGGGGTAGTTCTTGAATTTGATCTTGGTCCTGGCCCGCCAGGTCGCGTCCCGTCGCTCGCTGATCGTGGTCTCGACGACGGTGCCCATCGCGACGCCGACGTAGATGGGCGCCATGAAGCGATCGTGCGCGACCTCCATCGACCACTTGGGCTTCGGCGCGCCGGGGACGCCCTCGACCTCGACCGTGACGGGGAAGACCGGCGCCTCGACCTTGGTGTCGATCACGATCGCGGCTTGCAGATCGTTGACCATCGTGCCGAGCGGGCGCACCGGCTCGCCGATCTTGAAGCTGCGCGCCTGGCTCGCGAGGATCCAGTGGACCTTCGCGATCGCGGTGGGCAGCGAGCTGATGCCGCCCGCCATCATCGGGTGACCGAACGCGACGAGCTTGTCGCCCTCGACCCGCGTGACGGTGCCGATGCCCTGAGCGGCCATGTCGCCGCGGACCATCTGCACCGCGATCGCGCCGCCGTCGACGAAGCCCGTCGGCGCGCTCGCGTCGACCTTGCCGCCGCCGCCCGTGCCCTGCTGCACCTCGAGCCCGAGCGGCGCCAGCAGGCCCGAGAGCTCGCGCGCGGATCGCTCGCCGAACCCCGCGAGGCTCACCATCGTCGAGGTGGGCGCGAGACCCGTGCCGACCGGCGCGCGCCTGGTGTCCGCGACGCGCGCGCCGAGCTGCTCGGCGTGCTTCTCTGCCGTCCAGTCCATCGGCGCGCCGTCGAACGGGCGGCCGAAGGCGTCGCTGGACGCGTGCCTCGCCTTGCCGCGGGTCGCGACCTTCTTCGTGTCCCCGCGCGGCGGCTCGGGGATCGGCCTCAACAGCGCTGGCGGCACCGGGCGCGCCATGTCCTGGAGCATGTTCTTGATCGGGGTGACGCCGGCGATCGGCTCGGAGCCGAACTGCCAACCGTACGCGTAGGCGCCGATCATCTTGCCGTCGAGGAAGATGGGGCTGCCGCTCATCCCCGCGACAGTGTGCGCGATGTTGAGGCGCTCGTGCGGCGTCTTGATCAAGACGAGATCCTGTCCCGGGCGGAACTTGGTGAGCACGCCGACCACCTCGACGTCGAACTTCTCGGGCTCGGTGCCCTTCATCACCGTGAGCCCGTAGCCCTTCATGCCGATCTTCACGTCGGCCAGATCCATCGTGCCAGGCCTCGCCCCCTGCGCGGTCGCGCGCGGCGCGAGGGTCACGAGCGGCAAGGCCAGGGCGACGGCGAAGCCGCCGACGAGCGGCAGCGAGCGGAGGAGACGCACGGCGCGCACCGTAGCACTTCCATGCGCGCGTCAACGGCGGATGGTGCGCTGCTCCAACGCCTCGGCGGGCCCGGCCGAATCACAACAAGCACCACTTCACGCGGCCCGACCTCCGCCGTGATACAGACGACGGCGCGTGTCCGAGCCCAGCGACGCCTACGGAGATCTCCTCAGCGAGACCCGCGCGCTCGCGCGGGACCACCGCGACGAGCGCGAGAAGTGGCTCTCCAAGCTGCAGCTCGAACGAAAGGAGGACGTCCTCTTCGAGCTCGAGATCCTGCTGAAGGGGCTCGTGTGCTTCGCGAACCCGCGCAACCAGCCGGGGCCGCCGCGGCGCGCGCCGATCGTGGTCGTCGATTTCTCGCCGCAGCTCGCGCTGCTCCGCGAAGGCCTCGACCGCGCGATCGCGCTTTGCCGCCAGCTGCTGGGCGAGGGCGATCGCACGTTCGTGTTTCAGCGTTATCTCGAGTCGGTGTTGCCCGAGGACGCAGACCGCACGCGGCTCCTCGAGGAGGGGATGGAGCAGGACAAGCCGGTGCGCGCGCTCCTGTCGCTGCGGCACGCGCTCACGAACATCGCCGAGGTCGCCGACGGCGCGAGTCGCCTGCCGCGCGTGCCGTTTCGACTGTTCTTCGCGGTGGCGATGCTCGCCCAGCGCGAGGTCTCGCAGAGCCGATATTTCAACCCGCTGGCGGCGCTCGAGTTTCGCCCCGAGTTCGACCGCATCGGGTCGAGGCCCATCCTCGATCTCATGGAGCGCGCGCCGACCGCGGGGCGCCGGCTCGTCGCGCTCACCTTCCTCGGTCTGTTCCGGATGCTGCGGTACCTGCGGCTGCTCGAGGACCACCCGCGGGACGCCTCGCTCAGGCTAGGACGGACGTACCTCGTGCTCGCGGTGCTGCGCTCCGACGCGCGCGCGCTCACGAGCCACCTGAGACGGCGGGCGGGCACGGTGCTCGCCGAGGGGTACGACGGCGCGCTGATGCAGTTCTCGGCGTCGGAGCTCCACGCGCGCTACGACGAGCTGCTGGCAGAGGGGCACGCGCTGCTCGGCGTGCGGGCCGCGCTCGAGACGATCGCGGCGACCTTGCGGCTCGAGCTGCGGCGCGCGTTCGAGCACGATCTACCCGCGCCCGATCGCGAGGTCTCCGCCGATCAGCTCCGCGCGACGGTGCACGCGGTCGTGCGCAACCTGCAGCCCTCGCTGCAGAGCTCGGTCCTGTTCCTGGCGAAGAGCCTCGGAGGGCAGCGGCTCGACGCGGGCGGGGTGTTCGACGAGGCGGACGCGCGGCGCTCCTCGAGCGAGCGGCTGCGCCGGGACGTGTGGATGTTCGCCCAGATCCTCCGCGCGTTCGCGCACAAGGCCCGCGCGACGACCGGCGCCGACGACCGCTGGGCCGGCGCCGCGAGCTTCCAGTTCGTGAAGGAGTTCCTCCGGTACTTCCGCGCGATGGGCTACCCGCTCCTGCGCGGCAGCGACTACCCGCGGTTCGACGCGTTCCTCGGCGCGATGAACGCGATCGGTGACACCGATCTCCTCGATCCGCCGCGGCTCGAGGCGGCGCTCGCCGAGGCCGAGGCGTTCCGCGCGTTCCTCGAGACGCTGTTCGATCAGATCGGCGCGCGCGCCGAGCTCGCGGACGCGCCGTTCGACCGACGCGCCGCCGCGATGGCGCTCAAGCTCTACCTCGGGGGCACGTGACCACGCGCGGACGCGCGCTCGCGCTCGCGTGCCTGGCCGCGCTCTCTCTGCCCCTCGCGTGCGGGTCGGACGACGAGCGCGCGCCGTCGGTCGCCGCGCCGAAGACCACGGCGCCGTGCGCCGAGCCGCCGTCGAGTGGCGCGCCGCTCGGCGTGCGGTGCGGCCACCTCGTCGATGAGGGCGGGCGCGTGGTGGTCCTGCGCGGCGTCAACGCGCGGGTGGAGGGCCTGTTCGACGTGACGTTCGCCGACGGGCGAGCTCCGCTCGAGCCGATCCCGGCGTTCACGGCCGAGGACGCGGAGCAGATGCGCGGGTTCGGCTTCGACTCGCTGCGCCTCCCGATCAACTGGAGCGCGATCGAGCCCACCGAGACGGGCGGCTTCGACGAGGCCTACCTCGACCGCGTGGCCCGCGTTGTCGACGACGCCGCGTCGGCCGGTCTGCTGGTGCTGCTCGATCTCCACCAGGACGCCTACTCGAAGGAGCTCGGCGAGGACGGCGCGCCGCTGTGGGCGATCGTGCCCGCGCCGAAGCCAGGCGAGCTGCTCGAGGGGCCTCTGACGGATCTCGACGCTCGCCGACGGTCGACGCCCGTGCTCGCGGCGTTCAACACGTTCTTCGGCGCGTCGCCCGACGGCGCGCGGCTGCGCGAGCGCTTCGTCGCGATGGCCGCGCACGTCGCGGCGCGCTTCGCCTCGCACCCGGCGGTCGTGGGCCTCGAGATCTTCAACGAGCCGCTCGGCTCGCTCGAGGCGCTCCGTCGGTTCTACGAGCTCGCGTACCCGGCGGTGCGCGCCGCGGCGCCGACCAAGATCTTCGTCTTCGAGCCCGACTCGCTCATCCGCAACAACGCCGACTCGTGGTCGCTGGCGGACGCGCCGCTCGGTCCGATGACCGCGTACGCGCCGCACTATTACAAGCTCGCCTTCACTGGCACGCCCGCGGTGCGCCAGGCGATGACCAAGGACAAGCTGCGCCCCCAGATCGAGAGCGCGCGCGACGAGGCCGCCTCCTGGGGCGCGGCGCTGTTCGCGACCGAGTGGGGCTACGATCCCGCGGGGATCCGCGCGGCGGACTACTTCACTTGGCAGTCCGAGCTTCACGAGCAGACGTTCTCATCGACGGCGTTCTGGCTGTGGAAGGAGCAGTCCCAGGGCTCGTGGGGCTGCCACGACTACGACGCGACGACGGGCGCGTTCACGCCACGAGACGACGTGAAGAGGTGGCTCGCGCGGGCGCGGGCGCGCGCCGTCGCGGGGTGGCCGAGCGCGCAGTCGTTCGATCGCGCCGCCGGCGTGTACTCGCTGACGTTCACGGCCGATCCCACGATGAAGGGACCGACAGTGATCGCCGTGGCGCCGGCGCTCGGCGCGCCGCTCGAGCTCACCTGCGACGGCGCGCCGGTGTCGGCCACGCCAGACGCTCACGGCGACGTGGCGCTGTCGTGCGGGGCCGGGACCTCGACCACGCACACCATCACGATGAAGCTCGCGCCGCTGCCGTGACGCCGGTCACGCCTGACCGCGCACGGTCGTCGTGAACGCCATCGGCGTCGTGCCGACCGACACGCGGTAGGCCGAGTCCCACAGGGCATCCGAGGGCGTCGCGAACAGCAGCGCGGGATCGATCGGCGCGGGGAGCCACGCGCCCTCGCGGATCTCTCCCTCGAGCTGCCCGGCGCCCCAGCCGGCGTAGCCGAGGAGCATGCGGAACCTCGCCGGCCCCTCACCCCTCGCCAGCGCCTCGACCGCCTCGCGCGCGCCGGTCACCGCGTGCGGCCCGCCGAGATCGTGCTCGGGATCCCACGGCGCGTGGCCGTCGGGCTTCTCGAACAGGATCCACGCGGAGCCGGGCATCACCGGGCCGCCGACGCGCACCACGCCGGCGTACGAGCTCGACTCGGGCAGCGACGTGCCAGTCGGGACGAGATCGGCGTCGGTGAGCAGCTTCGCCACCGGCCCGAGCGCCTTGCCGTTGAGCACCCACCCGAGCGCGCCGTCGCCGTCGTGATGCCCGAGGAGCACCACCGACTTGACGAAGTTGGGATCGCCGAGGCGCGGAGCTGCGAGCAGGAGCCCGGGGGCCAGGACGGACATGTGGCCGCACCATAGCACCGCCTCGCGCGTCGTCCGTCCCGTGAGCGTCGCGCCGTCTCGACGAGCTCGGCCGCGAGCTTCGTGAAGGCACTGGCGCGAGCGGCCGATGCCCGCGCGTGCGACCCTCGACGGGCTGCGCGCCGCCTCACGAGCTCCGCGTACACCGCGCCTGGAGCTGACGACGCGGCAGGGGTGGACCCCCTCGCCGGGCGCGGGCAAGCTGGGTCGATGCTCGAGCTCGACGCGATGGTGCTGAGGTCGCACGGCGGCCCCGAGGTGCTGAACAGGGAGACGATCCAGATCTCTCCTCCCGGCCCGCGTGAGGTGCAGATCGCCGTGCGCGCCGTCGCGATGAACCACATGGATCTCTGGGTCCGTCGCGGGCTACCCAACCTGAAGCTCGCGTACCCGCACCGGCTCGGCTGTGACATCGCGGGCGTCGTCGAGGCGGTCGGGCCGGGCGCGCGCGGCGTGAGACCGGGCGACGAGGTGATGTTGCAACCGGGGGTCTCCTGCGGCGTGTGCTCCGCGTGCCTGTCGGGCGCGGACAACCTCTGCAAGTCCTACAAGATCCTGGGTGAGAGCACCTCGGGCGGATACGCCGAGCGCGTGGTGGTGCCTGATCAGAACCTCCTGCCGAAGCCGCCCTCCCTCTCGTTCACCGAGGCGGCCGCGCTGCCGCTGTGTCTGCTGACGGCCTGGCAGATGGTGTTCCGCAAGGGCGAGGTGCGCGCCGGACAGACCGTGCTCGTGCACGCGGCCGGCAGCGGCGTGTCGAGCCTCGCGATCCAGCTCTGCAAGCTCGCGGGCGCGCGCGTGATCACCACCACCGGCACCGATGAGAAGGCCGCGAGGGCGCGCGCACTCGGCGCTGACGAGGTCATCAACTATGCGACGCAGGACTTCGTCACCGAGGTCCGCCGCCTGACCGACAAGGTCGGGGTCGACGTCGTGCTCGATCACGTCGGCGGCGAGATCATGGAGAAGAGCGTGGTCGCGGCGCGCTGGGGCGGCCGCATCGTCACCTGCGGCGCGACCGCGGGCTTCACGCCGCGGCTCGATCTGCGCCAGATCTTCTTTCGGCAGCTCGAGCTCCGCGGCTCGACCATGGGCCGCAAGGGCGATCTTCACGAGGCGCTGCCGCTCGTCGCCAGCGGCAGGGTGCGGCCGGTGGTCGACCGGGTGCTGTCGCTCTGGGACGCGCGGGCCGCGCACGAGGCGCTCGAGGCGCGCGCCGCGTTTGGCAAGATCGTGCTCGCGGTCGACTGATTCACCGGTCGCCGACGCCCTTCCCGCTCGCGTCGGCCTCGGGGTCGCGCGGCGCGACGGCAAATCGCGCGAGGTGGCAGCGTCGCCGCGGCCCCGCGCGCGGTCGTCGTCACTGCTTCGTGTAGATCTCGAGCGACTGATCCTGCGGGTCGAAGATCATCAGCGTCGTCGCCGTCGCGGTGTAGGTGAGCGCGAGCGTCTTCGACGCAGGGCACGACATCGCGAGCGTGAGGTTCGACCCGGCGTACGTGGCCTTCCCCGTGAACGCGACCTCCGGATCCGCGTCGGTGCGGGACACCACCTGCACGACGTCGCCCGTGATCTGCAGCTTCTGGCGCGTGTTGCAGCCGCACGAGCCCATCCAGTCCTTGCGCCCCGTGAGCACGTACGTGCCGTCGGCGACGGCGCCGCCGGTCATCGCGGGCGGGGTGCCCGTCTCGGCGACCTCGGGGACCGGCGCGCCGTCGTTGACGAGCTGGTTGCACGCGCCCGAGGAGGCGCCGCCTGCGCCCGCGCTCGTCGAGCCGCCTGCACCCGCGCTCGTCGAGCCGCCTGCACCCGCGCTCGTCGAGCCGCCTGCGCCCGCGCTCGTCGATCCGCCTGCGCCCGCGCTCGTCGAGCCGCCTGCGCCCGCGCTCGTCGAGCCGCCTGCGCCCGCGCTCGTCGATCCGCCTGCGCCCGCGCTCGTCGAGCCGCCTGCGGCCGTCGAGCCGCCGGACGCGGGGGAGCCGCTGGCAGGAGAGTCGCTGTCACCTCCGCAGGCGGCGGCGAGGGAGAGGAGCGAGAGGGCGAGCAGCGCGTGGAGCTTCGGCATCATCGGGGGAGCATCCCCCTCCGGAGCAGGTCGGTCGAGACAACTTTTCTTCATCCGCGCTCTGGCGTCAGGCCTGCTCGAGCTCGGAGAGCAAGACGCCGCTTTGCTTCGCGGCGGCCCGCGCCCACCGTCACGAAATCGCGCGCCGCGTTTGGCAAGATCGTGCTCGCGGTCGACCGATCGCGCGCTACGGTTGGCGCGCATGCGCGCCACGCTCGCCTCCACCTTCGCGGCCGTCACCCTCTGCTCCAGCGCCGCGCTCGCGCAAGGGTATCCTCCGCCTCAGTATCCGCCCCAGCCCTATCCGCAGCAGCAGCCACCGCCCGGCTACTACCCGCAGCAGCCCTACCAGCCTTACGGCCCGGGGCCCGGTTACGGCCAGCCCGGCCCCGGCTACCAGCAGCCGTACGGCGGCGGGTACGGCGGATATCGCCCCGCACCGCCGCCTCCTCCGCCGCCCCCCGTGTGCTGCTCCGGCAGCGTCCGCATCAACCCGCTCGACATCGTCACCGACAAGAGCGTGCCGCTCGAGGCCGAGTTCGCCGTCATCGGCCCGCTGTCGGTGCAGGCCGACGTCGCCTACAACTTCGGCATCCCGCCGACGTTCGGCGGCGGCGCGCCACAGGGGATCGCGGGCGCCGGCTACTCGATGGGCGGCAAGGTCGGCATCTGGTTCACCGACGATCCGCTGCGCGGCTGGTACGGCAAGGGCGTGCTTCGTTTCCAGCACATCAACATGTACGAGAAGGCCACCGACGGCCCCCGCACGACGATGAACGAGCTCGGCTACGGCGCGCAGCTCGGCCACTCCAACGTGTTCGGGCGAGACGGCGGGTTCACGCTCAGCTGGGGCATTGGCATCATCTACGTCGCGAACGCGAAGAACCAGTACGTGACGGTGTCCGACGGGCCGTACGCCAACGACGGCTGCGGCGGCAAGGGGCCGACCAACCAGCTGTGCATCGAGCGACCCAAGCTCGATCTCCTGGGTCAGCTCGCCATCGGCTACACGTGGTGACGCTCGCCGCGTGACGGCGCGCGCGGCGGTTCCATGGCCGCGTCTCGCGCGCCGTGTGCGATGCTCCGCCGCGTGATGCGAACCACGCTCGCGGCGCTGCTCGCGGTCGCAGGGACGCTCGTCGCGGCAGACGCCGCGGCCGCGTTCCCGCTGACCCAGTTCAAGCTCGGCAACGGGCTCGAGGTCATCGTGCAAGAGGACCACCGCACCCCCGTCGTCGCGGTGAACCTCTGGTACCACGTCGGCTCGAAGGACGAGCCCGTCGGCAAGAACGGCTTCGCGCACCTGTTCGAGCACCTGATGTTCCAGGGGTCGCGGCACGTCCCGGAGGACAGCTTCTTCCAGCTGCTCGAGCGCGCGGGCGGCAGCGACATGAACGGCACCACGAACACCGATCGCACGAACTACTACGAGGTCGTCCCGTCGCGGCAGCTCGAGCTCGCGCTGTGGCTCGAGAGCGATCGCATGGCTTTTCTGCTCGACCACGTCGACGACAAGACCCTCTCGTCGCAGCGCGACGTCGTGAAGAACGAGCGCCGCCAGAACTACGAGGACGCGCCCTACGGGCTCGTGCGGCAGTTCGTGC
>CAUJFL010000264.1 GCA_963169165.1 Myxococcota bacterium | reverse complement strand
ATCGTGGCGCGGCGCCTGCTCGGCAAGAGCTCGGCCGAGCTGCGCTGAGGCGCTCGGCTCAGCGCGCCTCCATCCCGATCCAGGTCGGCTTCGGCGCGCTCGACGGCCAGATCACGCGCAGCTCGGCGCGCCCGGCGTCTCGACCGAACTCGAACGTCGCGTCCGTGCCGGGGCGGAGGCGCACGACGGTGTCAGCGAACGTGTCGGGGTGCACGGCCTCGTACTTCTCGAGCCCCGCCGTCCCCGGGCCCATCGACAGGTACGAGCCAGGACCGCGACACTGCGCCTTCATCCATTCGCGCAGGATCGTCACCGAACAGTCGGCGGCCCGCGAGCCCTCGGGCGCGCTGTTGACGGTGACGCCCGTGCCCCACTCTTTCAACGTGGGCGCCTTCGACCGCCCGGAAGGCAGGTCGGGAAGTGTGATGTCTATCGACGCCTCCGGCTGTGAGGCTCGTGGCGGCTGCGCTGGCTGTGAAGGCTGCGTCGCCCTGGGCCCTTCGGTGCCGGTGTAGCGCGGCGTGCTGGCGCCAGGTTGCCCCGCGGGTGCGCCGACGCGCCGCGCCGGAGCGGTGATCGCTGGGGGCGCGGGCTCGTTTCTGGCCTTCATGCCACTGTAGCCGAGCAGGGCGCCGAGGCTGGTCATCGACAGCAGGATGAAGGCGATGCCTGCGACAGTGGCGGCGGTCGTGAGGCCGTAGATGGCGACGACCGCCCACTCTCCGACGGTCTCCGGGCGACTCGGGACGAACTTGGGCGGCGCGTCCGCGTCGGTCGTCGCGCTCCACGCCCATTTCTCGAAGTTGGTGATGGCGAAGGGGAGATAGAACCCGAGCGTGATGATGCTGAGGAACCCCGCGGCGAAGCCCTTCACGACATAGGCGAACGGGCCGGCGTGGAATTTCAGCTTCCGCCAGCCGCCCGGCGCGGTCGGGTCCTCGATCTCGGTGAAGTTGACCGTCCACCGACGCCAGAGCACCGCCAGCACGGGCCAGGTGAACATCAGCAGCCACCACATGAACGGGGTGAGGCAGAAGGCCGTCGCGAACCCGAGCAGGTAGGCGGTCCCCGGATCACCGACGAAGCGGGTTCGTCGGCCATCCTGCGTGGTCGTGTGATCGGCGTGAAATTTCTTGGACATCACGACGGCCCACGGGCGCGCGAAGCCGCAAGTGAAGAAGCCGAGCGCCCAGGTCGTGATGGCGTTGCCGATCGAGCCGCCCCAGTCGGCGGTGTACTTCATCGGCGCGCCGTTGATCGACACCGCCTCGGTGAAGAACCGCTCCGAGCGCCACCGCACGTAGCCGAGCATCGTGAGGGTGCCGCAAGTGAAGAAGTGCAGCGCGCCGCTGAGGAACATGAACCCCAGCGTGTCTCCGCCGTCGGCCGTGAACGCGAATTCGAACGTGGTCCCTCCGGGCGCCACGGCCGCGCCCCCCGACGCCGACAGCGCAGCATGGGCTGCTCCCTGGGGCGGTCCGTAGGCTGCTCCCGGCGGTGGTCCGTAGGCCGCGCCTGGGGGCGCTCCGTGGGCGGTCGGAGGCGGACCATACGCCGCTCCCGGCGGCGGGCCATAGACGGTCGCTGCGGGAGCAGGCGCGACGGCGGTCGGAGGTGGACCGTAGGCCGTGGCCGCCAGCGCCGCGTCTGGCGCGACGGCCGGGGCGGCCGGGGGGCCATATGGAGAGGTCGGAGCGGTGGTGAGCTCGTAGGCGGACTTGTCGGACGGATCGGTCAAGGGGCTCTCTCCACGCGCCGAGGGAGGGGGCCCGGTCGGCGCGAAGGCTGAGCGCTAGCAACGGCGATGCCGCGCGGCGTGCGGTCCCGTCAGGGCGCACGTTCTCCGGGTGCTCGTCCCCGACCGCGGGCGCCGTGCCGCGTCCGCGGGGAACGAGCGGACGTCCGCGGACGAGGTCGCTCAGGCCCCAGCTGGCTCACTCTCGGTCGGCGCCCCGAACGCCGCCACCGGGTCGGCGAAGCAACGGCGCACGACCTTGGCCATCGTCGCAGCGTGCGCGCCGTCGAGGATGCGATGATCGAAGGTCGCCGACAGGCGGAGGCGCTCGGCGATGACTGGCGTTCCGTCGTCTCCGGGCTCGAGCACCCTGCGCACCGCGCCGACGGCGATGAGCAGCGGCACGCGGCTGTACGGCAGGAGCGGCACGTAGGCCTCTTCGAGCCCCAGCGTGCCGATGTTGGTCACCATCACCGAGCCGAACGGATCGCGGGGCAGCCCCGCCCAGCGAAGATCGAGGTTCAGGCCGTAGATCAGCCAGGAGACGAGGTCGAGCAGCCAGCCGACCATGAAGTTTGGGACAGGGCGGAACGAGCGGCGCGCGGCCTCCTTCTCTTCGTCCTTGCCCGCGCGCACCCTCGCGGCGGCCTGCTCGAACTCGGCGACGATCTCGCGCATCGATTTCTTGTCGGGGCCGCGGATGGTCACGCCGGAGAGATCGATCTGCCCGGTGTCCGGGTCCTCCATCGCGACCTGGAAGAACACCGAGACCTCCTTGCGCAGCCATATGCCGCCGCCGCGCAGCATCGCGTTGGCGTCGGGCATCTCGGCGTAGACGTGCCCCATCACCTTGGCCATCAGGTGGGTCACCGTCAGCCGCTGCCCGGTCGCCGCGCGGAAATCGGCGATGTAGCGGAGCGCGGGGCCGCAGTCGACGTCGAGCGAGCCGTACACGCTCGGGTCTCCCACCGTCCGCCACGAGCCCAGCGCGAGCTTACGAAACGAGGAGAGCTCGGACTTCTTGACCATCTCGACGGCGCACATCGCTCTGTCGCGCGAGCATCGCACCGACGACGGCCGCCGCGGGATGATCCTTCACAGCCCTGGTCGGTCCCCGCGAGGCCGACGCGGAGCGGCTGAAGAGCAGAATCGAGAGCAGCCATCGGCGCGCGTCCGTGACAGGGTCCGAGCATCCATCCATGACGCCAGGCGCCCTCGCTCCCGCGCTCCTCCTCCTCGCGTGCGCGCTGTCGTGCGGCGGGGGAGACGACGACACACCGACCGCAGCTCCGCAGGGAGGGAGCTCCGGGTCTGCGGGGGCCGTCGCAGGGGCGGGCGGCGCGGCTGCGGGCAGCGCAGGCAGCGCAGGCGCGGGCAGCGCGGGCAGCGCGGGCGCGGGCGTCGCAGGCAGCGCGGGCGCGGGCGTCGCAGGCAGCTCGGGTGCGGGCGTCGCAGGCGGCGCGGGGACCGCAGGCTCAGGCTCGGTTCCGGGTCCAGGGCGCCTCCGCGTCGCGGCCGCGAACCTCACCAGCGGCACGAAGCAGAGCTGGGATCCCGGGGAGGGCGCGCGGATCCTCACGGGCCTCGACCTCGACGTGGTGCTGGCGCAGGAGCTCAACGTCGGGGGGAACACCGAGCAAGAGCTGGAGGCGTTCGCTCGACAGATCCTCGGGCCGACCGCGACGGCGGCGCGAGAGCCCTCGGTGGGCCTCCCCAACGGGGTGCTGTCTCGCTACCCGATCCTCGAGCACGGGAGCTGGGACGATCCCGAGACGACCAACCGCGAGCTCGCGTGGGCGCGCGTCGACGTGCCCGGCGATCGCGATCTGCTGGCGGTCAGCGTCCACCTCCTGACGTCGAGCGCGACGAAGCGCGACCTCGAGGCGAAGACCCTCGCGGCGAGGCTCGGGCAGCTGTCGGGCGAGCCGTTCGTCGTCGTCGCCGGAGACTTCAACACCACGTCGCGCGACGAGCCGTGCATCGCGACGCTCGGCGCCGTGCTGTCCGTCTCCGGCCCCTACCCCGCGGACGCGGCGGGCAACGATCACACGAACGCGAACCGCACGAAGCCGTACGACTGGGTCCTGCCGAGCGCGGCGCTCCGCGCGTTCGAGGTCCCGGTCGTCCTCGGCGGCCAGGTGTTCACGTCGGGCCTCGTCTTCGACAGCCGCGTGTTCACGCCGCTCTCGGCCGTCGCGCCCGCGCAGGCGAACGACTCCGGGGCCGACGGCATGCAGCACATGGCCGTGGTGCGCGAGTTCTACCTCCCGTGAGCTGAGCGCGGGCGTCAGTCGCTGAGCAGCGAGTCGAGCGTCTCGTCCGGCGGCGCGACGCCGTCGATGAAGTCTCTCACGCGGGGATCGTCGATGGAGTGCACCTCCTCCTTGGGGCGCTCGAGGATGATGCGCCCGCGGTGCACCATCGCGATGCGGTCGGCGACGTCGAACGCGCTCTTCATGTCGTGCGTGACGACCATGCTGGTCGCCTTCAACGCGCGCTGCATGCCCTTCATGAGGTGGTTGATCCGCGCGGTGTTGATCGGATCGAGGCCGGTGGTCGGCTCGTCCCACAGCAGCACCTCCGGGTGCAGCGCGATCGCCCGCGCGAGCCCCACGCGGCGCTTCATGCCTCCCGACAGATCGGCGGGGCGCATCGCCTCGGTGCCAGGGAGGCCGACCAGCTCGAGCGCCCACGCGACGCGCTTGTCGATGTCGGCGGCCGACATCGTCGAGTAGTGGTGCTCGCGCAGGCCGTAGGCGACGTTGTCTCCGACCGAGACGCTGTCGAACAGCGCGGACGCCTGGAAGATCATCGCGATCTGGCGGCGCACCAGGCGCAGCTCGTCCTCGCTCATCCTCGCCACGTCTCGGCCTCGAAACAGGATGCGGCCCGAGTCGACCGGCAGCAGCCCGATCAGCATCTTCAACATCACGCTCTTGCCGACGCCCGAGCCGCCGAGGATGACCAGCGTCTCGCCCTCGAACACCGACAGGTGGAGGCCCGCGTAGATGCGCTTCGGCCCGAAGGCCTTGTGCACGTCCTCGAAGCGGATGAGCGGCTCGGCCACGCGAGGGCGAGCATCGCGGGGCGGCGAGGCGCGCGCAAGCGCTTGCCCACGTCGGCCCGCCGGGGCACAAGTCGCCGCGTGATCCTGGCGTCTCGCTTCCTGTGCATCTCCGACGTGCGCGGCGACGTCGCCGCCCTCGCGATCGCGCTGGCCGCCGGGGACCGCTACGGGTGTGAGCAGACGCTCGTCGCGGGGGACCACTGCTTCCCCGGCGAGGCGCCGCTCGCGTCGCTGCAGACGCTGCTCCGCTGCAAGGCGACGCTCGCGCGCGGGCTGACGGATCTCGCGGTGGGCACGGT
>CAUJFL010000263.1 GCA_963169165.1 Myxococcota bacterium | reverse complement strand
GAGCAGCACGCAAGTGTGGCTGCCGCCCGCGACGATCTGCTCGATATCGCCCGCGCCGGTCGGCGCCCCCGGAGCGCCTGCCGCGCCGCCCGCGCAGCTGCCAGCGCTGCCGCTCGTGCCGCCGCCCGCACCACCAGCGCCTGCCGCGCCGCCCGCGCCAGCGGCGCCTCCTCCCGCGGCGCCACCGTTGCCCGCCGCGGCGCCGCTCGCACCAGCGGCGCCGCCTGCCCCCGCGACGCCGCTGTTGCCCGCCGCGGCGCCGCTCGCCCCAGCTGCTCCGGTCCCCCCCACGCCACCAGCCCCTCCCACGCCACCAGCTCCAGCTGCGCTGGCGCCGCTCGTTCCGGCCGCCGCGCCCCCACCGGCCCCGGCCGCGCCCCCGCCCCCTCCGCCGCCGGCCCCTCCGCTGGCGCCACCGACTCCGTTCCCGCTGGCGCCGCCGACACCGGCTGCACCGCTCCTGCCTCCAGCTGCGGTCCCGCCACCGGCTCCAGCTGCGCCCCCGCCACCGGAGCCGTCCGACGGCGCCGCGCGCTCCTTGGCGTCGTACCCGATGAGCACCTGGCACCCGCCGAGCGCCAGCCCCGCGACCGTGAGGAGCACGAGGGCTGCGCGCGGCCTCGGGCTCGAGAGGGCCGCTCTGGGGGCGAGTGTAAGACAAGGCTCACGCATGAGTGGATCCCCGCTCGGGCGCGCGGTTCTCCGCGCCATCGCGCGATGCTAGCGCACGGTCGGCAAGACAGGGAGCGGCAACGCGGGGCGCGCGAGCTCGCTTCGTGTTCCGCGGTCGACGATGAGCTCGCACACCGAGGCTACCCCGCCCCGCCCTACCCCCGCTCGGCGAGGCGCGCGGCGGCCCAGGGCCCGAGCTCGACGAGGGCGCGCGCGGCCATCGCGTCGTAGCGCTCGCGCTTCTTCAGCGACGCGTCCTCGAGCGGCGGGAAATGCGCCCAGGTCACGTTCGACGGCTGAAAATCCTTGGTCTCGCGGCGGAGGTGCGACGCCAGCGACGCGAGCGCCGTCGCGGGGGGGGGCGGCGACAGCGGGCGCCCCGCGAGGCGATCAGCGAGCAACAGCGCGGCGACGAACCCTCCCGCGGCGCTCTCGACGTAGCCCTCGACGCCGGTGATCTGCCCGGCCAGGAACACGCCAGTCGCCGCGCGGAGCTGCATCGCCTCGTCGAGGATCCTCGGCGCGTCGACGAACGTGTTGCGGTGCACCGAGCCGTAGCGAAAGAACTCGGCCTGCTCGAGCCCGGGGATCATCCTGAGCACGCGCGCCTGCTCGGTGAAGGTCATCCGCGTCTGGAAACCCACGAGGTTGTACGCGGTCGCGTGCGCGTCCTCGGGGCGCAGCTGCACGACCGCCCACGGCCTCCGCCCGGTGCGCGGATCGGTGAGGCCGACGGGCTTCATCGGGCCGAACGACAGCGTGCGCGGCCCGCGCTCGGCCATCACCTCGATCGGCAGGCAGCCCTCGAAGTAGCGGATCTTCTCGAAGTCGCGGGGCACGACCTTGGCGGCGGCGGCGAGCTCGGCGACGAAGGCGAGGTAGCCCTGCTCGTCGAACGGGCAGTTGACGTACGCCTCGTCGTCGCCGTCGTCGCCCTTGTCGTAGCGCGACTGCTTGAACACCCTGGACCAGTCGATCGACTCGGCGCTCACGATCGGCGCGATGGCGTCGTAGTAGGCGAGCTTCTCGGCGCCGATCACGCGCGCGAGCTCGGCCGCGAGCGCGTCGCCCGTCAACGGGCCGGTGGCGATGATCACGGGCCGCTCGCTCGGGATCGTCTCGACGACGCTCGCCGTCACCGTGATGCGCGGCTCGGCGCGCACGCGCGCGGTCATCTCGGCGCTGAACCGCTCACGATCGACGGCCAGCGCGCCGCCCGCGGGCACGCGCGTCAGATCCGCGACGGCCATCACGAGCGAGCCCGCGCGCCGCAGCTCTTCTTTCAGGAGGCCGACCGCGTTGCCGAGGGACGCGCCGCGCATCGAGTTCGAGCACACGAGCTCGGCGAGGCCGTCGCCGGTCTGGGCGGGCGTGCGCGCGAGCGGCTTCTGCTCGTGCAGCGTGACGTCGTGGCCGCGGCGCGCGAGCTGGAACGCGGCCTCGCAGCCCGCGAGCCCGCCGCCCACCACCGTGACGCGGCTCATCCCGTGACTTCGGGCTGCGCCGCGGCGACGGCTGGCTGCCTCTTCGCGGCCGGGGGCTGCGCGCTCGCCTCGGTCGGCTCGAACAGCGACGCGGGGATCCTCGGCTTCGCCGCCTCGGCCGCCTGCGCCTCGTCGAGGTCGCGCGAATAGCCGCACTTGTCGGCGCCGCAGAGGACCTTCGGCTGCTTCTTGCCGCCGCCGAGCAGCAAGAACGCGGCGCCGCACGACGGGCACGGCTCGTCGACGGGGCGCTGCCACACCTTGAAGTCGCAGCTCGGCTCGGCGACGTAGTTGGAGCAGCCCCAGAACGTGCGACCGCCGCGCTTCTTGGGCTTGACCTCGATGAGATCGCCGCCGCATTTCGGGCAGTGGATGCCAGTGGGGACCGGGCGGGTCCCGTCACACTTGGGATAGTTGGCACAACCCAGGAAATCGCCGAATTTGCCGCTCTTCAGCAGCAGCTTGGCCGTCCCGCACTTGTCACAAGTGATGCGCGTCTCGCGGGGGGGCGGCGCCTCCGCTCCGTCGGCGGTCAGGTTTCGAGTGTTCTTGCACTTGGGGTAGTTGGAGCAGCCGATGAACCAGCCGTTCTTGCTCCAGCGCTTCTGTAGCTTGCCCTTTCCGCACGCGTCGCAGGTCTCGCCGGTGTCGACCGGCGGCGGCGACCACTTGTCACCCTTCTTCGAGCGATCGAGCTGCTCCTTGAAGCGAGTGTAGAAGCGCCTCAGCATCTCGGCGCGCTTCAGCTTGCCGGCCTCGACCTCGTCGAGCTCCTCTTCGAGCTTGGCGGTGAAGCCGGGATCGATGAAGTCGAGCGACGAGCGCACGAGGCCGTCGACGACCAGGCGGCCGAGCTCGGTCGGCTTGAACCCGCCCGACGAGAGCTTCTCGACGTAGTCGCGCGCCTGCACCTTGCTGATGATCTCGGCGTACGTGCTCGGCCGACCGATGCCGCGCTTCTCGAGCTCGCGCACGAGCGAGCCCTCGTTGAAGCGCGCCGGAGGTTGCGTGAACTTCTGCTCGGCCAGCACGCCCGGCGGCTCTTCGAGCGAGAGCGCCTCGCCATCTCCGATCGGCGGCAGCTCGCCGCTCTCGGTCGAGCCGTCGAGGCTGAGCGTGCCGGGCGCCTTCGACGCGTCGTCGCGCTCTTCGTCCTCGCCGGCCAGCTCGACCGACCTGCCCATCTGCGCGAGCCAGCCCGCGCTCTTCAGGACGCGCCCCGACGCGCGCAGGCCGTAGGTGTCGTGGAGCTTGGCCTTCGCGGTCACGCGCGCCTCGACCTCGACGCTCGTCTGGTCGTAGACGGCGGGCAGCATCTGCGACGACACGAAGCGATCCCAGATGAGCTTGTAGAGCTTCTGCTGCTCGTCCTTGAGATGCTTCGCGACGACCTCGGGCGGGTGCTCGAGCGACGCGGGGCGGATGGCCTCGTGCGCGTCCTGAGCGTTCTTCTTCGACTTGAAGACGTTGGGGGTGGGAGGCAGCTTGTCGGCGCCGAACGTCGCCGCGATGTGCTCGCGCACCGCCGCGACCGCGTCATCGGACACGCGGACCGAGTCGGTGCGCATGTACGTGATGAGGCCGACCTGGCCGCCGTCCTTGCCGAGATCGACGCCCTCGTAGAGGCTCTGCGCGACCTGCATCGTGCGCTTGGCCGTGAAGCGGAGCTGCGACGTGGCGTCCTGCTGGAGCTTGCTCGTCGTGTAGGGAGCCGGCGGGTTGCGGCGCTGCTCACGACGCTCGACCGCGCGGACCGAGTAGACCGCCGACGACAGCTCGTCGCGCACGCGCGTCGCCGTGGCCTCATTGGTGACCGCGAGCTTCTCGCCGGAGCCCTGCGCGAGGCGCGCGACGAACGGCACGTCGGCCGCGCCGCGCACGCCGACGCCGATGTTCCAGTACTCCTCGGGGACGAACGCCTCGATCTCCTTCTCGCGGTCGACGATCAGCCGCTGCGCGACGCTCTGCACCCTGCCCGCCGAGAGGCCGAACGCGACCTTGTTCCACACGAGGCCCGAGACGTCGTAGCCGACGATCCTGTCGAGCACGCGGCGCGTGCGCTGCGCCTGGTACAGGTTGTCGTTCAGCGCCATCGGGTTGGCGACGCCGTCGGCGATCCCCTTCGGCGTGATCTCGTGGAAGAGCACCCGGAACATCGGGCGTCCGAGCCCCTTCAGCTCCTCGGAGATGTGGACCGCGATCGCCTCGCCCTCGCGATCGGGGTCGGTCGCGAGCAGCACGCGGTCGGCGCGCGACGCGGCGTCCTTCAGCTCGGCGACGACCTTCTCCTTGCCCTCGATGACCTCGTAGGTCTCCTCGAAGTTCTTGGTCACGTCGACGCCCATCCGCTTCGGCAGGTCCTTCACGTGCCCCTTCGACGCGAGCACCTCGAACCCGAGCCCGAGGTACTTCTTCATCGTCTTGGCCTTCGTGGGCGACTCGACGACGACGAGCGTCTGCTCCTTCGGCGCCTTCGGCGGCGGGTCCTTCTTCGGCGGCGCGTCCTTCTTCGTCGCCGCGTCCTTCTTCGTCGCCGCGCCCTTCGCCGCCTTGGGAGCGGCGGGCTTCGAGGAGCTCTTTGCGTCTGCCTTGGCCATCTCGCGTCTCGGTCCGCCCGGGCTGGGCGGCTGGGGCGCGACGTACTAGCAGCTTCGCGAGGTCTGGGAAGAGAGAACGGAAAATTCGCCCACCGACCCGCACAGACGTGCGCGCCCGGCGCGGCGTGTCGTGTCGAAGGGCGGCCGCGACGCCTCGCGCGGGGTTGAATCGCCCGAGGAGCTCGGCCGAGCGGTGCCCGCCGTCTCTCGCCCCGGCCGCCTGCTCCCATTCATTTCAACGTTGTGCGAAGAGGGGGACTTGAACCCCCACGGTGTTACCCACTGGAACCTGAATCCAGCGCGTCTGCCAATTCCGCCATCTTCGCGAGAAGCGGGCGTCCCAATAGCGCAGCGCGGGCGTCGCGCGCAAGCAGATCGGGCGGCGAGGTGTCGATTCGTCGCGTACCCTCCGGGGATGCCCTTGTCCCGCTCCTCCGCGGTGCTCCTCGTCGTCCTCTCCCCGACGGCCGCGCTCGCGGCCACCCACGAGGTCGGCCCAGGCAAGCCGTACGCGACCCCGTGCGCGGCGATCGCCGCCGCCGCGCCAGGCGACGTCATCGAGATCGACGCGGCCGGCAGCTACGACGGCGACGTGTGCGCGTGGTCGAAGAGCAACCTCACGATCCGCGGCGTGAACGGGCGCCCGCACATCGACGCGGCCGGAAAGAGCAGCCAGGGCAAGGCCATCTGGGTCATCGCGGGCGACGACACCGTGATCGAGAACGTGGAGCTCTCGGGCTGCGAGGTGCCCGACGACAACGGCGCGGCCATCCGGCAAGAGGGGCGCAACCTCACCTTGCGCGACTGCTGGCTGCACCACAACCAGGACGGCCTGCTGGCGGGGGACAAGGACGGCAGCACGATCACGCTCGAACGCTGCGAGCTGTCACACAACGGCGCGGGCGACGGCTACAGCCACAACCTGTACGTCAACCACGTCGACAAGCTCGTCATCACCGACTGCTGGTCCCACGACGCGAAGATCGGCCACCTGCTCAAGTCACGCGCGAAGGAGACCTGGGTCACCTACAGCCGCCTGACCGATCAGGGCGGCACCGCGAGCTACGAGCTCGATCTCCCCAACGGCGGCAGCGCGTACGTCATCGGCAACCTGTTTCATCAGAGCGCGACGACGGACAACGGCGCGATGCTGTCTTACCTCGCGGAGGGCACCCACGCGAAGAACCCGGGGCGCGAACTCTATGTCGTGCACAACACGTTCGTGTCGGACGACGACAACGCCATCTTCGTCAAGGTCGGCGCGGCGGCCGAGCCGACGCGGGTCACGAACAACATCTTCGTGGGCGCGGGCACGCTCACCAATCAGGCGAGCGCCGTCCTCGCCGGCAACCTGGCCATGAAGGACCCGCTGTTCGTCGACCGCGCGAAGTTCGACTATCGCCTCTCGCCCGGCTCGCCCGCGATCGATCTCGGCGTCGCGCCGGGCGTGTCGGCGGCCGGGCTCTCGCTCGCGCCGACGCGCGAGTACGTCCACCCCACCTCGTCACAGGCACGCCCCGCGTCTGGAGCACCGGACGCCGGCGCGTACGAATTCGCGGCCGGCGCGGCGGGTTCGGGCGGCGCGGGCAGCTCGGGCGCGGCAGGTTCAGCGGGCGCGGGGACGGCGGGCGCGGGGACGGCGGGCTCGGGGATCGCCGGCAAGGCAGGCTCGGGGACGGCGGGAAAGGCAGGTTCGGGGACGGCGGGCTCGGCAACCGCCGGCAAGTCAGGCGCGGGGACGGCGGGCTCGGGGGCGGCGGGAAAGGCAGGCGCGGGGACGGCGGCCGCATCGACCGACGACTCGGGAGGGTGCGGCTGCCGCGTCGGGCGCGACGCGCCGACGTGGGGCTGGCTCGGCGCGTTGCCGCTCGCGCTCCTCGCGCGACGCCGCCGCGCACGCCGCGCTTGACTCGGGCGGCCTCACGTGCGCATGCTACCTGCCCCTCGACGTCGGTCCCCCCGACGCCGTGCTGACAACTCAGCGTTCGTGGCGCGCCCGGC
>CAUJFL010000262.1 GCA_963169165.1 Myxococcota bacterium | reverse complement strand
GATCGACGCCCGAGATCTCCTCGTCGCGGGCGGGGGGCGCGATGACCGCGCGCAGCCTGGAGATCAGGCTCATCGGTCACTTCCGAGCGCGCGGACCGCGCGGACGAACTTGTCGCCGCGGTGCTTGTAGTCGCGGAACATGTCGAAGCTCGAGCAGGCCGGCGACAAGAGGACCGCGTCGCCGGCTCGCGCCAGCTCGCGGGCCTTCACGACGGCGTCGCTCATGCCACGGGCGGCGACGACGTCGACGACGCCCGCCGCGGCCGCCGCGATGCGCGGACCGGCCTCGCCGAGCACGACGAGCCCGCGGCCCCGAGCGCGGAGCGCGTCGACGAGCGGCCCGTAGGAGCCCAGCTTGTCGCGCCCGCCCGCGATGAGCACGACGCGAGGCTCGCTCATGCCAGACAGCGCCGCGACCGACGCGCCGACGTTGGTGCCCTTCGAGTCGTCATAGTAGCGGACCCCGTCGAGCTCGCGGACGAACGCGATGCGGTGCGCGAGCCCGGTGAAGCTCGAGAGGGCGGCGCGTATCGCGGCCTCGCTCGCGCCCATCGCCGTCGCGACCGCGACGCTCGCGGCGGCGTTCAGCGCGTTGTGATCGCCCGCGAGCGCGATCTCGGCGCGCGGGTACACGCGACCCGACGGACGGTCGACGATCGCGTCGGCGGTGACGCAGAAGTCGCCCTCTCGACCGAAGGTCCACGCGCGCGCTCGCGAGCGGGCGAGCTGCCGCGCGACGATAGGATCGCCGTGCGGCGCGACCGCGGTGTCGTCGGCCGTCATCGGCAAGAGCAGGTTGCCCTTCGCGTCGGCGTACGCGTCGAACGAGTCGTACCGATCGAGGTGATCGTCGGTGATGTTGAGGATCGCCGCGGCGCGCGGGCGCAGCGTGGGCGTGCGCTCCGACTGGAAGCTCGACACCTCGAGCACGAGCGCGTCGGGCGACTCGGGCCCGATGGCCAGCTCGGCGAGCGGAGTGCCCAGGTTGCCGCCCGCGAACACGCGCAGCCCCGCCGCGCTCAACATCTCGGCGACCAGCGTCGTCGTCGTGCTCTTGCCGTTGGTGCCGCCGATCGCGGCGGTCGGGACGTGGGACACCTGCCGCCACGCGAGCTCGAGCTCGCCGATCACCGGCGCCCCGCGCGCCTCGGCGGCGACGAGCTCGGGCACGCGCGGCACGCCCGGCGACACCACGACGAGGTCGGCCGAGTCGAACGGCGCCCCCGCGTGGCCACCGAGCGAGAGCGCGACGCCGAGCCCTGTGAGCGCGCGCGCGTCGTCGGAGACCTGCGCGGCCGCGTCGTTGGCGGTCACGCGCGCGCCGAGCGCGACGGCGAGCCTGGCCGCGGCGACGCCCGAGCGACCGAGCCCGACGACGATCACGTGCTTGTCGCGGAGGCTCTGGCTCATCATCGCACCTTCATCGACGCGAGCGAGACGAGCGCCAGCAGCACCGCGATGATCCAGAAGCGCACGATGATCTTCGGCTCGGGCCAGCCCTTCTTCTCGTAGTGGTGGTGGATCGGCGCCATCAGGAAGATGCGCTTGCCGGTCAGGCGAAAGCTCGTCACCTGCACGATCACGCTGAGCGCCTCGACGACGAAGATGCCGCCGAGGATCACGCTCAGCAGCTCGTTCTTCGTGAAGACGGCGAGCATCCCGAGGCCGCCGCCGAGCGCGAGCGAGCCGACGTCCCCCATGAACACCTGCGCGGGGTACGTGTTGTACCAGAGGAACCCGAACCCCGCGCCGATCATGGCGCCGCAGTAGACGGCCAGCTCGCCCGCGTTCTGGTTGGGCGCGATGTCGAGGTACTGCGGCAGGGTGACGAACTTGCCGCCCTGCAGAAACTGGAACGTCGAGCCCGCGATGTACGCCCAGATCAGGTAGGTCGCGGCGCTGATCATCACCGGACCTATCGCGAGGCCGTCGAGGCCGTCGGTCAGGTTGACGGCGTTGCTCGTGCCGATGACGACGACGAGCACGAACGGCAGGTACACCGCCATCGGCAACAGGATCGGGTGCTTGGAGAACGCGACGAACGGCACCGAGAGCTGCGTGCGCAGCGCCACCCAGTCGGCGGGCATCCGCGTCGTGTCGAGGAACGCGAAGGCGAGCGCGCCGCCGCCGATCGCGATCTGCCCGAGCAGCTTGTAGCGCCCCGCGAGCCCCTGCGGGTTGCGCAGCTTGATCTTGAGGTAGTCGTCGAGGTATCCGATGACGCCGTAGCCCGCCGTGACGGCGGCCGTCGCCAGCACGAACGGGTTCTTCATGTCGGCCCACAGGAACGTGGGCACGAGCAGCGACAGGAGGATGAGCGCGCCGCCCATCGTCGGCGTCCCGGCCTTCACGCGGTGCGACTCGGGGCCGTCGCTGCGGACGATCTGGCCGATCTGCTTCTTCTGGAGCTCGCGGATGAACCACGGCGCGAGCACGAAGCTGAAGAGCATCGCCGTGATCGTCGCCATGATCACGCGGAAGGGGATGTACCTGAGGAGGTTGAGGAACCCGAGCGCGCCGCCCCGGCTGTTGCGATACGGGAAGAGAAGGTCGTAGATCACGCGAGAGCTCCGGTCCGCAGCGCCGCGACGACGGCGTCGAGCCCGACGCTGCGCGCGCCCTTGACGAGGATGACGTCCCCC
>CAUJFL010000261.1 GCA_963169165.1 Myxococcota bacterium | reverse complement strand
GGCGTCGATGTCCTCGGCGATGCGGTGGGCGAGCGCGAGGCGGCGGGCGACGGTGGCCGGGTGGCGCTGGGCGAGCTGCTGGCGGCGCCGCGCGGCCCGGTCCATGCGCTCGTCGTGGGCGCGGCGCAGCGCGAGGGTCTCGGTCCGCTGCTGGCGCCTCGGGCGGAAGGTCAGGGTCTCGGTGGTCCCGCTCATGCCGGCGTCTCCTCGGTCGCGGCGGCCCCGGCGGCGTCGAAGGGGCCGCCGAGGTCGTGGAAGACGATGTCGAGCTTGCCGGCGGGCTCGTTGACCACGACCTTCTCGACGAGGATCAGCACCAGCTCCTGCCGCTCGGCGGCGTTGAAGGCGGCCCAGGCCTCGTCGAAGACCTCGAGGATGCGGATGGTCTGGGTGACCTGCTCGGCGGCGCGCTGGAGCGCCTGCATCTGGCCGTCGAGCTGGGCGATGCGGGCGTGCACCGGCTCGAGCTCGGCCTCGATGGCGCCGATGCGCTCGGCGAGGAGGTGGCTCGCGCGGCCGCTGGCCTCGTGGCCTAGACTGCGCATGAGCTTGTCGGCCTCGGCGCGCAGGGCCAGGCGCGTGGCCTCGACCTCGGCGCGCTGCTCCTGGATGCGCGCGGCCATGCCGGGCTCCGCGACGCGCATGCGCTCGGCGATCTGCTCGCGCATGGCCCGGTCGGCGCAGACGTGGCGCACGCGGGAGATGACCAGATCCTCGACCTCGGGGGCCGAGAGGCGCGGGTGCTCGCAGCGGTCCTCGGTCTTCCGCGCGCGGTTGCGGCATGCGTAGTAGCGGTAGACCTCGCCGCTGCGCCCCTTGCCTGCGGTCGTCGTCATCGGCTGCCCGCACAGGCCGCAGTGGAGCAGGCTCTGCAGCAGGTACTCGGGGTTGCGCCCGCGCCGGGGCCCGCGGCCGCAGGCCTTCGCGTCGAGGGTGCGCTGCACCTGCTCGAAGAGCGGCGCGTCGACGATGGCCTCGTGCTCGCCCTCGTAGCGCGCGCCCTTGAAGTCCACCTTGCCGAGGTAGATCGGGTTGCGCAGGAGCATGTGTACGTCCTTCTCGGTCCACGCGCCGCCGCCGACCTCGCGGCCGGCGCGGGTGCGGGTCGTCTTGCGCTTCCAGCCGAGCTCGTTGATGCGACGGGCGACCTCGGCGGCGGAGCCGAGGCGCAGGTAGAGCTGGAACATCGTCCGCACCTGCTCGGCTTCGTCGGGCACGACCACCAGGCGCATGCGCTCGCGGTCGCCGAGGTAGCCGAGCGGGGGCCGCGAGCCGAGCCACTTCCCGCGCTTGCGGGCGGCGCCCATCTTGTCGCGGGTGCGGTCGGCGATCATCTCGCGCTCGAACTGCGCGAAGCTGACGACGATGTTGAGGGTGAGCCGCCCCATCGCGTCGCGGGTGTTGAACTGCTGGGTGGTCGAGACGAAGCCGACGTTCTTCTCCTCGAAGCGCGCGAGCAGCTGCGCGAAGTCGAGGAGCGAGCGGCTGAGGCGGTCGACCTTGTAGACGACCACGATGTCGACCTTGCCCGCGTCGATGTCGGCGAGCAGGCGCTGGAGCGCGGGGCGCTCGATGTTCGCGCCGGTGAAGCCGCCGTCGTCGTAGCGCTCGGGTAGCGCCTCCCAGCCCTCGCCCCGCATCGCCCGGACGTAGAACTCCGCGGCCTCACGCTGGGCGTCGAGGGTGTTGAAGTCGGACTCGAGCCCCTCGCTCGTCGACTTGCGGGTGTAGATCGCGCAGCGCACCCGCCGTGGCGCCTCGGCGGCGCCGCTCTGCGTGCCTCGGCTCATCCCTCCCATCCGGCCGCGCGCGAGCGCTTCTTGCGCTGGGTCAGCCCGGCCCAGAGGAAGCCGTTCCAGCTCGTGCCGGTGACCTCGCGGGCGATGGTCGAGAGGCTCGTGTAGTGACGGCCCTGGTACTCGAAGCCGTCCTTGAGCACGCGGATCTCGTGGACGACGCCGTCGTGCTCGCGGTGGATCACGGTGCCCACCGGCGGCAGACGCGGGTCGCGGGGCGGCTCGTCGGGCTCGGGCGCGGGCGGCAGAGTCGGCGCCGTCGCGGGGCGCGTGCGCACGCCCTGGCCCTCGGCGAGCGCGGCGATGCGGGCGCGGGCCTCGTCGCTCAGCGTCACGCCGGTGGCGACCTCCTGGGCGCGGAAGAAGCAGCGGCGGATGAGCCACTCGCGGTTGCGGGCGTTCGTCGCCTTGCCGTAGGCGTCGTAGTAGGTGTCCTGCAGCTCGCTCACCGGCATGGCGCGGAGGGCTTCGAGCCGCTGGCGGAGCTCCTCCTCGACGTCCGCGCCGGCGGGGCGCGTCTGGAGGGCGGATCGGTTCATGCTGTCCTCCATGGTGGGGGTTCGGGTGGCGCCGAGCCGTCGCGCTCGGCTGTCGGCATACACGCTTCCTTTCGCGGCTCCAGCAAGCGGCTTCTCGGAGCGAAAACAACCACTTGAGACGCGGTTGACTGGCCGGTCTCAGTCATCGTGCCAGCCCCCGCCGCCGTAACCGGCGCCGCCCTTGCCCTCGGGCTCGCCCTGCGGGAAGTCGTCCACGTCGAGCAGGCGCTTGGCGGCCTCGAGGTCGATCAGCGCGGCCCGCCGCTTGTCGGCGCGCGAGCCGAAGCTCACCGGCCGGCTGACGTCGACGACGTAGCCGCCGCGGCGCTGGTTCTCCTGCAGCTGGCGGACGAGGGCCTTCTTGTCGAGGACCTCGCCCTCGTAGCCGACGCGCCGCGCGTGCTCGGCGTAGGCGGCGTGGCAGGAGGCGACGTGCAGCGCGAGGTGGCCGCCCGAGTACGTGTACTGGCGGCCGTCCTGGATGCCGCCGCTGACGGCGAGGCTCGAGAGGATCTCGAGGAAGTAGTCGAGGCCGGTCTTCACCGTGCGGCCGCCGCTCTCGAGCAGGTCGTCGCACTGGGCGGCCACGAAGGCGGCGACGTCGAGCTCGGGCAGCTTCAGGCCGAAGCTCGCCGCGTAGCCCTCGAAGTGGATGAGCCCGCAGACCGTGGCGACGAGGTTGTCCTTCATGCGCAGCGGCACCTCGCGGCCGGCGAGCGTGGCCTCGACGACCTGCTGCGCGAGGGCGAGGTCGGCGTGGGTATCGCGGCCGAGCAGGTGGCGGACGATGCTGCGGGTGAGCAGGCCGAGGTCGACGGTCTTGAGCTTCTGGAAGGCGCGGATGAACTGCGGGTGCTCGGGCAGCGTGTCCTTGCTCGGGTTCGCGGTGACGATGCGCTCGACCAGGGCGGACTCGATCGGGCGCGTCTCGCCGGCGAGGCAGAGCGGCGCGTGCAGCCGGTAGCTCACGACGGTCTGGTCGGCGCGCCCGCGGCTCTCGACCTCGCCCGTGTAGAGGCGACGCATGTACCGGTGCAGCGTGTGCCGCCGGTGCTTCGGCATGTCGAAGGGCTTGTACTCGTCGATGAACACGGGGACCGAGTTCGTCGACGAGAGCAGCTTGAGCAGCGCGAACTCGGTCTCGGTGGCGCTGAAGGGCTCGGCCGAGCGGATGCCGAAGAGCGGCCAGAAGACCTCCATCACGAGCGAGCTCTTGCCGGAGCCCTGCGTGCCCCAGACGCAGAGGATCGGGTAGTGGCCGAGGGCCTTGTGGATGCGGGGCTTGAGCGGCGCCGAGAAGAACCAGCCTAGGATCGGCAAGATGACCTCGGGCGTGTTGAGCTCGAGGAGCTTCGGCAGCACGAGCGCGGCGGTGGCCGCCTCCACCGCGGGGTCGATCGGGTCGAGGGGGCGGAGGCGCTTGTGCAGGGCGTCGCCGGCGTCGACGAAGAGCACGTCATCGGGCAGCGTCGCGCCGCCGCGGCCGACCACGCTCTCGGGCACCACCCACAGCGGCTCGCCGCCGAGCTCGACGTAGCCGAGGTTCGTGATGCCGCGCAGGGCCGGCACCTCGCGCTCGGCGAGGAGCTTGAGCACGCCCTGGACGTTGTCGTCGGAGCCGGTCCAGAGCATGTCGGCCGACTTCAGCACGCGGAGCAAGTGCCGCTTGCTGTGCCAGGCGTCCCGGGGGAAGCGGACGCCGCGGTAGGTGCGGCCGCAGGTCGTGGTGACGTCGGCGTCGATGATGTCGCCCTCGTCGGTAGCGATGCGGCGCACCGGCTCGAGGGCGAAGGTGGAGATGGTGACCGGCTCTCCGCGGCGGCCGAGGATGTAGTAGTGGTCGGTGTCCTCGAGGACCTCGCCTTTCAAGGCTGGAGACTGGAGACCGGAGGCTGGAGGTTCGGGCTCGTCGCTCCTCCGGTCTCCAGCCTCCGGCCTGCAGTCTCTCAAGAGCTCGCGGACCGTCTGCGCGCGCAGCTTGAACCGGCGCTTGATGAGCTCGGCGTAGCCGTCACGGAGCACCGGATCGGCGGTGCGCAGCAGCGGCAGCAGCTCGCGCAGGCGCGCGCTCACCTCGTGCTTGGGGGCGTCGGCTGGGATGCGCTCGAGCTGGTGCTCGACCCAGTCGGCGGCCTCGCGCAGCACCTTGTGCAGCGCCTCGGGGCCGCCCTGGGCGACGAGCTCGTTGAGGTCGACCTTGTCCTTGCCGTCGGGCCGCGGGATGCGGGCGACGCGGACGACCCGGCCCGCCTCCTGGAGCGCGGCCGCGGTCTCGAAGGCGCCGGCCTCGCCGGCGCCGCTCGCCTCGGAGTCGTTGCAGATCACCACCTCGGCGACGCGCTCGGTCAGCGCGATGAGCTTCGGCAGGTCCTTCTTGCGGAAGCGGACGGTCACCGGCGAGATGCACGGGACGCCGGCCTGCAGGGCGGAGATGCAGTCGGTCACGCCCTCGGTGACGAGGAGCCGCTGGACGCCCGCGCGGGTGGCCGCGTCCTCGTTGTAGAAGGTGTCGTTCTGGACGAGGGCCGAGACGTAGGGGTGCTTGTCCGAGAGGGTGAGCAGCTTCTTGTACTTGGCCTCCTCCCACGGGGCCTCGGGGGTGAGCTCGGTCTGGCGCGCGATGAAGTACACGACCCGGCCGCGGCGCCAGTACGGGAACACGAGCCGCTGCTGGAAGAAGTCGGTGACGCGGCCGTCGCGGAAGCGCACGAACAGGCCCGTGGCGAGGGCCTCGTCCTCGGAGGCCCCGAGCGCGCCGACCAGGTGCTCGTAGAGGTGGCCGTCGGCCCAGCCGAGCTGCAGCTTGTCGACGGTCTCGTCGGAGAAGCCGTAGCGGTCCTTGAACCAGGCGGCGCGCAGCTTCGACGGCAGCACCTGGTGGTAGTAGCGGGCGGCCTCGGTGAGCAGGTTCTCGACCCGGCGCCGCTCCGAGAGGCGGTCGAGCTCGGCGCCGAGCTGGGCGTCCTCGCGGCCGGGGAGCGCCACGCCGGCCTCGTCGGCGAGGGTGTGCAGGGCGTCCCAGAAGCCCACGCCGTCGCGCGCCATCACGTAGTCGACGCAGTCGCCGCCGTCGCTCGAGCCGCCGGAGAAGTCGCGCCAGGTCTGGCTGTGGGGCCAGACGACGAAGGACGGATCGCTGTCGGCGCGGAACGGCGAGCGGCCCTTGAGGACCGAGCCGGCCGGCTGCAGCTCGACGTCCCGCCCGATGAGCGCGGCGAGGTCGATGCGGTCGCGGACGCTGTCGACGATGGCGCGGAAGTCGTTCAAGCGGCCTCCCTCGCCAGCACCGAGATCGGGGTGTCGGCGCCGAGGACCTTGCGGTAGGCGCGGCGGCGCGCGGCGTGCTGGCGGCGCGCGATGGGGTGATCGTCGACGAGGTCGTAGAGCACCGGCGTGCGCTTGCCGGGGTGCGGGCGCATCAGCCGGCCGAGGCGCTGGATGGTGCGGCCCTCGGCGCGGGCGGGGGTGGCGAGGATCAGCCGCTCG
>CAUJFL010000260.1 GCA_963169165.1 Myxococcota bacterium | reverse complement strand
CGACTTCTGGGCGGGCGCACGGGCGCCGCCCCGCGGCACCGGCGGGGTGGATCACGATCCCGGCGCTCCCGTCGGCGACCACGCCGCTGGGTGGATCACCTGGCCGGCGCTGGGTGGATCAGATCTTGGTCGGCGCTGAAGTGTCCATGGCCGTGGCCGCGAGCATCCTCACGGCGGTGTACTACATGCTGCGGGTCGGAGTCCCCTGCGGCACACAGCGGTTGCTCGTTGGTTTTGTGTCTCACGATCGACGGAGATCGCTGGGGTCCTCAGCTGGGTTCCACGAGCACCATCGGGCGCCATCCCACGCTCGACTTCGGGTGAAACGCTCCCTGGTGGAGCGCAGCTAACCCCCTCCCGCGACGACGCGGCGCGACGATGCGCGCGTGGCTCTCTCGGGCGTACCGGGCGACCTCTCTCCAGTCGACGCGCGAGAGATCGAGGCGAACGCCGAGCCACCCTCGCGGACCGAGGTACGCAGGGACGAAGCGTCGCACGGGGTCGGCCGCGGCGAGCCCGGCCTGTGCGCCGGTCTCCACCTTGAAGCACGCGCCGACCACGCCGTCGCCGTGGTGGTTGTCGATGAAGTATGCGAACGGCCGCTTCTTCACGCGAAAGGTGGCGTGCTTGCCTCCGCGCTCGACCGAGGCTCCTTCGAGCGCGAGGCACGCCTCGGTCAACCGCGCGAGGGCCGCCTCGGCGACCGCCGCGTCGGTGCGAGCGCGGCGAGGCGGCGGCGGCGCGGGCTTCGCGGCTGCGTGCGCGAGGCTGCGGGGCACCACCGTCGCCCACCCGGCCTCGAGCAGGATGGCGAGTTCGATCCAGTCGACCTCGGGCAGATCCAGGCGCGCGCCCACCCAGCCTCGCGTCCCCACGTAGGGCGGCACGAAGTATCGCGTGGGCTCCTCGCGGACGAGCCGCGCCTGCTCCTCGAGGGTCGCCTTGCACCAGAGCGCGATCCGCCCGTCGCCGTGGTGCTGGTCGGCGAACGCCGCGAACATCTTGCCGCGCACGTGGAACCACGGCGCGCCGTGAGAGAGCTTCTCCTCGACGCCAGCGAAGCCGAAGCAGACGCGGCGGAGCTCGGTGTAGAGGGCGTCGCTCTGCGAGGCCAAGCGGGCTGGCATGCGCCGAGCGTCGCACGGGGCGCGCGCTTCGGCGAAGAAGTGCAAAGTCTCGGCCCCTCGACGGGACTTCACGCCCGACGTCACTAGGCTCCGCGTCATGTCCCACGCCCCGCTGCACAAGGCCCGCGCCATCCTCTCCAGCCACCTCGCGCGCACGGTGGTCGTCGCCGTCGGCGTCGCGGCGCTGGCCGCGTGCGGCGGGTCACCCCCCGACTCGCCTCGTGACATCTCTGGAGCCGCCGCGGACGGGCAAGCCACCGCCATCGAGGTGCCCGCCGACGCCATCGAGGTCGAGCCGAAGGCGACGCCGCGACCCACGGTGCCGCGCGCGCTCGCGCTGGTGCGCGAGCTCGAGCTACGTGACGAGCAGCGCGCGAAGGTCGACCAGCTGGAGGACGCGCTCGCCGATGGGATGCGCCCGGCGCGCGACTCGGGGCGAGCGCTCGCGCTGATGCTCGCGGACGGCGTCGAACGAGGCGACGTCGACGAGGCCGCGATCGCGGCGAAGCGCGCCAGGCTCGAGTCCGATCTTCGCGCCGCGCGCGCCTCGTTCGTCGCCGCGGCCAACCAGCTCCACGCCACCCTCGACGCCGATCAGCGCCTCGAGCTGGTGCTGACGATGCGCGCGCGGCGCGAGGGCGGGGCGACCCCGCGCGAGGCGCGTGAGACCGACGCCGCGCGCTCTCACGGCGAGCGGCGCGCCGTCGAAGAGCTCGGCCTGTCGCGCGATCAGCTCGAAACGCTACGACAAGGAGCCAGCGCGATCTTCGACACCGCGTTCCCCGATCGGAGGGCGCGTCGCGAGCGCTTCGTCGCTGAACGCAAGGCCGCCGAGGACGCGTTCGTGTCCGACACGTTCGACGCGAGCGCGTATTCGTTCGGACAGGAGGGGGCCGCGCTCGTCGAGCGGTGGACCTTCGGCGCGGCGCAGCTGTCGCGGCTCGCCGCGTCGGTCTTGACCAAGGGACAGCGCGCCGCGCTCGCCGCCAAGGTGCGCGACGGCGTCGAGCGCCGCTGACCCCCTTGGCGCGGCGCGATCGGCGACACATGCTGCGCGCCATGAACACCACGCTCCGCGGCGTCGTGGCGCGCGTCGCGCTCGTCGCCGCGTCCGTCGCCCCCGCCGTCCCCGTCGCGCTCGTCGTCACCTCGGCCGCCGCGCTCCCAGGGTGCCAGAAGTACGATCAGCTGATCGAGGCCGACGCGACGGCCGACCAGAAATGGGCCAACGTCGAGGCGCAGCTGCAGCGCCGCTACGATCTCGTCCCCAACCTCGTCGCCACCGTGAAGGCGTCGGCCAAGCACGAAGAGACGACGCTGACCAAGGTGATGGAGGCGCGCGCGGCCGCGACGCAGATCAAGCTGTCGGCCGACGATCTCTCCGATCCCGCCAAGGTCGCCGCCTTCCAGAAGGCCCAAGATCAGCTGAAGGGCTCGCTGTCCCGGCTGCTCGTCGCGCAAGAGGCCTATCCCGAGCTGAAGGCGAGCGCCGGCTTCCGAGATCTCCAGACCCAGCTCGAGGGCACGGAGAACCGCATCTTGCGCGCGCGCGAGGAGTACAACGCGGCGGTCAAGACGTTCAACGCCGAGCTCGGCAAGGTCGGCGGTCAGGTCGTCAACAAGGTCACCGGCAAGCCGTTCAAGGCGCGCGTCTACTTCACCGCCTCGACCGAGGCACAGGCCGCGCCGAAGGTCAGCTTCTGACCGCGCTCCTCGCCCTGGTCGACGGGCGCGCGCGGGCGCGCTCGGTGTGGTCGCTCGTCGCGCTCGCGCTCGCGTGGATCGCGCTGTGGACGTCGCCCGGCCTGGCGGCCGATCCGGCGCTGCCCCGCCTCGACGGCTATGTCGTCGACGCGACCGGCACGCTCTCTCGAGCCGAGGTCCGCGCGCTCGACGACAAGCTCGACGCCGCGCGCAGGCGCACCGGGTTCTCGGTGGTCGCGTACGCGACGCCGAGCCTGCGCGGCAAGACCGTCGACGACGTCGCCTACGAGGCGTTCAACGCGTGGGGGGTCGGCGCGAAGGGCGCGGACACCGGCGTGTTGCTGGTGATCGCGACCGGCGAGCGAAAGATCCGCATCGAGACCGGCAAGGGCGTCGGCGGCGCGCTCACCGACGTGCAGTCGTCGCGCGTCATTCGCGAGGTGATCGCCCCTCGGATGAGCAAGGGAGACCTGCGCGCCGCGATCGACGCGGGCACCGACGCCATCCTCCGCGAGCTCGTCGCCGGCAGCACCCCGGAAGAGCGCGCCGCCGCGGCGAAGCGCCCGCCGCCGCGCGCCGCGCCGACGTCACGCGTGTCGCCGCTGCTCGCCGTGGGCGCGGGGCTCGTCGTCGTCTTCTTGCTGATCGTGAGCCCGACCTTCAGGCAGATCTTCTTCTTCTTTCTGTTCTTCGGTCGCGGCGGGGGTGGGGGCGGCTCGGGCGGCGGGCGCGGGAGCGGCGGAGGCGGCGGCTCGTCGGGAGGGGGTGGAGCCTCGGGCGACTACTGAGCCGCGGCGCGCGACCCGAAACGACACCGCGCCCTCTTCGTCGACGTCCATGGCGACCACCTCCGAGCGCTCGACCGCGAGCGCGGTCAGCAGCGCGTCTGCCTCGCGCTCGGTGACGCGCAGCGCTCGCGAGACCTCACCGACGGTCAATCGACCATGGCGCCGCGCCGCGAGCGCGTAGATGGCCTTCTCCTTCACCTCACGCTCCGCGTGCGAGCCCGCGGTGACGAGGTTCTTTCCGCCGCGGAGCAGCGCGAACGCCGTCAACACAGTGACGAGCGTGAGCCCACCGCCGACGAGGTACCCGAGGATCCCGGCCGGCCACAGCCACTTGAACAGCAGCCCCAGCGTCAGCGCGACGAACAGGCCGGTCGCGAGCACCACCCACCCGAGGCCGCGCGTGACCGTCCCGCCGAGCCGCGCGCGTCGCCCGGGCGCGACGAGCGCGCGCTGGGAAGCCGGGCTGAGCTCGGCGCCGCACCCCGCGCATCGCGGTCGCGTGCCGAGGTACACAGGGACGGCGGAGAGGCCGCAGCGCGGACACATGCGGGAGACCATGACCACGAACCTCGCCGCCGTCGAGACGCGCGTTGCCCCTCGACGACGTCGACGAACGGCGCTATCTGGGCGCGGCTTGGGCTGGTAGCTCAGTCGGTCAGAGCTGCGGACTTTTAATCCGTAGGTCCCGGGTTCGAGTCCCGGCCGGCCCACCAAGCGCGGCGAGACCCCGATCACTTCGGGCGCGATGGCGCGCGGCCGGGCCACACACAATTTTCTGATTGTGTTGTCGAGAGCCATGTTCTTATGGCCACATGTCGAACCTCCGTCGTTCCATCGCCATCCTCCTCGGTCCGCTCGTCGTGTTCGCGTGCGCCGGTGGTGAACTCGAGACCCCCAGCGGCGCGCCCCCGGGCGGAGTCGCGGGCGCCGGCGGCGCGACCGCGGGCGCCGCCGGTTCGCCCGCCGGGGGCAGCACCGGGGCCGGCGCGGGCGGCGTGGCAGGCGCATCGGGCGGCTCGGGCACGTCTGGCAGCGGCGGCGCCAAGCCGGGGCTCGGCCTCGAGAGCGCGCCGGCGGCCGCCACGCTCGGGACGCTGACGTTCGGCGCGCCAACCACGCAGGTGTTCAACGTCGGTCCGTTCGTGCTCGCGGCCCACGCGACGACGGCCGGGGTGCTCGATCTGTCGAACCCGGCTGCGCCGCAGGAGGTCTCCACGATCACCACCGGCGCGAGCCTCGTCGCCGCAGAGTACGACGACGCGACCGGCACAGCGTACCTGCTCGACGCGACCGGCACGCTGCACGCGGTGCGGCTGCTGTCGCCCGACGCGCCGCTGCCGATCGGCAAGCTGCAGGGGCTGCCGCAGGCTGCCACTGGCCTCGCGCGGGCGTCCAACCGCCTCTTCATCGTGGCCGGGACGACGCTCCAGCCGGTCACCTCCGCCATCTCGGGCGGGACGGCGTCGCTGTCGATGGACGTCGCGATCACGCTCCCGGCGGCGCCGACCCACGTGGCCGCGGGCGGGCGGTCGCTGTACCTCGGGTTCGCCGACGGCAAGATCGACAGCTGGTCGATCGGCGCGGCGCCCGCCAAGACAGGCTCGCTCGACGCGGGCGGCGCGCTCGCGGGCCTCGTCGCGAAGGGCTCGAAGGTGATCGGCCTCGTGAAGGGCAAGGGCCTCCGCGTCGCCGACTTCGCCAGCCCGTCCGCGCCCGCGCTGATCTACACCGACAGCGAGCTTCACGACGCGTTCGTGGGGCGCGTGATCGGGCGCACGCTGGTCGTCGGGCTCGAGCGCCAGCTGGTCTCGGTGCTCGATCTCTCCGACTTCACCCAGCCGCGCGCCGTCACCTCCAACACCAAGACGCTGCCGAGCTGGGTCGCGCTCGTCGACGGCAACCTCGTGTTCGGCTCGGGCACGAGCGGCACGGTGGCGGCGGTGCCTCCCTTCGTGGCGGGGCGCGTCCCGAAGCTCACCACCTCGAGCTTCCCGAGGTACGGCGGCATCCCCGTCACCTTCAACAAGCGAATCGATCCTGCGTCCGCGACGTCGAGCACAGTCTCGCTCAAGTGTGGCGGTCCCTCGCTCGAGGGCCAGGTCATCGTGGATCCAGACGCGCTGCGCCTGACGTTCCGCCCGTCGACGACGCTGCCGGCCAGCGCCACCTGCGAGCTCGATTTCTCGAAGGTCAAGGGCGCGACCGGCGGCGCGGTCAGCTCACCGACGGGCGGCAAGCTGTCGTTCACGACCACGGCCGAGGCCCCCGCGCAGTTCGAGCAGCCGAAGAGCGCCTACGCCCACACGGCCGACGGCAAGCACACCGACTGGACGGGACAGTCCGGCGGCAAGTACGAGTGGTTCGACGTGAAGCCCGCGAAGGGCATGTACACCTATTTTTACGCAGATTTCGACGGCTCCAAGCTCTGGCTGCTCAACGATTGGTTCTACGGGGGCGACGACATCGAGCCCGACTGTTACAACCAGTTTCAGGTGTGGACCGGCGGCGGAAAGGAGCGCTGGGAGATCCGCGCCTACGGAGATCAGCACGTCGAGGTCCGCAAGGACGGCGTGCTGGTCGACCAGAAGGCCGCCGGCGTCGAGGGCGGCGCGTCGTTCGGGCCGTCGCCCAACGTCGCCGAGCCGCACACCCAGTACGAGCTGGCCATCCCGGCGTCGCCCGGCGCGTGGGGCGTGCAGCTCCACGATCCAGGGCCCGCCTTTCAGTGTCAGAAGCTCGAGACCGAGCCGAGCAGCGTGGTCGGCAGCTCGACCGGAGGGCAGCCGAGCACGGTCGACCCGACGCACGCCGTGAAATTCCCCACCCCGCCGACGCTCGGCGACGTCACGCAGCCGTCACTGACGCCGACGCTGACCTGGACGACGACGGATGACTGGTCGAATTTCGACGCGTACGTGGTCATCCTGTCGCGCGACGCCGCGGGCAAGGTCGGGCGCTGGGAGCGCCCGTCGTATGGCACGTCGCTGACGCTCCCCGAGGGGCTGCTGGCGCCCGGCACACAGTATTACTGGCGTGTGCTCGCGTACAACAGCGCCGGTCAGCGCGAGTCGCAGCCGTCGAGCTTCACCACGCAGGGAGGCAACGGCGGGGCGGGCGGCGGCGGCGGCGCGGGCGGCGCGGGAGGCGGCTCGCAGGGCCAGATGTGCTTCGGACGGAACACCACGTCGATGCAGAACGGCGCGACCACCGGCACGAAATCGTTGGCCATGAAGCACGTCGCCGTCACCGGCCTCGACGTCAGCGGCGCCGAGGTCTACACGAGCGGAGGAGATCTTCAGAAACCCAACTACCTGCGCCTCTACAGCGACGGCGGCGGCAGGCCCGGCGACGAGCTCGCGTCGGCCTCGTTCATCGCGACCAAGGCGGCCGGTTGGCAGGGCGCGGCGTTCGACAAGACCGTCGCGATGAGCCCCGGCACGACGTACTGGCTCGTCTGGACGCCCACGAGCAACCAGGCGGCGACCATCGGCACACAGGGCGACAAGGTCGACTACATGGGCTCCGACGATCTCCAGGCCTGGGACGGCCCCTACTCTGGGCCGATGATGTACAAGCTCGACTGCGGCGGCGGCGGCGCGGCGGGCGCGGGCGGCGGCGGCGGCGCGGCGGGCGCGGGCGGGAGCCCGGCGGCCTCCTGTGGACAGTCGACACCGACCTACGTCTGCAGCGAGGTGTCGGTGAGCGATCCGCCGGGGCAGTACTGTGAGGGAGGCAAGTGTCACGGCCTCATCCACACGGGCGAGACGTTCAGCCTCGCCTACTCGGTGAGCGGCGTCCAGGCCGGCCAGGTCGAGTCTGCCAAGCTGCAGCTGTTGATGACGCTGGACGACCACGCCAACTCGAACGAGTACTGCTTCGACGTGAAGGTCAACGGCGACGTCGTGGGGCAGTCGGTGTTCATCACCGGCGTCCCGCACGGCGCGCCGTTCAACGGCCCGTTCGGCAACTTCACCACCTGGACCTACGATCTGCCCCCCAACGCGGTGAACCTGCTGCAGAGCCAGCAGGTCCAGGTCCAGCTGACGCTCGGCTGCGCCAAGCCAGGCGACTGGGTGGTGTTCCGCAAGTCCGAGTTCTCGATCGTCCCTTCGCCCTGACGCTCACACCCACGCGCCGCGCGGGATGACGATCCACTCGCTCGCCGACAGCCGGTCGGCGAGCGGGCGGATCATGGCGAGCCCTCCGTCGCGCGGCGTGACCTCGCCCACCGGGACGCGCGGCGCGAGCGTCGCGTCCTCCCAGCAGACGACCCGCGACAACCCCGCCGCGTGCGCCACGCGGGCGGCCGAGCGCAAGAGCGCGCGCGCGTCGTCGTCGGTGGCCGCGGTCAGGCGCAGCACCACGAGGCGAGAGCTCTTGAGATCTCCGGCCCAGACCGCGTCACCTCCACGCGTGCGGGCACCAGCGAACGGCGGGCGCGGGCGGCCCAGCAGCGCGGAGTACGCGCGCTCGCGCTCCCGGTGCCAGTCGAGCTGAGCCAGGTCGGGCCACACGACGAAGCGCGTGTCCGGCGGCGCCACCTCGGCGACCTCGTCCTCCCCGATCGGCGTGACCCCCTCCCGTGGATCACCCGCCTCGGCGGCGATCGAGCGGTCGAGCGACGTCACCGCGCAGAAGCCGCATCGCTCATAGATGCGCGCGCCCACGTCCGAGTACAGCGTGACGGCGTGCGGCGCGCGCGTCGACAGCGCGTCGACCACGGCGGACAGCATGGACACCGCGTGACCGCGGCCCCGGCGGGCAGGCTCGGTGAACACGCTCGCGATCGCGTACGAGGTGCCCCGCGCGCCGGCGAAGAAGCTCCGGCACGCGAACGACTCGCACGACGCGAGCACGTCGTCGCCGTCACCCTGCCAGAGCCAGGTCTCCATCGCGTCGCGGGCCCAGGCGTGCCCCCGCAGGCGCAGCTCTCGCTGGAGGTACTGCTCGACGCTGAGCCCTCCACCCCACGCCGCGTGAGTCAACCGGTCCCGCGCGATCTGCTCCGCTCCGTCCGCGAGCTTCAGCCTCATGCGCGCGCACGGTACGGGCGCTCGCGGTGGGCACAAGCGCCTCGTCGCCTTGTCTCGCGGCGGCGAGCCGTGCTCTCGTGGCCCTCGATGGCGTGCGCGCATGGCCTCGGCGAAGACCTCGCCCGCGAGGGGTGCTTCTCGATCGATCCTTCGTCGGTCGTCTTCGGGCGCGGCGCGCTCGCCGAGCTCGGCGACCACGCGGCGGGGCTGAGGCGCGTGCTGCTCGTCACCGATCCGTCGCTCGTCCGGCACGGGCACGTCGACGTCGCCGTCCGCTCGCTGCGCGCGGCCGGGGTCGACGTCGTCGTGTTCGACGAGGTGGCGATCGAGCCGACCGACGCCTCGTTCATCGGCGCGAGTGAGGCGGCGCGCGACGGCGGGTTCGACGGCTACGTGTCGCTCGGCGGGGGCTCCTCGATCGACACCGCGAAGGCGGCCGCGCTCTACGCGACGTACCCGGCGCCGCTCGAGGCGTACGTCAACGCGCCGCTCGGAGAGGGGCGCCCCGTGCCCGGCCCGCTCCCTCCGCACATCGCCTGCCCGACCACCTGTGGCACCGGCAGCGAGTGTACCGGGATCGCCGTCTTCGACTGGGTGTCGCGCCACGCGAAGACCGGCATCGCGTCGCGCCGCTTGCGCCCCTCGCTCGCGCTGGTCGATCCGACGCTGACCGCGACGCTGCCTCCGTCGGTCGTCGCGGCGAGCGGCTTCGACGTACTGTGTCATGCGATTGAATCGTACACTGCGCGTCCTTTCTCGGCCCGCGCGCGGTCGTCGCCGGCGACGGCGCGCCCGATGAGCCAGGGGCGTAACCCGTGGAGCGATCTCGGCAGCAAGGAGGCGCTCGGGCTTTCGGCGGCGCACCTCGTCCGCGCCGTCACCGACGCGTCCGACGCCGAGGCGCGCGAGGCGCTGTCGTGGGCCGCGCTGCTCGCCGGGATCGCGTTCGGCAACGCGGGCGTCCACCTGCCCCACGCGATGTCCTACGCGGTCTCGGCCAACGCGCGCGGCTTCAGGCTGGAGGGCTACCCCGACGCGCCGCTCGTGCCGCACGGCGTCTCGGTCGTGCTCAACGCGCCGTCGGTGTTCCGCGCGACGGCGAGCGCGTGCCCCGAGCGACACCTCGACGCGGCCCGCGCGCTCGGCGCGGAGACGCGCGGCGCGGCGCCGACCGACGCGGGCGAGCTGCTCGCGGGCGCCCTCTCGTCGATGATGCGAGCCGCGCGCGTGCCCGTCGGCCTCTCCTCGCTGGGGTTCACGCCCGAGGACGCGCCGCGCCTCGCGCCGCTCGCGCTCGCGCAGCGCCGCCTCGTCGACAACGCGCCCGTCTCCGTCTCGCGTGAGCAGATGGAGGCCCTGTTTCGGGGGGCGCTCGATGCGTGAGCGCTACAGCGTGTTCCGTGAGGTCTCGACGCGGTGGATGGACAACGACGTCTACGGTCACGTCAACAACGTCGTCTACTACTCGTACTTCGACACTGTCATCAACGCGCACCTCATCGCCGCGGGCGCGCTCGAGCCGCGCGAGGGCGGGGTGATAGGTTTGTGCGTCGAGTCGGGGTGCAGGTACCACGCGCCCCTCTCCTTCCCCGAGGTCATCGAGGCGGGGCTCGTCGTCGCCAGGCTGGGCACGAGCAGCGTGCGGTACGAGGTCGGGCTGTTTCGTCGCGGCGACGAGGCGCCGGCGGCCGAGGGATACTTCGTCCACGTGTTCGTCGACAGGGCGACGCGGCGCCCGACGCCCATCGCGGGCTCGCTGCGCGCGGCGCTGTCCGCGCTCGTGGCCGCGTCAGAAGCGCCCTGACAGCGCGAGGCCGCCCACCGTCGGCGTGACGACGAGCTCGTCGAGCAGCCGCGCCTCGTCGGCGATCGCGTCCGTCGGGGTCGACAGCACCTTCAGCTCGCCGATCAGCAGCCCCGTCGCGCGCGACAGCGCGATCATGTCCCACGGTCGGTGGTAGACGCCGCGCGACACGGCGGTCGCCGCGGCGTTGGAGGCGACGATCCCCGCGTGCGCGACCCAGCCCGAGAGGAAGCGCTCCTCTCTCGCCGCGCGTCGCAGCCTCGCCTCGGCCGCCCTCGCGCGGGCGTCGGGCTCGGCCGCGGTGACCGCGCGCGCGCCGCCGGACGCCGTCAGCGGGATGCCGAGCGTCGTCGCCGCGCCGAGGCCCGCGAGCGTCCCGGCCACCACCGCGTCCGCGCGCAGCCCGGGATCATCGAACACCGCGAGCGACGCGAACGACAGCGCGGAGGCCGCCGCGAAGGCGCCCGACCAGCCCCAGTACCAGCGACGCGCGTACGGCGCGCCCGCGTCGAGCGCGCGCTCCAGCTCGACCGCCCGCGCGCGCGCCGTGTCCGCGGGCGCGCCGGGCTCGCCCGCCAGCGCGGGCGGAGCGAGCAGGCAGAGGGCGACTGCGATCGAGGCGACGCGCACGGCGCGCATCCTCGCATCGATCGTGGATCCTTCGGCGCGCTGTACTACGCTCTCGCCCCATGTCGTCGAAAGCCCGCCCGTACATCGGCGGACAAGCCCTGATCGAGGGCGTCATGATGCGCTCGCCGCACTCGTTCGCGATGGTCTGCCGAAAGAGGTCGGGCGAGCTCGTCGTCCGCGAGCGACCCATCGTCGACGAGCGCAAGGGCGTCCGCGCCATCCCCTTCGTGCGCGGCGTGGCGACGCTGGTCGAGAGCCTCAGGCTCGGGACCGAGGCGCTGCGCTTCTCGTCCGACCTCTTCGAGGCCGACCTCGAGGAAGAGGAGGCGAAGGAGAAGGCCAAGGCCGCCGCCGACAGGATCAAGCGCTCGATGGGCAACCTGCTCGCCGCCCTCTCGCTGCCGATCGTGGCGCTGGTGACGCGCGCCGACGACGACGCTCCACCGCCCGCCGTCGCCAAGAAGAAGGACGACGGCAACGCGCTCGGGCTCGTGTCGATGGCCATCGCGATGCTCGTGTTCATCGCCGCGCCGCAGGCCGCCGCCAACCTGGTCAACAAGGTGTTTCATCTCGGCTACGAGCTGCGCGCCTGGCAGTTTCAGTTGATCACGGGCGCGATGAAGCTCGCGGTGGTCGTCGGCTACATGATGCTGCTGCGCCAGGCCGAGATCACCCGGCGCGTGTTTCAGTTTCACGGCGCCGAGCACAAGACCATCAGCACCTACGAGGCCGAAGAGGAGTTGGTCGTCGCCAACGCGCGCAAGAAGACCACGCTGCACCCGCGCTGCGGCACGACGTTCCTCGTGATGGTGGCGATGGTCAGCGTGATCGTGTTCAGCGCGATCGGCCCGATGCTGCCCAAGATCGGCGCGCTCAACGGCCTCTGGGAGAACGTCGCGTTCTTCTTCTTGAAGCTGCCGTTCATCCCGGTCATCGCTGGCATCACGTTCGAGATCCAGCGCGTGTTCGCGCGGTTCTGCACGACGGGTCCGCTCCGCGTGCTCTTGTGGCCGGGCTTCCTGGTGCAGAAGATCACGACGATCGAGCCCGACGATCAGCAGCTCGAGGTCGCGCTCGCGTCGCTGCGCGCGACCCTCTGGCGCGAAGAGTCGCGAGAGGCGGCGCCCGCGGGCGTCACCGACAAGCGCTTCGATAGCTACGACGACTTTCGCAGCGATCCCGGCTACGCGGCGGGCTGATGCTCCCGCGCGAAAGGCTCCAGTCGCTCGCGAGGAGGTTCCGCGAGGTCGAGTCGCTCTTGTGTACGGCCGACGTGCTCGCCGACGCCGCGCGCTCGCGCAAGCTGCAGGAGGAGCACGCCGCGCTCGCGCCGCTCGTCGACAAGCTCGCCGAGCTCGACCGCGCGGAGGCCGCGATCGCGAGCGCGCGCGAAGCCCTCGGCGATCCCGAGCTGCGCGAGCTGGCCCAGGCCGAGCTCACCGAGGGCGAGGCTCGCCGCGACGCGCTCGGCGGAGAGCTGCGCCTGCTGCTGCTGCCGCGCGATCCGCGCGATCTGCGCAACGTGATCCTCGAGGTGCGCGGCGGCGAGGGCGGCGAGGAGGCCTGCCTGTTCGCGGCCGATCTCTTCCGCATGCTGGGACGCTACGCCGAGGCCAACCGCTGGAAGGTCGAGATCCTGTCGACGTCCGAGGCGGCGGCGGGCGGCTACAAGGAGATCATCGCGCTCGTGTCGGGGCGCGAGGTCTACTCGAAGCTGCGGTTCGAGGGAGGCGTCCACCGCGTGCAGCGCGTGCCGGCGACCGAGGCGCAGGGCCGCATCCACACCTCGACCGCGTCGGTGATCGTGCTGCCCGAGGCCGACGACGTCGAGATCGAGCTCGACGAGCGCGATCTCGAGTTCAACATCGCCGCGTCGGGCGGCCCCGGCGGCCAGGGCGTCAACACGACCAACAGCGCGGTGCAGATCCAGCACAGGCCGAGCGGCCTCATCGTCAAGTGTCAGGATGAGCGCTCCCAGCTCAAGAACAAGGCGAAGGCGCTGAAGATCTTGAAGAGCAGGCTGCTCGAGCTCGAGCGCGAGCGGCAGGACGCCGAGCTGGCGAAGGCTCGCAAGGGCATGGTCCAGACGGCCGATCGCTCGCAGAAGATCCGCACGTACAACTTCCCCCAGAACCGCGTGACCGATCACCGCATCGGCTTCACCTCGCACAAGCTCGATCGCGTGATCGACGGCGAGCTCGACGAGCTGGTGACGGCGCTGCGCACGCACCACCAGGCCGAGCAGCTCGAGCGAGAGGGCTTCGGAGCGGGGGCGACGTGACGCGGGCGGCGCCAGATCACGAAGGCCTGCTCGCGTCGCTCGTGCTGGCGCCGGGCACCTTTCCTCGCAACCGCTTCTACTCGATGTACCGCGAGGAGCGGCTCGCGAGGACGCGCGCGCGGGCGGCCGAGCTCCGCGGCGTGGTCCGCACGATCCTGGGCGCGCGCGGCGCGGCCGAGCTCGAGTCGCGCACCGACACGGCCGACGGCGCGCGGCTGGTCGTGCGCGTGCCGCGCCTCGGGCTCACGCTCACGAGCGAGCTCAGCGCGTTCGAGCGCGACGTGGTCGACGTCGCCGTGTCGCTCGGGCGACGCGAGCCGCCCGCGCGCGACGTGAAGGCGCGGGTCGACGACGCGCTCGCCCGCCTCGCCCCCGCCGCGCCCTCGACATGAGCCGCGCCGTGCTCGCGGCGGTCGCCCTGCTCGCCTCGTGCGCGCGCCCCGCGACCTCGACTCCGCCGCAGCGGACGACGACCTACGACGTCGTCGCGAGCGGCGACGGCGACACCCTCACGATCGAGGCGCGCCTCCCGACGGGCGCGGCGAACGAGCTCGGCGTCAGCGAACATTGCGAGGCGTTCGTCCGGGACGTCGAGATCGACGGCGCGCCGGTCTCCCCGCGCGCGGCGTCGTGGCCCGCGCCGGCGTGCGCGGACGGCTGCGTCGTCCGCTACCGATACCTGCTCCGCGACGCGGCTCGCGCGCTGGACGATCCCGAGCTCGCGGCCACGCGCGGCGACGCGCGGCTCTCGCCCCCGTCGGCCTGGCTGCTGCGCCCTCGCGCCGCCGACGCGCGCGGCTCGTTCGAGCTCTCGGTGCGGACCTCGGGCGGCCTCACCTTCGAGAGCGGGATCTTTCCGGCTGAGGCCGGGCGGTATCGCGCCTCGTTCGCCGACCTCGCGGGCGCGCCGTTCGCCGGGTTCGGGCCGTGGCGGACGCGCAGGTCGCGGCTCGATGGCGGTGAGCTCGTCGTCTCGATCGCCGGCGAGTACGCCCTGTCCGATCACGAGATCTCGGGCTGGATCGACCGCGCCGCGCGGATGGTCTCCGCGCACTACGGCGGCTTCCCCGTGCGCCGCGCGTGGATCGCGGTCGTGCCGGCGGACGGCGACGGGATCTTCGGGCGTACGCTCGGCAACGGCGGCGCGTCGGTGCTGCTCGACTGGGGCCGCGCGACGACGCTCGCGGCGCGTGACGACGACTGGGTGGTGGTCCACGAGCTCGTCCACCTCGCGCTGCCGTCGCTCGCGGTCCGTCACCGCTGGCTGGAAGAGGGGCTCTCCACGTATGTCGAGCCGCTCGTGCGGCTACGCGCCGGGGTCATCACGCGCGAGACGCTGTGGAGAGAGCTGTCGCGCGGGCTGCCGCAGGGACTCCCGCAGCCGGGCGACCGAGGGCTCGACGAGACTCCCACGTGGGGGCGCACATACTGGGGCGGAGCGCTGTTCTGCTTGATGGCCGATCTCGAGATCCGCGCGCGCAGCGGCCAGAGCGCGACGCTGCGCGACGCCTTGCGGGGGATCGTCGCGGCGGGGGGCGACGTGAGCCAGCGCTGGAGCATCGACGAGACCCTCGGCGAAGGCGATCGCGCGACGGGCACCACGGCGCTGCGCGAGCTCTACGACGCGTGGGCGCACGCGCCGGTCCACGTCGATCTCCCGCGCCTGTTCGCCGAGCTCGGCGTCAGCGTGCGCGGCGAACGCGTGAGCTTCGACGAGGCGGCGCCGCGCGCGCACCTGCGGCGACAGCTCGAGGCGCCGTGAGGTCACCTCGGCGCGTCGCCGAAGAACCCGGCAGCGACGAGGCGCGCGCGCACGGCAGGGACGTCTGCGAGGTCTGTCCGCGCGCTCTGTCGCCGCAGCGCGGTGATGGTCTTGTAGGCCCAGCGCCTCTGGAAAGCGTTGACCATCCATGTAGGGATCGTTCCTTTTGGATCGACGTGCAGCTCGGCCGTCACGCGCGTGCGAGCCTCGCCCTCGGCCGTCAGCGTGAACGAGCCCTCGAGGATCTCTCCGCGCACGTGCTCGGTCACGGGCGCGCGTGGATCCTCGGTCGCGCGGAGGCGCAGCCTGATCAGGCGCCCCGGCTCGAGCTCGAGCGTGATCCGCGTGACGAAGTCGCGGTCCTTCGTCACCCAGGTCCCCCGCACGCGGGAGTAGTGTACGACCTCGCGCGCGGACACCTCGCCGAGCTCGCGCGCCTCGACGACCCGGTCCGCCCACTCGTGGCTCCGCGTGGGATCGAGCAAGACCATCGCCACGCGCAGGATCGGCTGCTCGATCAGGCCCTCTCCCTTGAACGCGACGAGCGGGCTGCCGGGCACGACGCGGCGGTGGATGACGATCCCGTCACTGTCGCGGATCTGCTCCCACGGCGCGTCGGCCGGGGGCGGCGCGGGCGCGTCGACCGCGCTCGGCGCGACGGGGCTCGACGGCGTCGGCGGGGGGGCGCCGCCGCACGCGACGAGCGCGAGGAGACAACAGGTGAGCGCCGTTGCGCGCGGACGACGGGGACCGCCCGCGCTCACGATCGCCGCCGCACCTCGACGAGCGTCCGGCCCCCCGAGAGCTCCGCGCGCTCGATCGACACCGGCGCGAACAGCGGCAGGAGCAGCGCCTGCGTGGCGAGGTGGGGGGTGGTGGCGCCGGTGACGAAGGCGCCGCCCTCTCCGTGCGCCAGCGCGAGCGGCAACATGTCGGCGAGGTGCGGCCCGACCGGGACGTCGGCGGCGTCGAAGCGCTCGAAGTCGGTCACGAGATCGTCGGCGACCTCCTCGGCGGGGACGCCGTGCTCACCGAGCGAAGTCGAGACGTGCGTGACGTGCTCGTAGCGCGCGACGAGCGTCATCGCGTTGCCGAGCCCGTCGGAGGCCACGTGCGCGCGCGCGAGCGTCGGCCGCAGCCTCGAGAGCCGCGCGCCCGCCTGCCCCAGCTCGCGATCGAGGATGTGCGTCGGCAGCGACTGCGACAGCGCGCTGTGTACCTCGACCGACACGAGCGCGCCGCGCGTCCGCAGCTCGAGCGGACGAAGCCGAGACGGCGCGGCCTGGAGCACGATCTTGCCGCCGCCCTTCGGATAGAACCCATACCGCTCGAGCGAGAGCGACAGCGACGCGCCCATCGACGCGAGCACGGGCGCCCAGCACCCGGCGACGAAGTCGAAGGTCGGCGTGTTGGGGTTGTGCGTGCCGCCCTCGATCGACACGGTCGAGGCCGTCGAGCCGCCGAGGAGCGCGAGCGCGAGCGTCTGCGCCACCAGGGTCACGCTGCCCGCCGAGCCGACCGACAGCGACAGCGACCGCGCGTCGACGCGCCCCGGCTCGAACGTCACGTGGCTCGAGCCGAGCTCGGCGCCCGCCACGCGCGCCGACGAGACACGCGCCGCCGCCTGCAGCGCCACGAGGTGCTGGCGCAGGAGCCCCGGCACCTTGCGCTTGCCGCGGATGTCGAGGATGCGAAACGGTCGCCCCGTCGCGAGCGACAGCGCGAGCGCCGAGCGCAGCACCTGTCCTCCCCCCTCGCCCATCGTCCCGTCTAGCTGGATCACGCGGCGCCATACTTCAGCGCAACCGGGGTCGACCGCAAGCCCGGAGCGCCTCGAACGGCCGTGAACGAGGCGTCGCGCGAGGACTGCCGAGGGCGGGGCGGCGCGGGACCGTACCCCCGCGACGTGACCGCGGATCGCTGTCGGGCCGCTGGAGAGCGGGGAGACTCTGCAGTTGGGTCTGGCTGTTCAGGAGCGCCGCGGCAGGGTCGAGCTCGAGGCTCCAGGGCGGGACCTTGACGTCGGCCCGCGCCGCGGCCAGGGTATCCGCTCATCTGGATAGGCAGATAGATGGACCTCTCGGGTTACCTCGGCGCGTTGACCCTGCTCGGCGACGAGAGCCGCCTGCGGCTGTGCGCGCTGCTCGCGGGCCGCGAGTTGAGCGTCTCGTCGCTGGTCCGCGCCACGGGCATCTCGCAGCCGCGCGTCTCGACGCACCTCGCGCGGCTGCGCGACGCTGGCTGGGTGCGCGACCGGCGCGCCGGGCAGCACACCTACTACGCCCTCGCGCGCGACGCGGTGCCCGAGGCGGCGGCGCGGCTGCTCGACGACGCGCGGGCGACCCGCGATCCGATCCTCGTCGGCGATCTCGCGCGGCTGCGCGCGGCCGAGGAGGCGTCGCGCGGCCGGCTGCCTGGGTCGTTCGCGGGCGAGATGGAGCGCCACTATTCACCGGGCCGCACCTGGCACTCGCTGGCCGAGGGGCTCACGGCGCTCCTGTCGCTCGGCGCCGTGCTCGACGTCGGCTCGGGCGACGCCGCGGCGACCGCGCGCCTCGCCCCGCGCTGCCGCTCGCTCACCTGCGTCGACGCCAGCGCCGAGATGGTGGCCGCCGCGACGGCCCGCCTGCGTGGACACCGAAACGCGCGCGCGCTCGTCGCCGACGCGGCGAGGCTCCCGTTCGGTGAGCACGAGTTCGACGCCGCGCTGCTGTTTCACACTCTCGCCTACGTCGAGCGCCCGGGCGACGTCGTGCGAGAGTGCGCGCGCGTGCTCCGCGCCGGCGGGCGGCTCGTCGTCCTCTCGCTCGATCGCCACGCGCACCCCGACGTCACCGCCGCCTTCGGAGAGCGCCACCCAGGGTTCTCTCCGCGCGCGCTCCGGGCCACGCTGGCCCGCGCGGGCCTGGTCGTGAGCCACGCGGCCGTCGCCTGCGTCGAGCCCAAGAAGCCCCACTTTCGCGTCGTCCTCGCCGTCGGTGACAAGCCAGAGAAGTCCAAGTCAAGAAGAGCAACGACATGACCACCCACCCCCTCGAGCAGCTGATCCAGGAGCGCATCGTCATCATCGACGGCGCGATGGGCACCACCATCCGCACCTACGGCATGACGGAGGCCGACATCCGCGGCGCGCGCTTCGCCGACGCCAAGAAGGATCTGCTCAACAACGGAGACCTGTTCTCGCTGACGCAGCCCGCGATGATCATGGACATCCACCGGCGCTTCCTGCAGGCGGGCGCCGACATCATCGAGACCAACACGTTCGGCGCGACCAGCATCTCGCAGAGCGAGTTCTTCGTCGACGATCCGCGCGAGCACGGCGGGCGCAAGGATCCAGCCTTCTACGAGCCGCTGATCGAGGATCCGTTCCTCGACGCGCTCGCGTGGGAGATCAACGAGACCTCCGCGCGTCAGTGTCGTCAGGTCGCCGACGAGCTCGCGAGGCAAGACGGCAGGCCGCGCTTCGTCGCCGGCGCCATCGGCCCGCTCACGGTGTCGCTTTCCAACTCTCCCGACGCCGACGATCCAGGCTTTCGTGTCGTCACGTTCGAGCAGGTGCGCCGCGCCTACGCGCGGCAGGTGCGGGCGCTGATCGCCGGCGGCTGCGACACCCTGCTGGTCGAGACGATCTTCGACTCTCTCAACGCGAAGGCGGCGCTCGTCGCGATCGAGGAGGTGTTCGTCGCCGACGGCGTGCGGCTGCCAGTCATGATCTCCGCGGCGGTCGGGCGCGGCGGAGAGACGATGATCTCGGCGCAGACCGTCGAGGCGCTCTACAACGCCGTCGAGCACGCGAGGCCGCTGTCGATCGGGCTCAACTGCTCGCTCGGGCCCGATCTGATGTATCCATTCTTGTCCGAGCTGTCCGACAAGGCGCGCGCCGCGATCTCCTGCTATCCGAACGCGGGGCTGCCCAACCCGCTGTCGCCGACCGGGTTCGATCTGTCGCCCGGAGACATGGGCCGCTACCTGTCCGAGTTCGCGGACGGCGGGCTCATCAACATCGCCGGCGGCTGCTGCGGGAACACCCCCGAGCACATCGCCGCGATCGCCCGCGCGCTCGAGGGTCGCGCCCCCCGGCGCCCGCGCGGCGCGACGAGCGTCGACGTCCCGAGCGACGTCGGTCCGCGGCCCCTCCGACTGTCAGGTTCGCTGCCGTTCACGCAGCAGCCGGGCGTCTTCATGATGATCGGCGAGCGGACCAACGTCGCAGGCTCACCCAAGTTCGCGAAGCTGATCAAGGAGGGCAAGTACGAGGAGGCGGTCGCGATCGCGCGGCAGCAGGTCGAGAACGGCGCCAACGTCGTCGACGTCTGCATGGACGAGGGGATGATCGACGGCGTCGCCGCGATGAGGCGCTTCCTCGCGCTGCTCGGCAGCGAGCCCGAGGTCGCCAAGGTGCCCATCATGGTCGACTCTTCCAAGTGGGAGGTGCTCGAGGCCGGGCTCGCCTGCTTGCAAGGCAAGGGGATCGTCAACTCGATCTCGCTGAAGGAGGGCGAGGCGGCCTTCCTCGAGCGCGCGCGCACGGTGCAGAGGTACGGCGCGGCCGCCGTCGTGATGGCGTTCGACGAGCAGGGTCAGGCGGCGACGCTCGACGACAAGATCCGCATCTGCAAGCGGGCGTACGACCTCCTCTCGTCGATCGATTTCGCGCCCGAGGACATCATCTTCGATCCCAACGTGCTGACGGTGGGCACCGGCATCGAGGAGCACGCCGGCTACGCGGTCGACTTCATCGAGGCGACGCGCTGGATCAAGGCGAACCTCCCGCACGCGAAGGTGAGCGGCGGCATCTCCAACGTGTCGTGCAGCTTACGCGGCAACAACCCCGTCCGCGAGGCGATGCACGCGGCGTTCCTGTTTCACGCGATAGGCGCGGGGCTCGACATGGGCATCGTCAACGCCGGCATGCTCGAGGTCTATGAAGAGATCGAGCCGTCGCTGCTCACTCACGTCGAGGACGTCCTCTTGAACCGCCGCCCCGACGCCACCGAGCGCCTCGTCGACCTCGGCGAGCGCCTGAAGGCGAAGGAGAAGGGCGACGACGGCGCCGCCAAGCAAGAGGAACAGTGGCGGCGCGCCTCCGTCGAGGAGCGCCTGTCGCACGCGCTCGTCAAGGGGATCGACGCCTACATCGACGCCGACACCGAGGAGGCCCGCGCCAAGCTCGGGCGCCCGCTGGCGGTCATCGAGGGGCCGCTGATGGATGGCATGGGCGTCGTCGGAGACCTGTTCGGCGCGGGCAAGATGTTCCTCCCCCAGGTGGTCAAGTCGGCCCGCGTGATGAAGAAGGCGGTCGCGTACCTGACGCCCTTCATGGAGGCCGAGAAGGCCGAGAAGGCCGCACGTGGCGAGGTCGTGAAGACCCAGGGCAAGATCGTGGTCGCCACCGTGAAGGGTGACGTCCACGACATCGGCAAGAACATCGTCGGCGTCGTGCTCGCCTGCAACAACTACGAGGTCATCGACATGGGCGTGATGGTCCCCTGCGAGAAGATCCTCGACAAGGCGCGCGAGGTCGGCGCCGACATCATCGGCCTCTCCGGCCTCATCACGCCGTCGCTCGACGAGATGACCCACGTCGCGCGCGAGATGGAGCGCCAGAAGATGACGCTCCCGCTGTTGATAGGCGGCGCGACCACCAGCCGCGCGCACACGGCCGTCAAGATCGCGCCGGCCTACTCGCAGCCCGTGGTCCACGTGCTCGACGCGAGCCGCGCGGTGCCGGTCACCACCAGCCTGCTCGGCGACGGGCGCGACGCCTTCGTGCGACAGCACGAGCTCGAGTACGAGGATCTTCGCCGGATCCACGGCGGCAAGAAGCACAAGCTGGTGTCGCTCGGCGACGCGCGCGCGCGCCGGACGCCGCTCGACTTTCGCGCCGACGACCTCACCGCCCCTGACCAGCTCGGCGTCCACGTCGTCGAGCCTTCGCTCGACGAGCTCTGCCCGTACATCGACTGGACCCCGTTCTTTCACACCTGGGAGCTGAAGGGCGTGTACCCGCGCATCTTCGAGCATGAGAGGTACGGCGAGCAGGCGAAGAAGCTGTTCGACGAGGCGCAGACCCTGCTCGAGCGCATCGTCCGGGAGCGCCTGTTGACGGCGCGTGGAGTGTTTGGTTTGTTCGCTGCGAACGCGACGGGCGACGACGTCGAGCTGTACGCCGATCCGTCCCGCCGCGAGGTGCTGGCGACGCTTCACTTTCTCCGCCAGCAGGCCGACCGGCCAGACGACAAGCCCTACCAGTCTCTCTCCGACTTCGTCGCGCCGCGGGCGACGGGCCTCACCGATCACGTGGGGGCGTTCGCCGTGACCGCGGGGCTCGGGGCCGACGAGCTGACGCGGCGGTTTCGCGCCGAGCACGACGACTACTCGGCCATCATGGCCGAGGCGCTGGCCGATCGACTGGCGGAGGCGTTCGCCGAGCGCTTGCACGAGCAGGTGCGCAAGGCGTGGTACGCGCGCGAAGAGCGCCACACGACAGACGAGCTGATCTCCGAGCGCTACCGCGGCATCCGCCCCGCCGCGGGCTACCCCGCGTGCCCCGACCACACCGAGAAGGAGACGCTGTGGAGGCTGCTCGACGCCGAGCGCCGCGCGGGCATCACGCTGACCGAGTCGTACGCGATGTGGCCCGGCGCGAGCGTCAGCGGCCTCTACCTCGGGCACCCCAGCGCGCGGTACTTCACGCTCGGCAAGATCGGTCGCGATCAGGTGGAGGACTACGCCGCGCGCAAGGGGATGACTGTCCTCGACGTCGAGCGCTGGCTGGGCTCGAACCTCGCGTAGCGATCCCTGGTCACTCACAGCCGCAAGAACGGCATCGCGTCGAGGAGCCTCGGCAGGTCGGCGAGCGCGCGCTGCGCCGACGCGGGGCCGTCTCGTCGTGGGCTCGGCACGAGCGAGGTGCTGTCGAGGTCCGTCACGTCCTTCAGCACGAGGCGCCGCGCGTCCGCGGGGTGCGGCGCGTCCAGCTCGAACACCAGGCGCTCTTGGCCGTGCGTCAGCGCGAACCGGAACGCGCGGCGGTTCCACCCCTGAAACGTCAACGCGGCGCGGGGTGAGAGGGCGCCGTCGCCCTCGCGCAAGCGACGCTGCAAGGGGACGCCCGGCAACAGTGGACCAGGGTCCACGCCGAGGTGCGCGAGCACGGTCGGCATCACATCCATCAGCGAGATCACGGCGTCGTCGTGGCGCGGCGCCTGCCCCGGCAGCCGGAGGACGAAGCCGACGTCGAGCTGCTCGCGCCCGAGGTCGCTGCCGTGCGAACCCGAGCCGTGCTCCCAGAACGCCTCGCCGTGATCACCCGTGACGATCACGATGGAGCGCTCGAGCTTGCCCGAGCGCCGGAGCGCGTCGAACAGCTGTCCGAGGAGCTGGTCCATCCACGCCGCCGAGCTCTTGTAGCGGTTGAACAGCGCCGCGCGCGCCGTGGCGTCCCGCGCGTAGTCACGCCCGATGGATGTGTCCGCCGCGTACGGCGCGAAGGGGGGACGAAAGTCGGCGCCCCACACGTAGTCGAAGTGCGTCGAGTCGAGCGCCACGACGTGGAGCTTGCCGCCCGCGGGCTCGGTCTCCATCGCGCGGGCGACCCGCTGGACCACCGCCCGATCGCGCTCGGCGGCGAGCGCCTCGGCGGGGTGAAACTTCTCGTCGAGCAGCTCTCCGCGGGCCCCGAACACCACGCTGTCGAGGCGCTGGTACGCGGTGTCCGGCGTCGCGAACAGCCGCGTGCGGTACCCGAGCCGGCGGAGGGCCGCGAGCGCCACCGAGCCCTGCTCCGACGGGGACCGCTTGGCAGCGTCGAAGAACAAGGGATACTCACCACACAACAATCCATACCAAGAGTAATGTGTGACGTTCCCTGTCGTCTGGGCGTGGGAGAACGTCCAGCCCTCGCGCGAGAGCTCGGCCAGCCTCGGCATGATCTCGGGGGTGACGATGTCCCGGCGCAGCGACTCTACGATCACGATGAACACGTCGGGGCGCGCGTCGAGGGGGGAGAGCTCGGCCGCCCGCGCCCTCGCGGGTCGCGGATCCGGGGGCCGCACCGAGACGGCGAACGACGCGAGCTCGGCCGACGGCGGCACGACCGCGAACGCCAGCGGCACGCGCTGCAGCTCTCGCTCCCACGCGAACTGATCGCGCGCCCGCGCGCCGACGAGATCGAGCGCGACCACCGCGGCGAGCGAGGCGGCGACGCCCGTCAGCGCGGCGCGGCGTGTCAGCTCGATCGGGCGACGTGACGACAGCCGTCGGGTCACCTTGGAGATGACGACGGCCCCCGCGAGGGCCACGGCCAGCCCGACCGCGACGCCCACCACGGTCGACAGCGGCAGCCCCGCCGCCTCGACGACGCGCGCGACGCCCAGCGGCCCGTCGGAGAACAGGATCGCGAGCGCGGTCGTCAGGTGGTACCCGGCGAACAGGAACACGAACAGATCGACCACGAGCGCCACGCAGCCGATCACCAGCGCCGCCGCGCTCGCGTGGATCACCGCGCGGCGGCCGCGCGTCTCGGTCAGGTATCCGCCTCCGGCGCGGAGCAACGCGGCCTCCGCGAGCGTCCCCACGGACACGTAGGCCGCGGTCCTCGCGGTGAGCGACGCGAGCCCCAGCGCCGCGTCCAGGCCGAACCGGCGGTGGACCTGCACCAGGAAGAACGAGCCCACCGCCAGCGAGGTGAACGCGAAGGTCGCCCAGAGCACCGTGTTCGGCGAGCGGTGTCGTGCGCTCGGGGGGGCTGGCTCACGCATCGGTCGCGCGAGGCTATCAGGTCGGGAGCGGCGCCACGTTGACGGCGCCCGCGAGCGCCGCGAGGGTGCGCCGATGAGCCCCGCGCGTCTCACAGCGTCGCTCGCGCTCGCGGCCGCGATCTCGGCCGTCGCGGTGGAGGCGTCCGCGCGCCCGATCCGCCCGCGCGTCGCCGCGTGCAAGCCGATCGATTACATGGACTGGAACGACGTGCCGACCCGCGGCTCGGGCAACGAGCAGCTGCGGCGCACGGTCGAGCTCTGGTACGATCTCTTCACCCAGCCCGAGGACGACACCCGATCGCGCGCCGAGGTCGTGGCGGACACCCACAGGATCGAGGTCTGCGTCGCCAACAAGGGCGCGATCCGCTGCCCCGGACACGGCACGACCGACGAGCCGTGGGTGCTCTACGACGACAGCGCCTCGCCGCCAGTCATGCGGCTCTCCACCAACCCGCCGATCTCGACGCTGGAAGAGCTCGCCGAGCGCCTGCTGCCGTCGACGGGCGTGGGCGCGCGGTTCGGCACCGAGCTGTTGCCTCCCGATCCCCGCAACGACTGGGACGATCCGACGACCGCAGGCAACTTCTACGTGCTCCGCGTGAACAGTGAACCGCTCGGCTATTCGACGACGGAGGCTGGCAACTTCGCCCCGGCGCTGGTCGTCGAGGGAGGCTTCTGCGCGCTGCCGAGGCGCCTCGCGGCGAGCCGGGACGGTCACTTTCTCGCGTACGGCGTCGAGGCCCAGCCGCCGTGGCCGTTCCCTGGTCCGATGCCGCTCGTGTGCCGGGATCCGCGGCGCTGCGTCGCGCAGGACCCGTGCGTCGACGGGGCCAAGGCCATCGGACCAGGCGGGGCGCCGTACCACGCGCGCTCGCACTGCGTGAACCCCTCACACGCTCGCTTCATCGTCGATCGCGCCTCCGAGATCGACTCGTGGCAGCGCGAGGTCGCGGTGGCGCGCGCCGCCCCCGAGCCGCCGGCGTGGGCCAACGGCTCGGACGGCGGCGCCTGCCCGTCGCCGGCGCCCGAGGGTCACTGTCCATCTCGCATCTTCCTGTCGCCCATCGAGGCGGGCGGTCAGGGCACCAACGGGGGGATCGCGCTCAACACCAGCATGTTCCCTCCATCGCCGCTCTCACCGCTGACGGGCGAGGCCAGCGCGATCGTCAACCTCACCGCGCACGAGCTCGGTCACAAGCTCCAGGACGCCTACATCCACCAGTCGGTCCGCGAGCTCGGCGTCGATCCGCCCGGATTCCACACGGTCGGCGTCTCCGAGGCCGTCCCGACCGCCATCCAGGCGCACCTCTGCGTCGAGGGCTACGGCGGCGTCACCACGCGCAAGTGTGTCTCTCAGGGCATGCTCGGGCAGCAAGGCTCGGCGGCGCACTTGTGGCTCGACTCGCCCAGCGCCGATCTGCTCGACCTGCCCTACACCACCGCCGTCGTCTGGCGTTATGTGATGGAACAGTTCGCGATCCCGATCTCGCCGGGCGCGGCGAGCCCCCACCCCTCCGGGAGATCGTCGCGCTTCGAGTCCGATCGGAGCCTCCCCCTCGGAGATCCGTCGAGGCGCTCCGACGAGGGCGCCGATCTGCTCGGGCCGCTCCTGCGCGCGATAGCGTCGCGCCCCGGCGAGCCGCCGTTCGAGGGGGCGTTCAACAGCGTGTTGCTCGACCACCTCGGGCGCGACCTGGAGAACGTGCTGCTCGATCTCCACACGACGATGCTGTTGAAGGACTACCGCGACGCCGATCCGCGCTGGTCCATCGACTGGATCGGCGACATGAACGCGGGCGCCAAGGGGCCGATCGCGCCGGGGTGGCCGATCCCCGGACCGCCGATGAACACCCTCAAACCTTTCGTCGTCCCGACGGATCTCCGCGCCGCCGGCCCCGATCTCTTGCCCCGCGCGCGGCGCGAGCTCGACTCGCACGAGCCCTGTCCACCCCGCGGGCGGTGCGCCGCGGCGCCGCCTCGCTACTTGCCAAGTGATGGCGGGTTCGCGAGCGGCGCGCCGTCGCTCGTGCACGGGCACGGCGCGGCCTACCTGTCGGCCACTCCCTCCCCCGGTCAGGCGGGGGTCACGCTGCGGGTGATGCCGGTGGGCGACGCGCCGCTCCGCCTGCGGGTGTTCACCGTCGACCGCGCGGGTAACCCGACCCTCCTGCAAGGCTGCCGCGAGAGCGTGTCGGGGCCGCTGCCCGCGCCCCAGCAGCAGTGTCGCCCTCGCGCCGAAGGAGACTTTGTCGTCGACGTGCCGGTCACGGGCGACGTCGCCGAGGTGCTGGCGGTCGTCAGCAACACGAAGCCGACCGACGCGATGTTCGGGTGGAGAGTTGGCAAGGCCAAGGCGTCGTTGACGCTGCTCGAGCCGACCCGCGCCGCGACGCTCGACGTGGGACACCCGAGCGCGGGGCGGCGGCCGTTCCGCGTCGAGCTCTCGTCTCGCGACGAGCGCAACGAGCCCGCGCGCGTGCGCCTCGACACCGTCGAGCTCCGCGTCCCCGGGTGCGGCGACGACAAGGGTTGTGTGGTGCCTCGCGACGACTACCGCGTGGTCGAGGTGTCGCGCGGCACGGTGTGGCTGGTGGGGACCCTGCCCGAGGCGCTGTACCCTCGCGCGGGCGCCAGCCTCGGGATCGACGTGCGGCTGACCACGGCCGCGGGAGAGAGGCTCGGCGCCTCGTCCGAGGCCGCGCTGACCGCGCGCGCCGTCGCCCCGAAGGTCGTCGCGGCGCTCGTGCTCGACCGCAGCGGCAGCATGGACGACGGCGACGGCGCGAAGCTCGTGGCGACCAAGACGGCCGCGAAGGCCGCGCTCGCCGGGCTGCGCGACGGGGACGAGCTCGCGCTCGTGACCTTCAACCACGACGCGCAGACGATCTCGCCGGTGCGCAGGCTCGACGCCGTGAGCCGCCCCGAGCTCGCGGCCGCGATCGACGGCGTGCGTGCGCTCGGCTGGACGTCGATCGGGGACGGGGCGCTCGAGGCCTCGTCGGCGCTCGTCGCGGCCGGCTACGACGAGCGCTCGGACCACGATCCCGCGCTCGCGATGCTGGTGCTCTCGGACGGCCGGAGCAACGCGGGGTACGAGCCCGAGCGCTACACGCTCCACCCGCCCTACGCCGGCTACTCCGACGGGACCGCGCTGCCGCCGGGCGCGTTCGATCTCGAGGACCTCGGGCCCGACAACCTGCCGTGGCCCACCGGGACGTCGGGCCTGCTCGGCTGGACCACGCGCTCGAATTTTCGAGGTCCGAACGGCGCGACCTACCTCGTGCCGCGCGTGTCGACGGTCGCGATCGGGCAGGACTCCGACGCGGGGCCGCTCCGCAAGATGGCCGACGTCTGCCGCGGCACCTTCTCGTACGCGGACGGGCTCACGCGCGCGGACGAGCTCCGCGCCGCCGTCACGCAGGTGGGCGACGCGGTGCTCGGCGGGCTCGCCGCGGCGACCGGGCGCGACCGGCTCTTCGCGCGGACCGTCGGATCGCTCGCGTCGCTCGAGCTGCCAGCGCTCCCGCCCGGCACGCGCGACGTCGTCGTCACGATCCTCTCGCACGCGGGCGGGCTCGCCCACGTGAGCGTCGAGGACGCGCGAGGTCGACGCGCGCGCCCGGCCTCGCTCGCGCCTCACCACGCGGTCTTCAAGCTCGACGGCGCCGTCTCCGGCGCGCTGCGCCTCGCCGACGTGAGCGACGTGCGCGGGCCCGTGCTGGTCGAGGTCACGGCGCGCGCGCCCGGCGCGATGTTCGCGCACCTCGACGTCGACGACGTCCCCGCGCCACCCACCGACGGACGCTCGCCGTTCGAGCCCGCGCGCCACGCGGGGAAGCCCGTGCGCGTCTCCGCGGCGCTCGTGGACGAGGGCCCGGTGCGCGGGGCCGTCGTGCTCGCGACCGTGGTCGCCCCCGACGGCGCGCGACGCGAGCTCGCGCTCCTCGACGATGGTGTTCATGGCGACGGCGCGCCGAACGATGGGGTGTACGCGGCGACGCTCGACGCGACCGACGCCCCCGGTGTCTACCGCTTCGAGCTCGACGCGCGCGCGCGCGCGGAGCGCCCCTTCGCCAGGGCCGCGCACCTCGCGATCGCGCTCGACGCCCCGCCCGATCGAGATCGCGACGGCCTGCCCGACGCGTGGGAGCGGCGACACGGCACCGATCCGTCACGCGACGACGCCCGCGACGATCCCGACGGCGACGGCCTCGACAACGCGACCGAGCGCCGCCTCGGCACGCTGCCGCTCCGCGGGGACAGCGACGGCGGCGGCGAGTCCGACGGCTCCGAGGCCGCGCGCGGACGCTCTCCCGTCACGCCCGGCGACGACGGCGCGCGAGCGCTGCCGACACGAGTCGTCGCGAGGAGCGCGAGCATCGGCGTGGGGTCGCCGGTGAGCGCGGCGCCGGGCCTCGCGCTCGAGGTCCGCCGCGTCACGTCGGCCGGATCGCACGCGCCGCTGAGCTGCCATCCCTTGAAGACCTCCGATGGGAGCCTCGCGGTCGAGTGCGCCGCGCGACCCCGCGAGCGCGTATGTGTGTCGGCGCGCACGCGCGACGCGGCGACCGGCGCGGCGTCCGCGTGGTCCTCGCCAGGCTGCGTCCGCCCGTCGTCCGACACCGACGCGCCGCGTGTCGAGGCGGTCTCGCTCGAGCGCGACGCCGCTGGAGGACGCGCCACGCTCCGCGTCGACGCGTCCGATCGCTCGCACCAGCGAGATCCCTTGCGCGATCCCGCGCTCAGCCCCTCTGGGCTCGCCGCGGTGCGCGTCGACGTCGGCGCCACGGCGGGCGCGTGGACGCCCTATCGCCGCGAGCAGAGGATCCGCCTCCCCGCGTCCGACACCGCGCTGACCGTGCGCGTGCGCGACCGCGCGGGCAACGTCTCGGCGCCGACGACGCTCCGGGCGCGCGTCGCGCGATGACCTCGCTCCCCCCGCCCACGATCCTTCACGAGGACGCCCACCTGCTCGTCGTCGACAAGCCGTCGGGCACGCTCGTGCACCGGGGCTGGGGCGACGATGAGCTCACGCTCGTCGACCTCGTGCGCGCGGTGACCCGTGCCCCCGTCGCGTACCCGATCCAGCGGCTCGATCGCGGCGCGAGCGGCGCCGTGCTGTTCGCGCGAGACGCGTCGCTCGCGCGATCGCTCGCCAAGGCACAGGCTCGGGGCGAGATCATCAAACATTACATCGCCCTCGTGCGCGGCGAGGCCCCCGACGCGGCGCTCATCGACCACGCGATCCCGCGCAGGCCGGGTGGACCACGCGTCGACGCGGTCACCGAGGTCCGTCGCGTCGCCACCGCCTCGTGCGAGCCGCGCGCGGTGTCGCTGGTCGAGGCGACGCCACGCACGGGTCGGCTCCACCAGATCCGCAGGCACCTGAAGCACCTCGGACACCCGCTGCTCGGCGACGCCAACTACGGCAAGGGCGAGCTGAACCGCGCGTTCGCCGCGCGATACGGGCTGGACCGCCTGGCGCTGCACGCCCGGACCATCTCCCTCGTCCACCCCGTGACCTGCGCGCGCCTCGTGATCACCTCGCCCACGCCCGACGATCTCGCGGCCCCGATGCGCGCGATGGGCCTGCTCGACCCATGATCCCGCTGCCGATCGACGCGAGGCTCCCCGAGATAGTCGCCACGCTGCGTGACGCGGGGCGGCTCGTGCTCGAGGCGCCGCCGGGGGCGGGCAAGACGACGCGGGTGCCGCGCGCGATGCTCGACGCCGGGCTCGGCGACGCGGGCGAGATCGTCGTGCTCGAGCCGCGCAGGCTCGCGGCGCGGATGGCCGCGCGGCGGGTCGCCGCCGAGCTGGGCGAGGAGCTCGGGCGCAGGGTCGGCTACACCGTGCGCCACGACGATCGCACGAGCCGCGAGACGCGTGTGAGGTTCGTGACAGAGGGCGTGCTGACTCGCTGGCTTACCCGCGAGCCCTCGCTCCCGTCGGTCGCCGCCGTGCTGATCGACGAGGTGCACGAGCGGCACCTGCAGACCGACGTCGCGCTCGCGCTCTTGCGGAGGCTGTCCGAGGCGCGCCGGCCCGCGCTGCTGCTCGGCGCGATGAGCGCGACGCTCGACGCCGCGCGGATCGCCGAGTTCATCTCCGCGCCCGTCGTCCGCGCCGAGGGGCGCTCGTTCGAGGTCGAGGTGCGCCACGCGGCCGCTCCGCTCACGCGGCCGCTCGCGACCGAGGTCGCCGTCGCGGCGCGCGAGCTGTACCGCGGCGGGCTCGACGGCCACGCGCTCGTCTTCTTGCCCGGCGCGCGCGAGATCCGCGCGGCGATGGCGGCCTGCGAGGGCGTGGCGCGCGACGTGGGCGCGCGCGTGCTCGCGCTGCACGGAGATCTGTCGCCCGAGGAGCAGGACCGCGCGCTCGCGCCCTCCTCCTCGCCCAAGCTCATCCTCTCGACGAACGTCGCCGAGTCGAGCGTGACCATCGACGGCGTCGCGGCGGTGATCGACTCGGGGCTCGCGCGGCTCGCGTCGTCGTCGCCGTGGACGGGGCTCTCGACGCTGTCGCTCGAGAAGATCAGCCGCGCGTCCGCGACGCAGCGCGCAGGCCGCGCGGGGCGGACGCGCCCCGGCACGTGCGTCCGGCTCTACACGAAGGGCGACCTCGAGCGACGCCCCGACCACGACGCCCCCGAGATCGCCCGCGCCGATCTCTGCGAGCTGGTGCTCGAGCTCGCGCAGCTCGGCCTCACGACCGCCGAGCTCGCGTGGCTCGACGCGCCACCCGAGCCCGCGGTGAGCGCGGCGCGAGAGCTCCTCGGCCGCCTGGGCGCGCTCGACGGCGGGGGCCTCACCGCGCTCGGGCGGCAGATGCTCCGGTTGCCCGTACACCCACGGCTCGCGCGCGTCGCGCTCGAGGCCGCGCGTCGAGGATACTCGACCGAAGGCGCCGCCGCGGCCGCGGCGCTCGCGGGGCGCGACGTGCTCGGCGACGGGCGCGCGAGGTTCGGCGACGCGCCGAGGGCACACCGCGCGCGCGGCGACTCGGACGTCACGCCGCGCGTCGAGCTCGTGCTCCGCGCCGCGCGCGAGCGCCTGTCGGCCGCGCAGATCAAGGCGCTCGGCGGCGACGTCGGCGCGACGCTCGAGGCCGCGCGCGCCTGCGAGAGGCTCGCGCGCGCCGCGCCCCGCGACATCGGCGAGACCCCGCGGCTCGATGAGGAAGACGCCCTCGGCGTCGCCCTGCTGGCGGGGTTTCCCGATCGTGTCGCGGCCCGCAAGGCGCCGGGCGGCAAGGCGCTCGTGATGTCCTCGGGCGGCGCGCTCACCCAGGCGGACGACAGCGTGGTGCTCGACGCGCCGCTCGTCGTCGTCGCGTCCGCCGACGGGGACCCGAGCCGCCCCCTCGCGCGCCTCGTGTCCCGGATAGAGCCAGAGTGGCTGCTCGAGCTGTTCGGCGAACGGCTGCGCGACGAGACGCGCCTCGTGTGGGACGCCGAGCGCGAGCGGGTCGAGACGGTCGAGCGGCTGATGTACGACGGCGTCGCGCTGGACGAGACCCGACGGCGCGGGGGTGAGCCCGTCGCCGTGGGCGCGCTGCTCGCGTCGATGGCCGAGAAGCGCGGTCTCTCTGCGTTCGTCGAGGACCAGGACACATGGGTCACGCTGCTCGCGCGCCTCGCGCTCGTCCGCGAGCACGATCCGTCGTTCCCCGCGGTGGACGACGCGGGCACCTCGGCGCTGCTGGCCAAGCTCGCGGTCGGGCGCTCGAGCTTCGAAGAGCTGCGCGACGCGGACCTCACGGCCGAGCTCGAGCGGCAGCTCGACCCTCGACAGCGCGAGCGCCTCCGCGCGTGGGCGCCCGAGCGCCTGGCCTTGCCGAGCGGTCGCCACGCGAAGATCACGTACGCGCCCGGGCAGCCGCCGTTCGTCGCGAGCCGCATGCAGGACTTCTTTGGCATGCACGACGCGCCGACGATCGCCGGCGGACGGGTGACGCTCGTCGTCCACCTGCTCGCGCCCAACCAGCGGCCAGTCCAGGTCACGCGTGATCTCGCGGGGTTCTGGGCGCGACACTGGCCCGCGATCCGCAAGGAGCTCTGCCGCAAGTACCCAAGGCATCAGTGGCCCGAGGATCCCACGCGGCCCGCGCGCTGACGCGGCCCACGCGGCGTGGTAGCGACCGCCGCCTGCAACTCGAGCGGCGCTTCCCAGTCGAGATCGAGCGAGACGCCGCGGCGCTGACCGCCCCGCTCCGGGCGCACGGCGCGGCGGCGCCCTCCGGGGCCGTCGAGCCCGTCGAGCCATGGGGGTTCGCGTTCCGGCGCGAGCCAGACGTCTTCGCCGCGGTGGGCACGGGCTCGACCCTCGGGCTCGGCCTGCTCTTGACGGAGCTCACCCTGCGGCGCCCGTCGGCGATGCGCGCGCCGAGCCTCGTGCTCGTGGCGATCGTGCTCGCGGCGCTCGGCTACCTCGTGGCGGGCCTGCTCGCGTCGCGGTTCTTGCTCAACGCGCTCTCGTCGTTCGTCGTGCGCGCGGTCGACGGCCGCGTCGTGTGCGCGACGCGGTTGCTCGGTCGAGAGCGCCCGTCGAGCAGCCTCCGCGCCGAGGAGCTGGTCAGCGTCGACGTGGTGCGAGACGACGAGGGGCGGCTGCGCGTCGTGGCGCGCGGACCTCGCCACGAGGTGAAGGCGACCATCTACACGCTTCGCGCCCTCGATCCCGAGGCGCTCGCGGCCTGGCTCGCCGAGGGCGTCGCCCTGGTGGCGCGCGCGGCGGGGGCGCGGCCGATCGCCAAGCGCTGAACGCTCAGCTCCCGCGCGGACGAGGGGCCCGCCCACCCGCGCGCCGCACCGAGCCCTCACCGAAGCGATCGTTGATCGCCGAGAGCGCGCGCTCCATCTCCGAGCGCCTCGCGCGGTGGGCGTCAGGGAACAGTGACGGGTGCGCGCCCTCTGTCGCGAGGTCGGAGACCGACAGCCCGACCAGGCGGAACCGCGCGGCCCCGACCTCCAGCCGCGCGAGCAGCGCGCGGACGGCCTCGACGAGCGTCGCCGCGTCGTCCGCGTGCTCGTCGAGGGTCGTCTGTCGAGACACGACGCGGTGATCGTGGTGCTTCAGCTTGATCGCCACGCAGCGCCCAGCGAGCCCCGCGCGCACGAGCCGCGCCGCGACGCGCTCGGCGTGCGGGATCAGCGCCTCGAGCAGCTCGTCGCGCCCCGAGAGATCGAGCTCGAACGTCTCCTCGGAGCCCACGCTCTTCGCCTCGCGATCGGGCACGACCGGCCTCTCGTCGAGCCCCCTCGCGAGCCGCGCGATCTCGCCTCCCCAGGCGCCGAGGCGTCGCGCGAGCAGCTCGGGCGACGCGCGCTGCACGTCCCCGAACGTGCGCACCCCGAGCGCGTGCAGCTTGGGGGCGGTCTTGGGGCCCACCCCCCACATCCGCTCGATCGGCAGCGGCGCGAGGAACGCGGCGACGTCCTCGGGCACCACTGTCAACCCGTCAGGTTTGTTCATGTCGCTCGCGATCTTGGCGACGAACTTCGAGCGCGCGACCCCCGCGGAGGCGGTCAGCCCGGTCGATTCGGCGATCGCCCGCTTGATCCGCCGCGCGATCTCGGCGCCGTCTCCGAAGAGCGCGCGGCTCGCGCCGACGTCGAGGAAGGCCTCGTCGAGCGACAGCCCCTCGACCAGCGGCGTGAACCGATGAAACACCTCGAAGACCGCGCGGCTGACCTCCGCGTAGCGAGCGTGGCGCGGCGGCACGACGACCGCGCGAGGGCACCGTGACAGCGCCTCGACCATGCTCATCGCCGACCGCACGCCGAACCGTCGCACCGCGTACGACGCCGCCAGCACGACGCCGCGGCGGGAGGCGCCGCCGACGATCACGGGAGCGTCGCGCAGCGAGGGATCGTCCTCGATCTAGACCGACGCGTAGAACGCGTCCATGTCGACGTGGAGGATCGCGCGCGGGCTGTCAGCCACCCTTGCCCGCGCTGCCGCCGACGCCACCGGCGCCGCTCGTGCCCCCGGCGCCAGCCGCGCCTCCGCCCCCCGCGGCGCCACCCATCGAGAGGATCCAGTCACGCACGAGCGCGACGCCCTGCGGATCGACGATCTCGGTGCCGATCGGCGGCATCTGGACCGACTGGAGCGTCGCGTCGTTGCGGTGAGACATGCGGAACCACACGGCGCTCGCGTCGGGGACCCCCGGCTGGACGAGCGCGGTGATCCCCGGCGCCGAGAACATCTCCGCGGGGACGCCGACCGTCGTCGCGATCGCGCCGACCTCGCTCGGCTGCTTGTCGGTCGTCAGCGCGCGCAGCCGCATCGCCACGCCGATGCCAGTGTCGTTGTGACAGTTGCCGCAGTTCGAGTGCAAATAGCCGACGGCGGCCGAGGCGAGGGCCCCGCCCGGGATGGAGAACCCGCCCGGCGACGGGACGGTCAGCCTCCCCGCCTCGCTCAGCGACTTCATCGTCTCGCCCGCCAGCTGATGGCTCAGCTGGATCGCCCCGAAGCCCAGCACGTGCTCGGGCAGCTTGCTGTGGCAGTTCTGGCACTGGGCGCCGCCAGGGATGTCATGATCGGTTCCGAGCACGTTCTGGACGCCCGAGTGCTCGGCGAGATCGGCGTCGGACTGGTCGGCCCGCCACTGATAGCTCACGAACGTGAAGTCGTCGGGGCCCGCGCCGTAGCGGTGGATCAGGCGGGTCTCGAGGAGCTTGCCCCCCTTCTTGAATTCCTTCCAGAGCCTGGTGCCAACAGGGAACGACCAGTGGTCCTGATCCTGGGTGTCGATCTTGGAGCACGCGGAGTAGTAGATCCACCGCTGCTTCTCGACGCCGTCGGACCAGAGCGGATACCTGGGTTGAAAGTAGCGCGCGCGCGCGTGGATCTCTCGCTTGGCGATGTCAGCGTACAGCCCCGTCTCGGAGAGCTTCGCGGCCGGGGTGTCGGTCGGCGCGAGCGCCAGGGGATCGACGCAGCCCGCGCCCGCCGCTCCCGCGGACGCGCCACCCGTGCCCGCGGCCCCCGCGCCCCCCGCGCCGGCCATCCCCGCGAGGCCCGCGGCCCCCGCGAGCCCACCGATGCCCGCGAGCCCCGCGGCCCCGGCGGTCGAGCCAGCCGTCCCCGCGGCGCCAGCCGTCCCCGCCGCGCTGGGCGAGCCGGCTGCGCCCGTGCCCCCGGCTCCAGCCGTCCCCGCGACGCCGTTCGAGCCGGATCTTCCGCCGGTTTGAGCGGGCGGGGTGACGCCCTCGTCCTCGCCGCCGCCACAGGCCGCCGCCGAGACGAGGAGACCCCCGAGGAACCAAGCGCGCGCGCGAACGATCATGCTCCCGGTGTATCAGAGCCTGAGGCCGAGGGCGACGCGCTCACGCCGCGCGCAGGGCCGCCGCGACGGCGGGGCCGACGGCGACAAGCGACAGCAGGAGCCCCGCCGCGAGCAGGAGCTGCTTCTTCATCGCGCCGAGCACCAGCTCTCGCACGCCCTCCTCGGCGCGGTCGAGCGCGAGCCGTCGGACGCGGTCGAGCGACACGCCGCCCTGCTCCGCGCGCACGAGGACCAGCGTGTAGGCCTCGATCTTGTCGACGAGCGCGCGCTTGATCTTGCGCAGCGCCCAGCGACGCGCGCCGCCGCCGCCCTCCTCGAGATCCGCGCCGAGCACGAAGTCGTCACCGGCGCGCTTCAGCGCGAGCTCGACGTCGCGGAGCGGCAGCTCGGCGGCGAAGAGATCCGCGCGCTCGGCGAGGGCGGCGAGGCGAGGCTGACGCGCGAGCGCGCCCGCCGCGAGCTCGAGCAGGCGGTCGAGCACCTCGAGCACGAGCCCGCTGTCGACCGCGTGGCGCAGCACGACGCGCCCGATGCCCCGCGCGACGCCGAGCTGCCCGAAGATCAGCGCGCCGCCCGCCGGGAGCACGAGCAGCGACAGGTAACGCGCGAGCCTCCACCACTCGGGCGGCGCGTCGAGCGCGGTCGACGCGAGCAGCACGACGGCCGCGAACAGCCCGACGCCCGCGCCCGTCGCGCCCCACGCGAGCACGCGCAGCGCGATCGTGGCCGCGGCCTGACCGAGCACCCTGGCGGCGGCCTCGAGCTTCTCCCGATCGACCCGCACCTGGCTCCGCTACGCGACCTCGATGACGGCTGCAAATGGCGACTAACCACCCGCCAGCGAGGAGAGCGACGCGGCGACGGCGCGGAGCACCCGTCGAGCGGTCCCCTCCGGGTGCGCGCCGTCGGCGGGTCCGCCCAGCGGAACGTCGAACGTCAAGGTGGCGCCCTCGTCGACGCGCACGACGGCCCCCGCGGCGTGCAGGAGCTCGCGCATCGGCGCGTTGGAGGCGAGCACCTCGGCGCGAAACGCGCGCACGCCGCGGTCCCGCGCGACCCTGGCGAGCAGCCCCAACAGCAGGCGCCCGACGCCCTTGTGTTGCATCCCGTCGATGACAGTGACCGCGGCCTCCGCGACGTCGGCCTCTGTCGGCAACCTGACGAACCTCGCGACGCCGAGCCCTCGCTCCGACTTGAGATCGAGCGACTCGGTCGTGGCGACGATGGCGACGTGGCGCACGCCGTCTGTCTCGGTCAGGTAGCGCAGCCGCTCGTCGGTGAGCTCGGCCTCGCCAGTCAAGAACCGTCGATACCGCGACTCGGGCGAGAGCTCGCGGTATCCCCGGCGCAGCTCCTCCGCGTCGTCGGGTCGCAAGAAGCGAAGCGTGACGCGCGTGCCGTCTCCGAGCGTGTGGGCCTCGGTGAAATCGGGTCCGAAGCGCACTTAACCCCCGAGGCCGGCGGTCACCCCTTCAAACCCTTGCGTTCGCAGCCAAAGGTGACCGCGACGCTCGACTTCACGTCCTTCTGGATCGTGTCGCAGGTGGCGGGGCACGCGAGCACGGTGGTCGGGTTCACCTCGTCGTCGAAGTACCACCCGCCCTGGGACGCCGAGCACGCCGCCGCGCCCTTCGCGTAGAGCACCTCGTGCTCCTGGTTGGCACCATCGGTGTAGGTCACGTTGACCTGCGTGGGATCGAGCGCGAGGCCCGGCGGGGGCGGGGGCATCTTCCACTGGCAAGCGATCTGGGTGCCGACGACGACGGCCTTCTGCACCTCGTCGAGGATGGGCTGCAGGTCCTGCTTGCACAGATCGCCGTGGAGCCCGCCGGTCTGGTTCACCACCTCGCGCCACACCTTCCCCTCGGCCGCGGCCGTCGAGCATTTGGTGAAGGGATAGATACCCGCAGCCTTCCAGCCCTTCAGCAGCGCGGGATCGAGCGCGGTGAAGTCGGCGACGAACTTGGCGGCCGCGCCGACCTCGCCGTCGGGAAACGACGCCGCGTCGTAGGGCGCGACGGTGATGTTGTCATCCGTCAGGATCACCATGGTCTTCTTGGCATCCATGCGCAGCGCGCTCTTCCACTGAGGCCACGATTTCATGATCACGTTGAGCCCGTCGTTGCTGTTGACGAACGCGTTGGGGTGCACGTAGCCGGGAGGGTTGGCGTCGGCGGGGCAGCCCCCGCTCCCGAGCGGCGGGGGCAGGCAGATCCCGGTCAAGAACAGCGGGTTGCACCCCTGCAGCGGGCCGAACAAGCACCCCTTCAGCGCGCTCACCATCACCACGTGCATGTCGACACCCGACGCCACCACCGACGACGAGAACGCGTTCAGCTTGTTCTGGATGAAGGTGAT
>CAUJFL010000259.1 GCA_963169165.1 Myxococcota bacterium | reverse complement strand
GAGGCGCTGACCCAGCTCTGCAGGGCGCGCCTGGCGCGCGCGTGGCCGAGGCTCGGGCTCTCGGTCGCGGTCGCCTACGCCTGCTTCCAGGCGGTGGGCGCGCTCGTGCTGCGGGCGGTCGACGGCCCGCGCTTCTTCGCCGAGGGCATCGTCGCGAAGTCGGTGGGCGCGCACCTGCTGCTCGTCGCCTTGCCGCTCGCGCTCCGCGTGGCGGGCGGCCCGGCCGCGCTGCGCGTCGAGCCGGCCCTCGTCGGGGCGGCGCGGCAGCGAGGGCTCGCGCCTCACCTCGGGCGCGCGTTGCTGCGCGCGTCGCTGTCCATCGTCGCGGCGCGCGCGCTCTCGGCGCCGCTCCTCTTGTCGGCGCTGTCCCTCGCGCTCACGGCCGCGGACACCCAGGCGCTCGCGCGGCGCGCGCTCGTCCTCGCGGGGGTGCTCGCCGCGGGCGCGATGGCGACGCTCGGGCTCGTCTGCGCCGCGTTCGTGCTCGGCCGGGTGGCCCCGCGCGCGCCGCGCGCGACCCTCGGGCTCGTGCTCGCGGCGTCCATCGTGCTCGCGGCGTTCGACGCGACGCGGACGGCGAGCCCGGTCGGCGTCTACCTGTCGCTCGTCGAGCAGCTCGTCGCCCGCGCTCCCGAGTGATCGGGCTTGTGATGCCGCGCCGACCTCGCTAACGCGTGCCGCGCCGCGCGCCCCTCCCATGTTCGATCCGCGCGCGTCAGGCGCCTTCCGCTCCTTGCTCGCCGCGCTCGCGGTCGAGCCAGACGCCGCCGCCGCCGCGATCGAGGCCTACTCCGCGCTCGACGGCGCGGGGCGCGACGCGTGGCTCGACGCGCTCGACGCCGAGCTGCCCCACGTCGACGTCCCCGTCATCGCCGCGTACGCGCCCGTCGCGTCGGTCGAGCGAGACCCCACGCGACGGGCTCGCATCGTCGCGACGCTCGAGCGCGCGGGCGCGACGCTGCCGTCGCGAGAGGTGACGCACGCGCTCGTCGGCCGCATCGACCAGGATCGAATCATCACCCTGGTCGTGCCGCTGTACGGCGCGTTCGTCGAGCAGCTCACGTGCCGGGTCCACCCCACGGAGGGCGTGCGCTGGGCGCGACACACGCCGCTGTGGCGGCTCGACGACGTCCCCCGCGCGGGGGACGAGCTCGACGGCGCGACGCTCGAGAGGCTCCCTCCCGCCGTGGCCCTCGACGAGGTCGCTCACGCCGTGCTCGCGGCGCGGCGCGCGGCGACGCCGCTGCCCGCCGCGCTCTCGGCCCTGATCGATCTGTTGCTGTGAGGCGCGTGCGCTACGCCGCCGCCAGCGGACGATTCCATGGCGACGAAAATGCCTGCGCGTCCGCCGATTTTTGTGAATAGTGGGCGGCAGCGCCGCAACCGCGGGCGCCTCTTTCGAGGAGTCGTTCATGAAGAACATCTGGATCGCAGTCGGTGGACTTTGCTTCGTCCTCAGCGTCGCCGCCGCGTGCAGCGACAGCAAGGTGGACACCAACCAGTTCGACAACGCCGTCCCCGGCGGCGGCGGAGGGCCCGGCGCGGGCGGGTTCACGCAGGCCGGCGGCGCTCCCTCCTCGTCCGGCGGCACCGTCGGCAGCGGCGGCTTCGTGAGCGGCGGCGCCGGCGGACCGACCCAGCCGGGCACCTGCGTCAACCAGCCCGGCGTCGACGACGATCAGGACGGCTGGACCGAGGCCGAGGGCGACTGCAACGACTGCAACCCCGGCATGAACCCCGGCGCCATCGAGACCATCAACTGCGAGATGAACGACTGTACGAAGGGCAGCCCGCTGCCCGACGATCAGCAGATCGACGAGGACTGCGACGGCGCCGTGCTCAAGGCCGGAGAGAAGCTGCCCACCTGCGAGGACGACCTCAAGGCCAAGCCGTCGATCGACAGCGCCTTCGACGCGGCGCGCGCGATCGGCCTCTGCAACGTCAAGGTCGAGGGCGAGCCCGCCGACAAGACGGCCCGCAAGTGGGGCGTGCTCGAGGCCAAGTTCGTCCGCCTCGGCGCGCCCGTGCTGTCGGGGCAAGACACCCCGTTCCGCAAGAACGAGTTCGGCATCTTGCCGTCGTTCGGCCCCGCGACCAAGGGACAGGAGGGCCAGATGCTGCTCGCGCTGTCGACGGGCGTCGCGCGCACGCCGGGTCAGCCCGACTACCAGCAGTTCACCTGCGACACCGGCGGCTCGGTCGTGAAGGGCTCGAACGACACGTTCCCGGCCGGCAAGTGGCCCAAGCAGGGCACCTGCCCCGGCGCCGGCGCCCCGAAGGACGCCGCCGCGCTCGACCTCAAGGTGCGCGTCCCAACGAACGCCAAGTCGATGGGCTTCCGCATGCGGTTCTTCTCCTGCGAGTTCCCTCAGTTCACCTGCTCGGCCTACAACGACGTGTTCGCCGTGCTGGTCGCGCCGCTCGGGGGCAACGAGTCCAACACCCTGCTCGCGAACGGCGCGCGCACGCCGGCCGCCAACGTGCTCGACCCCAACGATCCGATGTACCCGGACGTCGCGTTCGAGGTCGCCGGCACCAAGACGAACGTGATCGGCGTGAACAACCAGTCGTTCTTCACGGTCTGCAAGCCTGGCCCCGCCGGCTACAACAAATGCGGCACCGGCAACATCGCCGACCTGAACGGGACCAACTTCGAGGGACACGCGGCGTCCGGCTGGCTCGAGACTCGCTACCCGGTCACCGGCGGCGGCATCTACGCGATGCGCATCGCGATCTGGGACTCGAGCGACGGCCTGCTCGACTCGACCGCGGTGATGGACGCCGTCACCTTCTACGCCGACGGCGGCACCAAGGTCGAGACGGTCATCGTCCCCGATCCCGAGTGAGGGGCGTGCGGCGGGTCGGCGCTCCCCGGCCCGCCGTCACTTCGTCCGGCCGAGCAGCCACAGGAGCGGCTTCCGATAGAAGGTGCGCATCCGGTCCTCGGGCACCTCGTGCCCGATGTCGTCGGGCGTCCAGATGCGCGCCTTCACGCGCTCCTTCTCGAGCGACGCGAACACGCGACGCGTGTTGTCGACCACGCCGTCCTTCTCGCCGGTCAGCAGGTACACGCGCTTGATCAGCTTCTTGTTGCGGGCGAGCTCGGTCACGCCGTCGCCGCCCCAGTAGACGTCGTTCGCGGCGAGGATGAGCCACCGCGGGAACAGCTCTGGCTCGCGCACGCCGACGTTCATCGCGACGAGCGCGCCCTCGCTGAAGCCGATGAGCACGTTCGAGCCCGGCTTCACGCGCTTCTTGTGCTTGTCGAGGAACGCGCCGACCGCCGCGTCGACGCTGCGCTTCGACGAGGCCCAGTTGTTGTGCCAGCCGCGAGCGCCACCGCCGCGCGCCTCGGGCCCTGACACGCAGAGCAGCCACCCGAGCTCGACGGTGACCTTCGACCACTTCTCGCAGTCGGCCCTGGGATCGCCGCCGCGCCCGTGCAGCCACACGATCAGCGGCCGCTGCCCCTTGCCCGCGGGCGGGACGACGAAGCTCGGGGCCTCGCCGCGCACCTCGAGCGGCACCGGCTCGGGCAGCGGGCGAGCCCCGGCGAGCCCCGGCGCGATCCAGGCGGCGAGCGCGACGACGACGGCGGCGACGCGGCGGGCGAGCAAGGCGCGCGAGTGATAGCACGCGTCGCGCGGCGCGCCGCTCGGCGGCCTTCGGGCTACCCAACGGGCGACCGGCGCCCTATCCTCTCGTGTCGTCTCCCCACCATGGCGCCGCCGTCCCGAAACATCACCGTCGCCTCTGGCTTCGCCAAGCTCGCAGAGCGGCTGCTCGAGGCAGGAAAGATCGACAACGCCCAGTACGAGGCCGCGGTCACCCAGCACAATTCCTTCGGAGGCCGCATCGAGGAGGCGCTGCTCGAGGTGCAGGCGATCAGCGAGCAGGAGCTGCTGAAGTTCCTCGCCGCGCACTACCGCACCCGCTTCGTCTCGACCGAGAAGCTCTCGAAGGCCGACATCGACAGGCTCACGCTCGACAAGGTGCCGCGAAAGTTCGCCGAGCAGCACCAGATCATGCCGGTCCTCTACGATCCAGACTCGCAGGTGCTCAGCGTCGTCACACCCGATCCCGACAACATCGAGCCGCTGCGCGAGCTGCAGATCGTGTCGCAGGTGCGCGAGATCCGCGCGTTCGTCGCGCGCCCCGCCGCGGTGAAGGCGGCGCTCGCCAAGGGCTACGGTGGCGACATCCACGCGTTCGGCGTCCTCGATCGCAGCGCGCACGAGCAGTTCAAGTCGATGCTCAATGTCTACGAGCGCAACCTGATCTCCGACGAGGAGATGGCGCGCTCGCTCGCCGACGCCAACACCCGCGAGCGCAACCTCTCGGGCGAGGCGCTCGCGAAGACCCCCGCCGCGAAGGGCGCGGCGTCGACCGCGGCGTCGGCCGAGAGCTATCTCGAGATGCTCAACGTGCTCGTCAGCCTGCTCGAGAACGGCCGCAACGAGCTGCGCGGCCACTCGGGACACGTCGCGCGCATCGCGAAGAAGCTGTGCGAGCGCGTCGGCATCGCCAAGGTCGAGGTCGCCGCGATCACCGCCGCCGCCTACCTGCACGACATCGGCAAGATGGGCGCCTACCACCTCACGTCGCTCAACGTCGCCGAGTACGAGGGGCACAAGGTCGCCGCCGAGAAGGCGTACATGACGCCGAAGCGCCTGCTCGAGAGCTGCGGCCTCGCCGAGCCGACCATCTCCGCGATGGAGACGATGTACGAGCGCTACGACGGCAAGGGCTTCCCGTCGGCGCTCTCGGGCAAGGACATCCCGCTCGGCGGCCGCGTGCTCGCGCTCGCCGACACCTACGCCGACCTCACCCAGAACCCCCGCAACCCGTTCCGCAAGACGCTCCGACCGCTCGAGGCGTGCGAGGTGCTGGCGAAGCACAAGGGGACTATCTTCGACCCGAACCTCGTCGATCTGTTCCGGCTCGCGATGACCGGCGACGACGTCCGTGGACGGCTCCTCGGCGATCGCCACACCGCGCTCCTGGTCGATCCCGATCCCGAGGAGACGACCGTGCTCGAGCTGCGCCTCATCCAGCAGGGCTTCATCGTGAAGATCTGCCGCAGCGCCGAGCAGGCCGTGAAGCTGCTCGAGTCCGAGGGCGCCGACGTCGTGGTGAGCGAGGTGAACCTCGGCGGACAGGACGGCTTCGCGCTGCTCGCCGAGGCGCGCAAGCAGGACTGGGGCAAGGATCTCCCCTGGATCGTGCTGACCGCGCGCCAGGGCCGCGACGACGCGCTGCGCGCCTACTCGCTCGGCGTCACCGACTACGTCTCCAAGCCCGTCAACCCCGACGTGCTCGGCCCGAAGCTGAAGCAGTTCGTCGAGCAGCGCCTCACCAAGTCGGGCCCGCGCGGCGTCTCGGGCAACCTCTCCGAGATGGCCCTGCCCGACATCGTGCAGGTGCTGTGGCACGGCCGAAAGACCGGATCCCTGCGCATCCGCACGAAGAACGACACCGGCGAGATCCACTTCGTCGACGGCAACATCTGGAACGCGCTGTGGGGGCGCCTCCGCGGCGAGGAGGCCTTCTACGTGATGCTGACGATCACCGACGGAGACTTCGCGCTGTCGCCGACGTTCCGCGCGCCGACCCGCGTGATCGAGCCGTCGCCCGAGCAGCTGCTCCTCGAGGGCATGCGCCGCATGGACGAGGGCCAGAAGGCCTGATGTGACTCCGCGCCGGGGACGTGCTCTGTTCGCGCGCGTCCGATGAGCCGCATCCACAAGCAGCTTCCGCCCCCGAAGAGCAAGATCGGCCTCGCCTTCTCGGGCGGCCTCGACACGCGCACCGCCGTCGCGTGGATGGCCCGCCGCGGGCTCGACGTGTACGCCTACACGGCCGATCTCGCGCAGCCCGACGAGAAATCGCCGGCCGACATCCCGCCCATCGCGCTGTCGCACGGCGCGAGGGCCGCGCGCCTCATCGACTGCCGCGACGCCATCGTGCGCGAGGGCCTGACCGCGATCCAGTGCGGCGCGTTTCACCTGTCGGTCGGCGGCAAGAAGTATTTCAACACGACGCCGCTCGGCCGCGCGGTCACGACGACCGCGATCGTGCGCGCGATGAAGGACGACGACGTCCACGTCTTCGGCGACGGCTCGACCCACAAGGGCAACGACATCCAGCGCTTCT
>CAUJFL010000258.1 GCA_963169165.1 Myxococcota bacterium | reverse complement strand
TGTTGTGCTCGTGCTGGAGCCGGCCGAGCAGCTCCATGATCTGCGCCTGCACCGTCACGTCGAGCGCGGTCGTCGGCTCGTCGGCGATGAGGAGCTTCGGCCGGCAGGCAAGCGCCATCGCGATCATCGCCCGTTGCCGCTGGCCGCCCGAGAGCTGGTGCGGATACGCGTCGACCCTCTTGTCGGGCTCGGGGATCCCCGTGCGCGCGAGGAGCTCGATAGCGCGCCCGCGCGCGCGACTCGGTGAAGGCTGGAGGCGCGCTCATCTGGGCTGCGGTCTGTTACACGAGCCGGCGCCGCACGTCGGCGGTCTCGGCGCGTCCGCGCGCAGAAGTCGCATTTCAGCGCGCGGGGGAGGCTTCTCGCGTTGACATCGTACGACGCGCGCCGCTAACGTGCGCGCTCCCGAGGCCCCTGCCTCGGATGCGCGAGACAATCGATGGCCGAAGAAAAAAAGCCGAAAATCGACCTGAAAGCTCGACTCGGCAAGACCATGGTCGGAGCTGGTGGTGCAGCTGGCACGCCGGCCCCCGTCGTGCCCCCCGCCGCCGGCAGCGTCCCGCCGCCGGTCATCCCCGCGCCGGTGGCGTCGCCGGCGGTGCCCGTCGCGTCGGGTGGTCGCGCGAGCATCCCGCCGCCGGCCGGCATCCCGGTGCCGCCGTTCGCGGCCGCCGCGCCGCTCGACAACCCGTTCGCGCCGAAGGCCCCCGCGCCGCCGCCCGCGCCGCCGCCCAAGCCCGCCGAGATCAAGGTCGAGGTCGGCGCCGAGGCCGTCGAGGCCGCGAAGAAGAGCCGCAAGTTCATCGGCGTCGCCGGCGCGGTCGGCGTCGTGCTCGGCGTCGGCATCGGCTGGAGCTTCGGCGTCAACGCCGAGCGCAGCCGTCGCGAGTCCGTCAGCATCCAGGGCGCCGCCGATCTCATCAAGGACGTCGAGGCCTCCAACGCCAAGGTCAAGGAGCTCGCGGCCAAGATCAAGGCCGCCGGCGACTCGATGAAGCAGAAGAAGTTCCCCGACACGTTCGCGACCGAGCTCGGCGCGCTGAACATCCCGTTCGACGGCGACAAGTTCCAGGGCAAGGGCGTCGGCAGCTTCGACCGGGAGACGCTGAAACTCGTGTTCCAGTACACGACCGACGTCGCCGCGCTGAACACCCGCAAGGACGCGCTGAAGAGCCTCTTCTCCGGCCAGAAGAAGGCCATCGTGGACGTGCTCGAGGCGAAGCCGATGGTGAAGTACTCCATCCTCGTCACGAAGGGCGCGAAGGGCGCGGCGGCGAGCCTCGTGCCGATGTCCGAGCCCTTCCTGCTCAGCGGCGATTGGCCGAAGGACTACAAGGCGCAAGACCTCGTCAACCGCCAGGTGCTGTCGCTGTCGCGCTACGACTCGGGCGAGCCGTTCTCCACGGCGCAGAAGCAGTACGGCATCCCGCTCGAGCCCGTCAGCGTCGGCGCCGCCTTCCCGAACGACATCTCCACGCGCGTGCTCAGCGAGCTGTCGAAGACCGCCACCATCCTCAACGGTGTGAAGGCGGCGACGCCCGACGAAGAGGATCAAGCCGGCGTCATCCGCAGCGGCGAGCTCCTCGTCGAGGCGCTGAAGAAGATCGCCGCGAAGAAGTAGCCGCGACGCCGCGCGCGTCATGGACATCATGAGCAGCAGCCAAGATCCCGCGCTCCCGCTCACCGCCAGCATCGCAGGGTTCCAGGTCGCCGATCTGCTGGTGGCCAACGCGCGCGCGGTCTGGTTGCGCGCCCGGAAGGACGGTCGGCTCTACGTGCTCAAGGTGCCGACGGTCGGCTACGCGCGCGACGACACCTGGCGGCGCAGGATGGCGCGGGAAGCGGATCTGCTCCAGCTCCTCGAGGGCGGGCCATTCCCTGCGCTCATCGCCGCGGGGGTCTATGACACGACCGAGGCCGCGGACATCCCCTACGTCGTCACCGACCTGCCCGACGGCGTGCCGCTCGCCGACGCGCTGGCGCGGCAGACCAGCCCCGACGTCGGGTTCGCCACCCGCGTGCTGCGGGGACTGCTCGAGGCGCTCGCGTTCGCCCACGCGCGCGGCGTGGTGCATCGCAACCTCAAGCCGGACAAGGTCACGATCCTGCGCTCCAAGTCGCTGCGCATCGAGGACTTGCAGCTCGGCCTCGGCGCGGCGACCCCCACGCTCACCCGCCAGGGCAGCTTCGTCGGCTCGCTCGACTACACCGCGCCCGAGCAGCTGAGCGACGCCCACGGCGTCGACGGCCGCGCCGATCTCTACGCCACCGGGCTCATCGCTTACGAGCTGATGACCCACTCGCACCCCTACGCCGGCGCGACCAACGAGCGCGACGCGATGTTCCGTCGAAAGCTCGACACGCCCGAGTCTGCGAGCCGACGCAACCCCGAGGTGGGCGAGGTGCTCGCCAACGTCGTGTCCAGGCTCGTCGCGCACGACCGCGCGGCGCGCTACCCGTCTGCAGAGGCCGCGCTCGCCGCGCTCACGTACGCCGGCGGTTGATCAGGGGCGACCCAGCACCCCATCGAGCAACCCCGTGGCGGCGAGGCCCGCCACGGTGGCGACGAGGAGCGCGAGCGACGCGAACAGGTATCGCCCAGCGGCCAGCTCGGGGCCCGTCCGCAGCGGCGCCGACGCGCGTGGAACCTCCGACCGTGGCGCGGGCGCCTCGCGGAGCGGCGCGCGCGCGGCGTCCGTCCTCGGGGTCCGTCGCGACACGCCGACCCGGTTCGAGCGATCGACCTCGTCTTTCCACGCGTCATCCTCGGTCGGTCGCCTCTTCTTTGGAGGCTCGGGCGGGCGCAACGACGGAGGCGTGAGCGTCGGCACGTCGCTGGGCGCCGAGGCGGGCGCAGGAGGCGGCGTCGAGGTCCGCGCGCCGCTCGCGGACTGGAACGCGTCGGACATCTCACGCGCCGACGCGAACCGCTGCACCTTGTCTCGCGCGCAGGCCTTGAGGAACCAGTCGTCGACGGCGCGCGGCAGCCGGGGGTTGATGGCGGACGGGCGCGGGAGCTCGCTCGTGTGGATCTCGAGCACGAGCGCGCCCAGCGTCTCGCCCTCGACCGCGCGCCGCCCCGTGAGCGCCTCGAACGCCACCATCCCCAGCGACCAGAGATCCGAGCGAAAATCGACGTCGCGCGCGCCGATGGCCTGCTCGGGGCTCATGTAGTGGGGCGTCCCGAACAGCGCGCCCTGCGTCGTGCCCGAGGTCGCCGAGGTGTCGAGCCCGCCCTTCGCGATGCCGAAGTCGAGCAGCTTCACGAACACGTCGCCGCCGCCCGCGTCGACGAGGAAGATGTTGTCGGGCTTGATGTCGCGGTGGACGATCCCCTTCTCGTGCGCCTTGCCGAGCGCGCGCGCGACCTGCAGCACCACCCGCGCGACGAACGTCGCCGGCAGCGGCCCGCCCTCGAAGCGCCGCGTGAGCTCCTCGCCGTCGAGCAGCTCCATCACGATGAACGGGAAGCCGTCGTCGGTGACGCCGTGATCGAGCATGTGCACGACGTGCGGGCTCTTGACCTGCGACGCCGCCGCCGCCTCGCGCTGGAACCTCGCGACGCTGGCCGGATCTGCCGCGAGCTCGGGCGACAGAAACTTCACGGCGACCTGCGTGGAGAGGCCCGCGTGCTCGGCGACCCAGACGCTCGCCATCCCGCCCTTCCGCAGCGGGCGGATGAGCGTGACGTTCGGCGAGATGCGCACCCCGGGGAGCAGCGGCACGGTCCCCTCGCTAACACGAGGACGCGGGCGGCGCGACGTCGGTGGGGCCGAGGTCGCGCGGTCACAGGGAGGCGTGGATGGGATTCGAACCCACGTATGATGGTTTTGCAAACCATTGCCTAACCACTTGGCTACCACGCCGGACTCTCGCGCGCCCTTCGCCGGGCGCGCCACGAAC
>CAUJFL010000257.1 GCA_963169165.1 Myxococcota bacterium | reverse complement strand
TGAGCGGCGCCTCCAGCCCGAGCACGGACTCGATCATCGAGCGCAGCAGCCGCTCGTCGGACAAGAGCAGCATCTTGAACACGACGTCGAGGCAGGGATCGATGAGGCGCATGCATGGATATCGGCCGCTCGCGCCGACACTTTCACGAAATCGACCAGCGAAGTCGAGACGGATGAAGACGTCGGCTCGGGGCGTGCCCGCGGCCTCAGGGCGCTGACGGCGCCTCGGATTCGAAATCTTCCGGCGCGGAGACGACCGCGGCAGCGGGGCGATCGACCGGAGCCGAGCCCGCGCGTCGACGCGGCCCCGACGCGCGCCCGCGTGGCGTCGTCTGTCGCTTCGGCGCCTCTCTCGTGACGAACTCGAGGCAGGCGCGCTGGTTGCGGGGGCAGCCGATCCGTACATGAAAGTGATCGTCGTGGGCCGTGCTCGGTTGAAACAGCACCTCCGCGGCCCGCGCGCGGACGGGGGCCGACGCGCCCACCCGGCGAGCGTACGCGAGCAGCCGCTCACGCAAGTGTTCGGAGACGAACACCCGGTTGATCCGCGTTTGAGGATCGGTCAGCCACGCCTCGATCAACGCCCAGTTTCGCGCGTCGTCGAAGGCAGCGCCCGGCGCGCGGACGGCGCGCCCGCGGTCGTCGATCGGAGACATGTGAGGCAAGTTGACCTGTTTGCCCCGCGCGTCGCGCAGGTAGAACGCCACGTCTGCGTCTCGCCCGCTCTCGTGCGACCTGTGCCCCATCACGTCGCCCCCGCCGCGCTGGGACAGGTCTCCCACGCCGAGAGACGAGCCGGGGAACCTGCGCTCCACGCGCTTGGCGCCTCGCTCGAGCAGGCCGACGAGCTCGGGCAGGCCCCACCGCTCGGCGTGGCCGGGCAACAGCCGGAGATAGGGCTTCGGCTCGAGCTTCACTCCACCGAGCAGGTGACCCTCGTTGGGAGAGCCGACGCTCTTCGCCGCCGCGACCGGGGCCGCGCGGGGCGCCGGGCTCGCGTAGGCCGGCATCACCTCGGCGGGCGCCGCCACGAGCGCCGCGACCGCGACGGACAGCAAGCAGATCGCCTCGTGACCCTTCACGCGTACGGGGCTATCGGCTCCGCGCGCGCTGGGCCAAGTTCTGTTCGACGCGCTACTTCGCCGCGTCGCGCTCGCGCACGAGCTTCGCGCGGAGCTTCTCGTAGCCTGGCGGCAGCGGACCGTCGCCGATCTCGCGGAGCGCGTCGTCGAGCAGGCGCCGCGCGCGCGCCTCGTCACCCCGCCGCCGCTCGATCGTCGCGGCGAGCTCGGCGACCCGCAGCTTGCGCGGCCCGTACGCGCGCGCGAGGGCGCGATCGGCGGCGGCGCTCGCAGCAGGGAGCTCGCCCTGATTGCGCAGGATGCGGGCGAGGCGGGCCGGGTGGTTGTAGTCGTCGGGGAACGCGCGCTCCTGCGCCTCGGCCAGCGTCCGGGCGAGCTCGAGCCTCCCCGTCGCCTCGTAGGCGGCGACGCGGTGCGCGTCGAACACCGCGCGGGACGCCGGCGTCATCGCCGCGGACGCGCGTCCGTCGAGGAACCGTGACCACTCTTCCGCCTCCGCGCGCGCCTCCTCCGGGCTCCCGCGGTGGCGCAGCCACGCGACGCGGGCCTCGTGGAGGCTGGAGCGGTCGTCGTCGAGCACGCGTGCGCCGACGTCGTCGAGCAGCGCGCGGCCGAGCTTCATCAGGGCGCGGCCTCCGTCCACGTCGTCGAGATCGTCTGCCGTGGACAACGCCGCGGTGAGCGCGTTCGCCTGGTGGTTCGCGCGCGGGAGCTTCGGCGCCTCGACGAGCACCATCGCCACGAGCGCGCGCGGCTCGGTCCGCGACAGCGGCGCCACGAGCGACTCCACGACCCGCCCACGCCGGGGGAAATCGGCCGGCGCCGCGTCGAGCACCTCGCGGTATCGTCGCGCGGCCTCCGCGTCCTTTCCCGCCGCCGCGGCGGCGTCCGCCTCGGCGAGCGCCTGGTACAGCGGGCCCGCCGCGGCGCCCCTGTGCGCGTCGTCGAGCAGCGCGACGAGATCGTCGATCGGCAGCGAGCCAGCGAACGCCAGCCGCGCCGCGCCGGTCGATGGATCGAGCACGAAGAGCGTCGGCCAGAACCGCATCGGGTGCGCCGCGACGAAGGACTCGTTGGCGGGGCGCTCGGTGTCGATCGACGCGAACACGTACCGGTCCTCGAGTGTCCCGAGCTTGGGATCGGACAGCACGAACTGCTTCAACGACAGGCACGTGTGGCACCACGTCGCCCACGCGTCGACGAACAGGAGCTTCTTCTCGGCCTTGGCGCGCGCGCGCGCCGCGGCGTAGTCGTCCTCGACGAACGCGACGACGTGCGGGGCGGGCGGGGGAGGAGCGGCGCGCCTGCACCCGGCGAGCGCGACGGTGGCGGCGAGGGCGATGGCGGCGGGGCGCACGGGCGGGGCGGCAGCATACCTTCGCGAGACGCGGGCGCGCGATCGCGGGTAACCTCCTCGGCTGCTCGGCGCGCACGGATGATCGATCTCGAGGACCCCCGCTTCGTCGAGCGCCTGCGCGCGCGGGACGAGCGCGCGTTCAACGAGCTCGTGCGCTCGAGCGAGCGGCGCGTCTACGGCCTCGTGTTCCGCATGATCGGGCGACGTGACGAGTCGGAGGATCTCACGCAGGAGGTGTTCGTGCAGGTCTTCAAGGCCATCGACCAGTTTCGCGGCGACTCGAAGCTGTCGACCTGGATCTTCCGCATCGCGGTCAACCTCACGAAGAACCGCGCCAAGTACAACGCGCGGCGCCACGCCGGCGCGCAGGACGACGTCAGCGAGCTCGAGGGGCACGCGGCCTTCGCCGAGGCGCGCGGCGTGACGGCGTCCGACGTCGCGCGGCCCGACGACGTGTTCGCCGGGCACGAGGTCGAGGGCGTCGTGCAGCGCTGCATCGCGTCGCTCGAGCCTGATTTTCGCGAGGTGCTCGTGCTGCGCGACGTCGAGGACCTCTCCTACGAGGAGATCGCGGAGATCACCGGGTTGCCCGACGGCACCGTGAAGAGCAGGATCTTCCGCGCGCGCGGGCAGCTGAAGGCGTGCGTCGAGCGCTGCCTCGGGGAGAAGATAGGATGAGCCGCGACGAAGACCAGCTCGACCAGGATCCCGACAGCGAGCCCGGCGCCGACAGCCTGCGCGATCTGCTGCGTCGCACGCGCGAGCTGCCGCCGCCCCCTCCGAAGGAGGACCTCCTGCGGGGCGTGCAGACGAAGCTGCGGCGCCGCTCGGGCGGCAAGTTCTACTCGGACGGCTGGTCCACGCGCGACGAGAACCCCCGCAGCACCTACCTGGTGACCGCGACGGTCATGCTGGTGGTGTTGATCTTGGTGTATTTCTCGCTGGCCCCCGGCGGGTTCATGCGGCTGCCGTAGGGCCCGGCGCGCGGGCGGTGCCAGGGTCGCCGGGTGACCGGGGTGACCTCGATCGGCTACGGCGGCCGCGATCGCGGCGCAGGTAGCGCGCGAGGCCGACGGAGAACCGAAGCCATGACAACTCGCCTCTCGACGGTTCGTCAGACACCCGAGCGCCGCCGCACCTCACGGCCAGCTCGGAGGGAGGCGAGGGCCTCGACGGCGAGGCCGACCGCTGGCTGCGCACCCGCCGCTCCCGGCGAGGAGCCGCCAGAAGCGCTTCCTCTCCCGGCCCGTTGCGCCCTATCCTGCGCGCCCTCGTGTCACAATCGCCGTTCTCCTCCGAGCCGTACTTCCAGCAGTTGCTGTCGAAGGCCGTCGCCGCCAAGGCGAGCGACATCCACCTCAAGGTCGGGCAGCCGCCGGGCGCCCGCGTGCGCGGCGACATGGTGTATTTCCGCATGGATCGCATCACGCCGGCCGACACGGCGGCGGCGGCGCGCCTGATCATCCGCAACCCCGAGGTGCTCGCCGATTTCGACAACCTCACCGAGCACGACACGTCCTACTCGATCCCCGCGCTCGGCCGCTTCCGCGTCAACATCTTCCGGCAGCGCGGCACGCTCGGCCTCGTCCTGCGGGCCATCCCGCAGAAGATCCCGTCGTTCGAGGATCTCGGCTGTCCGAAGGCGTGCCTCGATCTCGCCGAGAAGGAGCGCGGGATGATCCTGGTGGTCGGCGCCGCGGGAAACGGCAAATCGAGCACCCTGGCCGCGATGCTCGGCCACATGAACCACAACAAAGCCTTCCACATCGTCACGATCGAGGACCCCATCGAGTTTCTTCACACCGATGACAAGTCATCCGTCAGCCAGCGCGAGGTCGGCCTCGACACGCCCTCGTTCGCGAAGGCCCTGCGCGCGGCCCTGCGGCAGGATCCCGACGTCATCCTCGTCGGGGAGATCCGCGACGAGGAGACGATGGACATCGCGCTGAAGGCTGCCGAGACGGGCCACCTCGTGCTGTCGACCCTGCACACCCCCGACGTCACCCGCACCGTCAACCGAATGCTGAGCCTGGGTCCGCCCGGGTCGACCGAGCTCCGCGATCGCATCGGCGACGCGCTGCAGGGGATCATCGCGCAGCGCCTCTTGCCGCGCAGAGACGCGCAAGGGCTGGTCCTGGCGGCCGAGGTGCTCGTCGTCACCGGCACCGCCCGCGAGACCTTGAAGAACCCCCAGGGCAACCCGCCGCTGAAGGACATCATGGAGAAGGGCGTCACCCCATATGGCATGCAGACCTTCGAGATGCACATGAAGGAGCTGGTGCGTCAGGGGCAGCTCGACCGCGAGTACATCAAGAGCGCGGGGGTGTTCTGACGATGCGCCTCGTCCCCCCGCTCGCCGCGGCGCTCGCGCTGGCGCTCGCCCCCGTACAGTGTACGAGCAAGTACGATCCCGCCAACGCGCGCGAGGACACCGCGGGAGACGGCCTGTTCTCTCTCGCCGAAGACTTTCAGGCCAAGGGCAACAGAGACGCCTACCTGTCCACGCTGCGGTTCCTGGTCGCGCGCTACCCGTCGAGCCGCCGGGCGAGCGCCGCGCGAGAGCTCCTGGAGCGCGAGGGCGAGAAGCCTCCCGAGGGCGAGCGGCCCCGCGCCGAGCCGCCGCTCCGCAAGGATCTCCCGAAGCCCGACGCGAGCCAGTGACCCCGCGGCTCGTCGCGATCACGGACTCCGGGCGCGAGCTCTCCGCGCACCTCGGGCCGTACCGCGCGCTCGCCCGCGCGCTCGGTCCGTCGCTCGTCGTCATGGTGCGGCTGCCGGGGCGCGACGCGCGAGAGGTGCTCGCGTGGACCCGCGCGCTCGTCGACGAGGGGCTGCAGGTCTCGGTCGCCGAGCGCGGCGACGTCGCCAGGGCGGCCGGCGTCGCGCGCCTCCACCTCGGCGAGGCCAGCGTGTCGACTCCCGACGCGCGCGCGTGGATGGGCGACGGCGCGTGGGTGACGCGCGCGTGCCACGAGCCGAGCTCGCCCGACGTGGACGCGGACGCCGTCCTGCTGTCGCCGATCTTCGGCTCGCCAGGCAAGGGGCCGCCGCTCGGCACCCGGGCCATCACGGCGGCGGCGCGGCGCGCGACCGTCGTCGCCCTCGGCGGCGTCGGGCCGACGAACACGCGGGCGTGCTTCGAGGCAGGCGCGGCGGGCGTCGCCGCGATCCGGGCCTGCCTCGAGGATCCCGACGGGATGCTCCGCGCGCTCGCCGAGGCGCCCGGTGCGTGACCGCGACCCCGCGCGGGCGCCCGGTCCGCTGCTCGTCGCCGCGATCGTCTACTCGCTGACCACGCTCGCCTACGCGCTCACCTCCGCCCGCGCGATCTCCCTCGGCCACACACAATTCAATCACTTCGCCCTGCTCGCCGACGCGTGGCTGCACGGGAGCCTGTCGCTCACCTCGGCGCCGCCTGCCTACGCGGGGGGCAACGATTTCGCGGCGTATGGCGGGCGGTGGTGGGTCGTGTTCCCCGCGTTCCCGGCGGCGCTGCTCGTGCCGTTCGTGAAGCTCGCGGGCGGCGCCGACAGGGTGCGCGACGGGCAGATCTTCCTCTCGCTCGCGGGGGTGGCGCCGGCGGCGCTGTATCTCGCGCTCGACCGGCTGCGCGCGCTCGGCCGGTCCCTGCTGACGCCAGCAGAGAGCGCGGGGCTCGCGGCGCTCTTCGGGCTCGGAACAGTGTACTGGTTCACCGCCGTGCAGGGGACAGTGTGGTTCGCCGCGCACGTCGTCGGCGCCGCGCTCGCGGCGCTGTACGCGCTCTGCTCGCTGGGGGCCTCGAGGCCGATGCTGGCCGGCCTGTGCCTTGGGCTGGGCTTCTGGACCCGCGCGCCGCTGCTGTTCGCGGCGCCGCTGTTCGTGCTGGAGGCGATCCACAGGTCGCGGGGCGAGCCGAGGGCCGGGCTCGCGCTCGCGCGGAGGCTCGCGCTCTTCGCCCTGCCGCTGGGGGCGCTGCTCGCGCTGGCAGCGTGGCACAACCACGCGCGCTTCGGCTCCCCGTGGGAGTTCGGGTATCGCTACCTCACCATCAGTTGGCAACGCCGGATCGAGACCTGGGGGCTGTTCTCCTTTCACTACCTTCCCCGCAACCTCGGCGTTCTGACAAGCAGCCTGCCGTTCGTCAACCAGGCGCCCGGCCCCGCCGCGGCGGCCTGGCAGCTCACGCACCACGGCCTCGCGCTCTGGGTGACGACGCCGCTCTACCTGGCGCTGCTCTGGCCGAGGCGAAGGACCACGCTCGACTGGGCGCTCTGGCTGACGGCCGCGTGCGTGGCGCTCCCGTCGCTCTTCTACCAGAACACCGGGCAGATCCAGTTCGGCGCGCGCTTCTCCAATGACTACGCGCCGTTCCTCTTCCTTGCGCTCGCGATGGGTCGCCTGAGGCTCTCGCGGCGCCTGGTCGCCGTCGGCGCCATCGGCGTCGCCGTCAACCTCTTCGGAGCCGTGACGTTCCAGCGGCCGCGCTACCAGCGCTACTACACCCCGACGCTGCAGGTCTATCAGCCCGACTGACGCGGTGATCACCGCGGCGACTACGTGAGGCTCTCATCGCCGCTCCAAGGCCCTCACGCTTGCCAAAGGAGGCCAGCGCGCTCGTGCCCCCCCGAAGGCGACGCCGTCATCGCGCGAGGCCCGCTCGACCGGCGCGGCGCGCCGACGTGAGGTTCGGCGCTCTTGCCCCTACCCCCGAGCCTCGCGCGCGCGGTGAGAGCGACGGCGAGCGCGCCTCGAATTGCAGGCATTTTCAGCCTCGAGCCCGTGTAGACAGCCCCTGTACCGCGTGGTAAGGGCGCGCGAATGGCGCTTTCGGCGAGCCACGAGGAACGCCTCCGCAAGGAGGCCGATTTCCACGACCATTGGGCGACGGAGATCGATCCCGCGACGACGCTCGTCGACGAGACGTTCACCGCCGTCACCGCCATCGAGAACCAGCACATCCTGTCCCAGTTCGGCAGCGTGAAGGGCAAGCGAGTCCTCGACTACGGCTGCGGCGCGGGCGAGGGCGCGGTGTTCTTCGCGAAGCAGGGCGCGAGCGTGGTCGGCATCGACGTCTCTCCGGGCATGCTGTCCGCCGCCGAGCGCATCGCCAAGCACCACGGCGTCGAGATCGAGACTCGACGCGTGACCGGCGGCGAGATCCCCGCGGACGCCGACGAGTTCGATCTCATCTACGGCAACGGTGTCCTGCACCACGTCGATCTGTCGCGCAGCAAGCCCGAGCTCGCCCGCATCCTCAAGCGCGACGGTCGCGCGTGCTTCATCGAGCCGCTCGAGTACAACCCGGTCATCGACGTCTACCGGCGCATCGCGAAGACCGTCCGCACCGACGACGAGCACCCGCTGTCGTTCGGCGACATCGAGCGCTTCTCGTCGCACTTCGACCGCGTCTCGCACAGAGAATTCTGGCTGTCGACGCTGGCCATTTTCTTGAAGTTCTACGCGATCGACCGCGTCGATCCGCGCGTCGAGCGCTACTGGAAGAAGGTCTACACCGACGAGCGAGAGATCGCGCCGCTGTTCGGCAAGCTCCACGCGCTCGATCGGGTGCTCTTGCCGCGCCTGCCTTTGCTGCGCTACCTGTGCTGGAACACCGTCATCTCGGTGTCCCTCCCCAAGAAGCCTGCCAAGGGTTGACGGGTGCCGTCGTCGACAGGGGCCGTCGAGGCCGGGGGTGATGCCTGGCTCGCGCCCGGGTTCGCGTTCGCGCTGGCCAAGCTGGCGGGCGCGGGCGCCGGGGTCGCGCTGTTCGTCCGGGGAGCCCAGAAGGGCGCGCTCTACGAGCCGCTGCTCCGTGACAACTCCCAGGATCCACTCTCCCGAAAGATCGACCTCGTCGCCGTGCTCGCGTGCGCGGCGCTCCCGGTGCTCGCCGCGCTCGCGTACGGAGCCTGGCGGAGGGCGCGTGGCCGCGCCGCGGTCGAGCGCGCGGGCGATCTCTTCGGGCCGCTGTTGGTCGCCGGGACGCTGCCCGCGCTGACCCAGCTGGGCGCGTGGAACGGCGCGCCGATCAGCATGCTCGCGCTGCTCGCGGCCTCGGTGCTCGTGCTCGAGCAGCTGCTCGGTCCCTCGCTGGCGGCGCTCGGCTCCTCGTTCGGGCGCGCCCCCGAGGCGGTGGCGACCTGGTCGCGCGTCAAGGTCGACAGGGTCGCGCTCGGCGTGGTCATCGCGGCGAGCGTCGCGTTCACCGCGTGGGGCATCTACTATACACTGTTGGCCCACCGACGGTTCGCGACCTCGGCGTTCGACCTCGGTATCTACGACAACCTGATGTACAACGCCCTCACCGGGCACCCGTTTCGCTCACCGGTGCTGTTCGGCCCGCAGGGCGGAAACTACATCGCCGGTCACGCCGAGTACGCGATGCTGCTGGCGCTGCCGGTCTACGCGATCGCGCCCGGCTCGCAGACCTTGCTCGTCTTGCAAGCGATGCTGCTCGGCCTCGCGCCCATCCCGCTCTATCTGTTCGCGCGGACGCAGATCGCCCCGGTGTGGGCGGCGCTGGTCGCGGTGTCGTACCTGCTGTTCGCGCCGCTGCACGGCCCGCTGTTCTATGACTTTCACTGGCTCCCGCTGGCGATCTTCTTTCACTTTTGCCTCTACTGGGCGATCGCCAGCCGCCGCGACGCGGTGGCCTGCGCGATGCTCGTCGTGCTGTTCCTCATCCGCGAGGACGTCGCGGTGGGCATCGCGGTGCTCGGCACCTTCCTCGTGCTGGTCGGCCACCGCCCCCGCTTCGGCGCCAGCGTCGCGGCGACTGCGGTCGCGTGGTTCGTCGTCGACAAGTTCGTGCTGATGCCGTGGGCGGGCAGCTGGTGGTTCGCCGACATGTACAAGGAGCTGATCCCGAAGGGAGAGAGCGGCTACGGCGCGGTCGTGAAGACCATGCTCGTCAACCCCACCTATTTCTTGAAGACGCTCGTCTCCGAGGACAAGCTCCGCTACTCGCTGCACATGTTCGCGCCGCTGGCGTTCTTGCCGCTGCGGCGCGCGGCGCTCGCCTTCCTCGCGATCCCTGGGTTCTTCTTCACGCTGATGACGACCGGCTACGCGCCGACCGTATCGATCTCGTTTCAGTATACGACACACTGGATCCCATACCTGTTCGCGGCGACCGTGCTCTCCATCGCGGTCGCTTCGCGCGCGTCGTGGTCCAAGGGCGGGGCCGCGGCGCTCGCGCTGGCGTTCGGCGTGGCCGTGCACAGCTTCCCGTTCGGCGCGGTGATGCAGCACTCGAGCTTCGTCGGCGGCTTCCAGCGGGTCGTGTTCACGATGACCGCCGCCGAGAAGAAGACCTACGAGGGGGTCGTGCGCCTCGTGTCGCTCGTGCCGCGCGCGGCGTCGGTGGCCGCGACCGACGCGCTCGTGCCGCACATCTCCGCGCGCACGACCTGCTACACGCTGCGCGACCACCACGGCGACTCCGACTACCTGCTCGTGAACTCGTCCACCCTCGGCTACGGCAACACCAAGAAGAACCTCGAGGACGCCGTGCGCCGCAACCCCTACGGGCTGTTCGGCCGCGAGGGCGACGTCTACCTGTTGAAAAAGAACCACTCTTCGCCCGAGGACGCCGCGACGTTCTCGCGCCTCGGGATCCACGTCAGGGTGCCATGACCGCCGAACCCACAGAAGACAGCAAGTCGTCAGAGGACAAGGAGTCCACGGAGCCCGCGGCGCCGCCGGCCAGCGTGGCGCTCGACCCCTCGCGCGCCGCGCCTCCGACCGAGGCGCGCGGGGGCTTCGGCTGGGCCGAGTGGCTGTGGCAAGGGCAGGCCCTCGCCGCCGCCCGCGCGTCGGCGCCCGCCCCGCTCCGGGAGGCCCGCGGGCTCGTCGAGCAGGCGGATCGGCTGCTCGACCCCATCCCGGCGCTGCGGCACGGCTCAGGCGCCGCCGCCGCGCTCGAGCTGTACACGAGGGCGCTCTCGCTGGCGGGAGCATCACAGTCATCCGTCGACGAGGCGGGAGACCTCGAGGCGCGCGCGCGCGCAGCCAGGTCCCGCGCGCTCACCGAGATCGACGCCCGCGATCCCCTGCCAGCAGAGGAGCTGCGCCTCTACACGCGGCGCTGGGTGCGCGTCGGCGCGGTGCTCGGCCTCGTCGCCGCGCTGTCGGCGGGTGTGGGGTTCGCCTTCCGATCCATCGCGCGTGGCCCCAACCTGGCGGCCGGGCGCCCCTGGACGACCAGCAGCAAGTATGGTGGGTTCTCCCCCGAGGCTCACCTCGTCGACAACAACAAGTCATCCGTCTTCTTTCACACCAACGAAGAGCAGGATCCCTGGGTGCAGTTCGATCTCGGCGCGCCCGTCAACGTCGCGCGCGTGGTCGTCAAGAACCGCGGCGACTGCTGCACCGAGCGCGTCCTGCCGCTGGTCATCACGGTCTCGCTCGACGGCACGCGCTGGGACGAGGTCGCCCGCCGCAACGAGCCGTTCTCGACCTGGGACGCCGTGTTCGCGTCGAAGAGCGCGCGATTCGTCAGGCTTACCACCAAGAAGCGCACGTGGATGCACCTCGAGGCGGTGAGCATCCACGGAAAGTGATGGCGCGAACGGCGTGGAGCTCACTCGACCATCGCCAGGGTTCGTTCGTTGGCAGACCGTGGTGGGAGACCTGAGCTGTTTGGCGCGTGGCGACACGCGCGGGCGCCGACCGAACCGAGCAGTTCGCGGCGACCGCGCACCGGCGTCTCCGCGCTCACGGTCTCCGCGGCGTGTTCGTGACGGTGCGCCTGGCCAACGGCGAGGCCAATCCCGTCGAAGTGTCACGCTGCGCGGCGACACCGGCTGACCATCTCGCACCCCCCCGCCGGGCAACGGGGCGCCCGGGCCGCAGCGCCGATACGAGCGCAGCGCACCGACGAGCGTCGAACGATCGAAGAGCAACCGCGACGCCCCCTCGGCGGAGGCGAATCGTCCAGAAAATCGTCCGAACGCTGCTCCTTGCCGATTTCAACCCCGTGCACGAGGCGGGACTTGAACCCGCACACCTTGCGGCGCCGGAACCTAAATCGCCGACGCTCGCGGCGAGCGGCAAGAACAAGGGAGATTCGAGCCCTTCCGTGAGCGACTCGTCGCCGAATGTTGCGGCCTCTGACGATATCCTGACGATATCGGACCCCGTCGAAGCGGCGCTCGTCGACGCGTTGAAGGTCGCGACGGCGGCTGTCGATCTCGATGCGATCAAGCTGCTCGCGGTCGAGCTTCGCGAGCGTCGTCTTGCGCGCGTGGGAATCGTCGATCTCGCTGCTCGACGCGAGCGGCGACCGTGAGCGCGCGCTAAGCTGCCAAAGGTTGCGCCCCGCGTCGGCTGTCACCGACCGAGGCGCGTGACCGGGAGTGGAGATCCCGATGGCGAGGGAAGAGACACGCGCGGAGAGCGCGCGCAAGGACGCCCCGGCGTGGGTCAGTGACCTGCGCCTACGCAAGAAGCTGATCACTCGTGCCGAGACGCGGTGGTCCGAACGCGCCGCCAAGGCGCGCCACGACGGCGAGACGCTGTCTGACGCGACAGCTGCCGCATCCTCCCGACCCGCCGACCGAGCGCGCGGAAATACCGTCAGGGAAATCGTCAGGAAGGCGCCGCCGAAGGGCGCTGCGACGGCCGCGCGCGCCAGAAATATTCAATCATTTCAACCCCGTGCACGAGGCGGGACTTGAACCCGCACACCTTGCGGCGCCGGAACCTAAACCCGGTGCGTCTGCCATTTCGCCACTCGTGCTCGTCGCGGCCTCGCTCGACCGAGCGCGCGCGAATCGAGGCGACCTTACCACACGGCCTGCTATGGTCCGGCCATGTTCCGACGCCTGTTTCCCTGCATGATCGCGCTCGTGGCCGCCTGCTCGTCGAGCGACGACGGACCGCCGACCGGCTCGCCCGGCGCGGCGGGCGCTGCGGGCTCGGCGGGAGGAGCGGGAGCGGGCGGTGGAGCGGCGGCGGTCGCGACGCTGCCCCCGCTCGCGTCGGCGCACACGACGCTCGACTCGGTCCGAGATCCGAAGCGCCAGGGTCAGGGCGATCAGAAGACGCAGCCCAACCCGGCGCTCGTCGAGAACTGGGCGAAGTACGAGTCCGAGGGCTGGGGCGACACCGTCGACGCGCCCGGCAATCCCTACGTCACGCGCACCCTCCCCGGCGCGACGGCGCCGGCAGTGGGCGCGAGCCCGAAGCGGCTGGTGCGGTTCGCGCACCTCGCGGATCTGCAGCTGCTCGACGACGAGTCGCCCAACCGCGCGGCGTCGACCGACGGCGCGAGCCCGCTCGACGCCGCGCTGCGCCCCGCCGACGCCGAGCTCTGCCGCATGACCAACGCCGCCGTCCGCACGATCAACGCGCTCTCGAAGAAGGACCCCATCGATTTCGTGCTGATGGGCGGCGACAACGCCGACAGCGCGCAGTCCAACGAGTACGACTGGATGCTCTCGATCCTGAGCGGCAGCGAGCGCGTCGAGTGCGACTCGGGCGACGACGACGATCCCGTGCCCGGCCCCGGCAACGACGGCAAGGACCCGTTCCGCGCCGAGGGGCTCTCGATGCCGTGGAAGTGGGTCACCGGCAACCACGACGTCCTCGTGCTCGGCAACTTCAGGGTCGACGACGCGAAGAAGGCGTCGGCGCTCGGCACCAAGGCCGTCCTCGGCACGCGCGATTACTCTCGTGGCGGCACGGTCGACACCGGCGACTTCGTCAAGGCCGATCCTCGTCGCGCGCTTCACACCCCGACCGAGGCGATGGCCCGGGTGCTCGCCGACAAGGACGGCCACGGCCTGAGCGCAGCCAACGCGACGAGCGGCAAGGCGTTCTACACGTTCGACGTACCCAGCACGCCGATCCGCTTCTTCGTGCTCGACACCGCACACGAGGCGGGCGGGTCCGAGGGCGTCATCACGCAGGCCACGATCGACTCCGTGATCAAGCCCACGCTCGACGCGGCGCGCACCGAGAAGAAGTGGGTCGTCATCGCGTCCCACCACTCGGCCGAGGCGCTCACGCCCGACGGCGGCGCGTTCGGCAAGAAGGAGCCTGGAGCCATCACCATGGATCAGTGGCTCACCTTCCTCGGAGGTTATGACAACCTGCTGTTCAGCATGGTCGCCCACTCGCACGTGGGCCGCGTCGCCCCGCGCGTCCCCACGACCGGCCACGCCTACTGGGAGGTCATGACGCCGTCGATCGCCGACTTTCCCAACGCGTTTCGCGTCGTCGAGATCTGGGACCAGGACAACGGCTGGGTGATGCTCCGCGCGGCGGTCACCGACATCTCCATCGACGACGACGCCGTCGCCGCGGCCGGCGTGCATCGCGGCGTCACCGACTACACCTCGGGCTGGCTGCCCGGGCCCGATCGCAGGGGCGAGGCCACCGATCGCAACGTCGAGCTCTGGATCCAGAAGCCCGCGCCTTGAGCCCGCTCGCTGTCGGGCTCGTGTCGCTCGCGTCGTTCGCGGGCGGCGCGATCAACAGCGTGGCGGGAGGCGGGACGCTGCTCGCGTTCCCCGCGGCGATGGCCGCGGGGCTCCCGCCGATCGTCGCGAACGCGACCAACTCGGTCGCGATGACGCCGGCGTCGCTCGCGTCGGCGTTCGCGTACCGCCGCGAGCTGCGCGCGAGCCGTCGCTGGCTCTCGCTGCTCACGCTGCCGTCGATCGCGGGCGGCGTCGCGGGCGCGTGGCTGCTCGTCGCGACGCCCGAGCGGTGGTTCGCGCGGCTCGTGCCGCTCCTCGTGCTCGCCGCGACGCTGCTGCTCGTCTGGCAGAACCTCCGCCCGGAGCGCGCGAGCGACGCGCCCACCGAGCGGCGACACCGCGTCGCGGCGACGCTCGTGCAGCTGGGGATCTCGATCTACGGCGGCTACTTCGGCGCGGGGATGGGCATCCTGATGCTCGCGGGCTTCTCGCTGCTCGAGCTCGGCGATCTGCACCAGAAGAACGCGGTGAAGAGCGTGCTCGGGGCGCTGATCAACGGCGCGGCCACGCTGTCCTTCATCGCGTCGGGCAAGATCGATCCGACGCTCGCCGTCGCGATGGGCACCTCGGCGACGCTCGGCGGCTTCCTCGGCGCGGCCGGCGCGCGACGCGTACCGCCGCGCGTGCTGCGCTGGATCGTGATCGCGATCGGCGTCGCGCTCACGGTCGTCCTCGGGCTGCGCGCCTAGCCTCGGCTCAGGACAGCGCGAGCATCCTGTCGATCGGCACCCGCGCGCGCTCGCGCAGCCCCTCGGGCATCTCGAGGCGCGGCGACAGATCGCGCAGGGAGAGGTACACCTTCTCGAGCGTGTTGCGCTTCATGTGCGGACACTCGTTGCAGGCGCAGGTCTCGTTGAGCGGCGGCGCGGCGATGAGCGTCTTGTCGGGCGCGCCCTTCCGCATCTGGTGCAAGATCCCCGGCTCGGTCGCGACGATGAACGTCGGCTTCGGAGAGGCGACGACGTATTTCAGCAGGTTGGTCGTCGAGCCGACGAACGCCGCCATCCGCAGCACCGGCTCTTCACACTCGGGGTGCGCGACGATCTCGGCGTCCGGGTGGCGCTCGGACAGCGCGATGAGCTTCCGCTCGCTGAACGTCTCGTGGACGATGCAGCTGCCCTGCCAGTGGACCATCGCGCGCCCGGTCACCCGCTCGAGGTACCGGCCGAGGTTGCGATCGGGCGCGAACAGGATCGTGCGATCCTCGGGGATCGAGCGGACGATCTTCTCGGCGTTCGACGAGGTGCAGATGTAGTCGCTCTCGGCCTTCACGGCGGCCGAGCAGTTGATGTAGCTGATCGCGACGGCGCCCGGGTGCCGCGCGCGCCAGCGCTTGAAGCGGTCGACCGGGCAGCCGTCGGCGAGCGAGCACCCGGCCTCGAGATCTGGCACGACCACGACGCGCTCGGGGTTGAGGATCTTGGCGGTCTCGGCCATGAAGTGCACGCCGGCGAAGCAGATGACGTCGGCCTTCGTGCTCTTCGCGGTCTGCGCGAGCTGCAGCGAGTCTCCGAGGAAATCGGCGACGTCCTGGATGTCGTCGTCCTGGTAGTAGTGCGCGAGCACGACCGCGTTGCGCTCCTTCTTGAGGCGCTGGATCTCGGCGGCGAGGTCGAGGGAAGGATCGATCGGCGTGGCCATCTTCGGACCGATCTAGTGCCGACGCGCACGCGCGGCCACCCCGCGCTCACCGGGCGTGGCGCCTGACGATCAACAGGCCGCCCGCGCGCTCGACGTCGAGCCCGTGCGCGGCCGCGAGCGCGTCGAGCACCTCGCGCGGATCGGCGTGGCGGACGTCGAGCGACACAGGCTGTTCGAGCGGCTCGGCGAGCACGATCCCGAGGCCCGACTCGCCCGCGAGGAGCTTCACCACCTCACCCAGCGGCGCGTTCGCCAGCCGCAGCGTGAGCCTGCGCGCCGACCTCGGCGGCGCCGCGGCGCGCGGCCCCGCGAACCGCCGCGGCGCCTCGTCGATGGGGCTCGAGGTCTGCTTCGCGCGCGGGGGACTCTGCTCGACGAGCACCCGGTCGACCGCGGATGGCTCGGGCGCGTACGGCGCCGTCTCGCGCGCGGCGCACGCCGGGAGGCAGAGCGCCCAGACGGTGATCGCGCGCATGTCGCCCAGCATGCGCGGCCCCGACCCCGCCGACAACCGCGCGCAACGCGGTGGCTCCCCGCGCGTCCCAACGCAGGTTCTTCGCAGGATGACGCACACGCTGCGCGCGCTGCGGCGACTTTCGAGCACGGCACCCCGCTTGCACAGCGGCCGGCCGGAGGCCGAGATGACCAGAGTCCCAGACAGCGTCGTAGAGGTGACCCGCGCGTCGCGCCAGAGACCCGGGCTCGACGAGGTGACCGAGCGCGCGCTGATCGCGGCGTACCAGCGCGGAGATCGCCGCGCGGGCGATCGCCTGGTCGGCGCGTGCCTGCCGTTCGTGACGTCGATCGCGCTCGAGTATCGGCGGTGGGGCGCGCCGCTCGAGGACCTCGTGCAGGAGGGTTCGATCGGCCTGTTGCTCGCGATCCGCCGCTTCGACGACGCGAAGGCGTGCCGCCTCGTCACCTACGCCGCGTACTGGATCCGCGCGCAGATCCGGGACTACGTGATGCGGAGCTACCGCGTCGTGCGGTTCGGCACGACGAAGAACGAGCGGCGCGCGGTGCGCCTGTTCCGCACGACGCGCGAGGATGACCCCGCGAAGCTCGCGGAGGCGAGCGGCCTCTCGCTCGAGCGCGCGACGCAGCTGCTGCCGATCTTGATGGGCGGCGACGTCAGCATGGACGCGGCGTCGCCCGCCACCGGCGTGGTGTTCGGCGACAGGATGAGCGACGGCGCCGCGAGCCCCGAGGAGCGCGCGAGTCACCATCAAGAGCAGGCCCGCGCGGGCCTCGCGCTGTCGGGCGCGCTCGCCGAGTTGACGGAGCGCGAGCGGCTGATCGCCCGCGAGCGCTGGAGCGCCGACGATCCCCAGACGCTCGAGGCGCTCGGAAAGCGGCTCGGCGTCAGCAAGGAGCGGGTGCGACAGATCGAGGAGAGGGCTCGCGTGAAGCTGCGCGGGCGGCTCGCAGAGGTCGCGTAGTCCGCGTAAGCCCCGCTCGAGCAGCACCGAGAGCGCCCCCGCGCGCCGCACGAACTCGGCGCGATCCTGCTCACCGAACGAGTGCGCGAGCCCCTCGCGCAGCTGCTCGGCCTCCTGGGCGATCGCCGCGAGCCGCGACGGCTCGTGGGTCAGCTCCGCGAGATCGTACAGCGCGCGCAGCAGGCGCAGCGACATCGCCATGTCGCCGCGCGAGTACTGCCGGAGCTGGGAGAACGCGAGGCGGACCATCCTCACGAAGCTCGTCCCCGCCAGGACCAGCTTGCCGTCTCCTGCGACGAGCTCACGCGGCGGATCGCGGCGCGTCGACGCGAACGCGAGCAGCGTCGTGAGGTTGTCGACGCAGGTGACCCCGGTGCTCGGATCGTTGACCGCGGGCGAGATGGCCTTCAAGCCGATGTCGACGATGCGCCGCACGCCATACTCGGGATCCTGCTGCAGCGTGCGCACCGGACCGAGATCGAACGCCTCGCTCGCGGCGCGCGCGACCTCGGCCGCGCCTCTGCCGGTGACGTGTCCCACCGCGACGCCCTCGACCACATACTCGCCGACCCCCCGCGAGAGCACGAGCGTGACGCCGTGCCCGCGGACGAGCTCGATCAAGCCGTCGAGATCGAGCAGCTGGATGTAGCCCGACCGCGCGAGCACGAGCGGGGTGGCGCCCGCGGGCACCGGCGTGAACGGTGAGGGGCACGGCTCGGTCGCCGCGCAAGGCCCGGGCGGGAACTCCTCCGTGATGGCCGCGCGGGTCTCCTCCGCGAGGCTCGCGATCAGCGAGTTGGCCTGGATGTGCTGCGCGATGTGGTGCAAGAACGCGATGAGCGTGGCGATGCTGAGCACGGCGAGCAGCAGCGCGCCCGCGACACCGAGCGGCGCGACGTACGCGTCGGGCTCGCCGTGCACCGTGCGCAGGACGAGCAGCGCATACAGGAAGGTGCCCGACGTGCCCGACAGCATCCCCAGCGCCGTCTGGCTGAGCGCGTCGCGGGTGAGCGTCGCGAGCACGCGCGGCGAGAACTGCATCGACACGAGCGTCATCGCGACCAGGAACACCGAGTACACGAGCGCGAGCAGCGTCAGCATCGAGCCGGCGATGGTCCCGAGCACCACCTGCGCGCTCGACACGTCGACGACGCCGAGCGGCTTCGCCCACGCGAACGACCCGGGCGCGCGGCGCTCGGCCGTGGTCACCGCGACGGCGAGCGCGCCCCCCGTGAGCAAGATCGCGCCGGGGCGCAGCAGCATCCCGACCTTGAGGTCGTGGGCGACCTGCTTCAGCACGAAGCCAGCGTGAGACATCCGCGCCACGATAGCGTCAAAGGCGCCGATGTAGTTTGACGCAAGGAGACCGCGTGACTACTTCGTGCGTCGCCATGCCGAGCGAGCGACCGCCGCCGCCGAAATCGCACGCCGACGCGGGCGACTCGGAGGCATACGACGACGAGCCGGACAGCGAGAGCGACCCGCGCGACGTCCGGCGGGCCGGCGCGCGCAAGCTCGTGCAGCGGATCCTCGGCGACGCGGTCCGGCGCGCCGTCGAGGTGGGCGTCGAGCAGATCACCGAGGGCCCGGAGAACATCAAGAGCTTCGTTCACGATCTCAAGCTCCCTCGTGACGTCGCCAACGTGGTCTTCCAGCAGATCGACGAGACCAAGAGCGGCCTGTATCGCGCGACCGCGCGCGAGATCCGCGATTTTCTCGAGCACACCAACCTCAGCGAAGAGCTCGTGAAGGCGCTGACGACGCTGTCGTTCGAGATCAAGACCGAGATCCGCTTCATCCCCAACGATCAGAAGATCGAGGGCGACACCAAGGCCGTGAAGCCCGACGTGCGATCGTCGGTGCGCATCCGAGACGAAAAAAAGGACGACGACGAATGACGACGACGAAGAAGCTCGCCCCCGGCCGCGAGGTCGACTCGTGGTGCACGAAGTGCAAGCTCGATCTCGCGCACCTGATCATCGCGATGGTGGGCGACACGCCGAAGCGCGTCGAGTGCCGCACGTGCGGCTCGGCCCACAACTATCGGCGTCCGAAGTCGGAGCCCGCTGCCCAGAAGACGAAGGCGTCGAAGCCGCCGGCGGCGGGCCCGTCCAAGGCAAAGTCGACCGCGGGTGAGCGCGCGATGGCGGCGGCGCGCGCCGAGCAGGATCGCGAGCGCACCTGGGAGAAGCTGACGTCGGGGCACGCTCCGACCGATTTCCGGCCCTACCGTCCGACCAGCGCGTACGAGGTCGGGCACCTGCTGCGGCACCCCAAGTTCGGCGACGGGTACATCATCAAGGTCTTCGACCGCAACAAGATGGAAGCGATGTTCCGCGATGGCCCGCGCACGCTGGCGCAGAGCCTCGGCGGCTAGCGCGATCCTCGCGGCGTCGTCGAGCGCCGCGGCAGACGTGTCGATCGCGCCGGGGCACGACGGCTCCGTCGGCGCGTGGCTGGTGGCGGGTCCGCTGCGCGCCGCGAAGGCGCAGCGGCGCGCCGAGCTGTCGGTGGGCTTCTCGCTGCCCGAGGGCATCGACGCGTCGGGCGCTGGGATCCACGCCGGCGCGGTCGTGGACGCCGCCGCGAAGCGCTCGTTCGTCGTCGCGGCCTCGCCTGACGGCGCGATCGATCTCGGCAAGCTGATGCACGCCACCGGCGCCGAGGCGACGGGCGCGGCGTTCGTCGTGCTGCGCGCGGCGAGCCCGTGGAAGGGCTTCCTCTCGCTGTCGATCGACGACGGCTTCTCGGTGCTCCTCGACGGCAAGGAGGTGGCCGCGCGCGAGGCGGTCCACGGCGCGTTCGAGGACGACGTGCTCGTCCCGCTCGAGCTGCAGCCGGGTGATCACCCGCTGCTCGTGCGCCTGCACCAGCGGAGCGGCCGGTGGCAGCTGCGCGCGCGCCTCGTCGACCGCGCGCTCGCGCCGCCCGTCGGGCTGCGCTTCGTGCTACCCGGCGAGGTGGACGCGGCCGAGCTCGCGTCGAAGCTCTGCGAGCTGTCGCTCGATCGAGGGCTCGGCGCAGACGGCGCGCGACCGACGCTGAGCGCGCGGTGCGCGGGCTTCCCCGACGGCGTGTCTCGACGAATCGAGGCGCGCGCGACCGAGGGCGCGCGGTCACTCTTCGCGGTGGTCGGCGGAGAGCTCGCGGCGCCACAGGACGGCGTGGTCGATCGGCTGACGGTGACCCTCCCTCGCCTCGCTCCGTCGCTCTCGGACCCCGTCTCTATCGCCGCGAGCGTCGGACCGGTGAGAGAGTCCTTCACGTACGAACCTCACGCGCAGCTCGGCGACGCGCTCGCCGGCC
>CAUJFL010000256.1 GCA_963169165.1 Myxococcota bacterium | reverse complement strand
CCGCCACCGACTGTTTCGTCATGGCCCCACCTTCAAGGACCCTCGCCTCTTACGCAAGAGATACCGCTCTCACGATCAAGCCACGTTGATGCTGTATTCCACTGTCACGATCGATTGACGCCGTGGGTGGATCTCCACCCGGGAGAAGCTCGTCGAAGCCGCGAGGGAGAAGGGCTTGGGCTGGCTGGCCCGCTCGTTCGCGGCGATGGTCGGCCTGCGCGAGGACGCCCAGATCGCCGCCCGCTACCGCGCGCTCGCGGGCTACCCCGAGGGATCGCTCGGGCGCGCGTACGCCGACTTCATCACTGGCAACGGCTTCTCGTTTCCGGGCGAGAAGGGCAGCCCACCCGAGTTCATCATTTTTCACGATCTCACGCACGTGCTCTCGGGCTACGGCACCGATCCCCAGGGCGAGCTGCAGGTGCTGGCGTTTCACGCGGGGTGCCAGCGCGAGGAGAAGGATCCGTTCTCCTTCCTGATGTTCGGCATCGCCGAATTTCATTTGGGACTGACGCTGTCACCAGTGGCGGAGGGGTCGCGCGGCCAGCTCGATCCTGCGCAGATGCTCGCGGCGCTCCAGCGCGGCGTCGCGTGCAAGGTGGACCCGGTCGACGGCTGGGATCCGTGGCCCGTGATGCGCCGCCCGCTCGCCGAGCTGCGGGCCGAGTACGGCATCTCGTGACGCTCAGCGTGGTGGGCGGAGCCGGGTCCGCTCGCGCGCGTCCGCGTCGATGAGCCGACGCGCGAGGGATTCGCCGGGTGACAGCCGCGCGATCAGCGCCTCGGCGTCGCCCACGGGGCGCCCCGCCGCAGCGAGCGACCGCGCGCGGCTGACCTCGATGAGCGCCCGGAGCGGAGCGCGCACACGAAACAGCTGGGGCGGCTCGGCGCCGCCCGCGACGTACGCGAGAACGTCGGTCATCGGCAGCGGGAGCGACGGCGAGGAGCGCACGGGGTCGATCGACAGAGACAGCCCGCGCCGCGCGGCCTCGAGCGAGAGCCACAGCCGGGTCTCTGCGGGGACGAGCGCGCGCGCGCCGTCTTCGAGCTCGCGATCCCACAGCTCGCACGCGCCCGGCACATCGGTCGCCGCGCGCGAGATGAAGGCGACGGCCGCGGCCAGCTGACGATCGCGCTCCGCGTCGACGGAGGCGGGCGCGCCGACCTCGGCGAGCAGCGTGACGCGCGCCGGGGTCCCGAGCTTCGCCAGCAGGTCAAGCGCGCCGCGCCCCGCCCCGGGCAACAGCGCGAGCGAGGCCGCGAAGCGCGCGGCGCCCTCGTCCGGGTTCGCGCCGAGGTTCGCCAGCAGGAAATCGCGCGCGCTCTCGGGCGGGCCGACCCTGGCGAGCGCGCGGGCGTGCACCTCGAGCGCACGGACACCCGCGGGCGACGAGCCGTGCACCTGGAAGCGCGCGAGGGCGTCCGCTGGGCGGTCGTCGGCGAGCGCGAACTCGGCGGCCGCGATCGCGAGATCCGCGTCTGCCGGGTGCGCGGCGACGAGCTCGTCGAACAGCGCGCGCGCCTCGTCCCTCGGCGCCACCCTCGCGAGCCGCGTCGCCGGCTCGTCGGGGCGCGCGGCGACGGCGGCGCGGCGCTCGGCGAGCAGGTCGTCGTACCGCCCGAGCGCGCCCATCGCCTCGTCGTAGCGCGACTCACCGAGCTCGCTCGAGCGCCCACGCGCGCGCTCGCGCGCCACGATCGCGCGCACGCCGGACGGGCCGACGCTCGGCCCGGCCAGGTCGATCAACGCTCTCAGCGACGCGTCGGTCGGCGTGGCCTCGTGCAACGACGTCGCCAGCGCGAGCGCGCGGCCCCCCTCGCCGCTCTGGAGCAGGTGCGCGATCGTCCGCTGAGCGCCGCCCGGGGCGACGTCGAGGTGTACGCGGCGCACGCGCTCGCCTCGCTTCGCGCGGAGCTGCGTCGGCGGCGGCCGAAACGGATCCTGTACATCACGCGCGAGCACGATCCTCTCTCCACCGTGGAGCTCGACGTCGGGGGGCGATCCCGGCTTCACGCCGTAACGGACGCGCTCGAGGTAGACGAGCGCGGCCCCGAGCGGGTTGACCACGACCGCGTCGTAGAACCTCGGCGCGATGAACGGCACCTCGTCGACCACGCGGCCGTCCTCGGCGACGATCCGCGCGACGTGGGCGCCAGCTCGCAGGCGCACGACCGCGTGCGTGTCGGGCCGAACGCTCACGCGCTCGTCCCCGATCTCGAAGGCGAGCGGGCTCGACAGGCCGTTGACCAGGTAGACGGACGTCCGAAGCTCGACGGACGCGAACAGGGCCGCGAGCACGACCGCGATGAGCACCAAGGACACGATGGCCCCCCGCTCGTCCCGGCGAAGCGTGGTGGGTCGGCTCACGGAGCTCTCCTGGGCGCATACGGCAACGCGAGCGCGCCGAGCGCGCGCGCCAGCAGCTCCTCGGTCTCTCGCGCGGTCGGCTCCGACCCGGGCGACCACGACGTCGTCAGCGTCGCGAGCTCGCGTGTCCCACCGCCCGACGTGCGCGCGCGCCACCACCACCGCCCGCCTCCTGGCGCGGGTTCACCGCGCAGCTCCAGCGTCGCGCCGGGCTCATGGGCGGAGACGCGCAGCACCTCCGACGCGCCGAGCGCCGCGACGCCGAGGTCGAGCGCGCTCGCCAGCTTGCCCGAGAGGTTCGGCGTCGGCTCGACACGCACGTCGAGGCCAACCGCCGCCGCCCCCTCGAGATCAGCGACGACCCCGACCAGCGGCGACCCTTCGAGCCGCGCGCGCGCGCGCTCGTAAGGTGCGTGGGCGAAGGCGGCCGCGCCCCGCGGCTTCGACACGACGGCGTCGCGGACGGCCCGCGCGACCACCGCGGGCGACCGGTCGGTGAGCGCCACGGCGAGCGCGCGCTCCGCCATCGTCCATGAGGCGAGAGAGGCCACGGGCAGCGCAGCGAGCGAGGCGCCGACGAGCGCCCAGCGCGCCGCACGCCACGGCGTCGGCACGCCCCCGGCCGCCGCCGCGCCCTCGACGTCCCCCGCCGAGAGCAGGTCGACGGCCCCCTCTGCCTCGAGGAACCCCTCGGACAAGAGCTCGAGCGAGCGACCGCGCGTCTCCCACACGTGCGTCAGCCAGGCCTGCGCGTAGCCCGCGTCGCGGATCTTCACCGTGATCGACACGGGGGACACGTCGCCGAAGGTCAGCACGATGGACGTGTGCGTGTAGACGCCGTTCGTGTGCTGGTGGGAGCCGCTGGTCGAGGCGAGGCCGAACAGCGAGTAGACCGACAGCACGTCGCCGCGCGCGCGCACGATCCACAACGGATGCACCGTCAGGAAGCCGCGCAGCGGCCCGGACAGCCAGGCGCGGATTCGTCGCAGGCCATCACCGAGCGCGGCGCCCCCGCACGCGGCCACCCCGCCCGCCAGCCACACCGCCTTGCCTCCGCTCGCGAGCATGGCCGCGACGAAGACGCCGAGCATGCCGAGCACCGTCATGAAGAACGGTGGAGCCCAGACGGCCTCGACCACCGTCGGCGTCGTGGGCCCGGTCGGCAGCCCGGCGAGCCACGCGCGCGCCGTCTCCGACAATCGAGACGCCGACAGCTTGGTCGACAGGGGATACGGCCGCTCGACGGCGGATGCCGACCCGCACTCGCGCGCGAGGGCGAGCGCCTCGTTGGCGGCCTCGGCCTCGCTCTTCGCGAACAACCTGGCCGCGAGGCTCGCGAGCTGACCGGCGACGAACCGCCTCCGCTCTTCGTCCCCCGCGCGCGCCCTCTCGACGAGCGCCTTCAGCAGGGCGACGGCGTCGGCCCGCGAGGCCGTGTGGTATGTGAGCTCCGCCTGACGGAACGTCAGCGCGAGGAGCTCGGGGCCGTCGGCCGGGACGCGCGCGACGCCGTCCCGGAGGAGCGCGATCGCCTCTTCGGGTCGACCGAGCTCGGTCAGGACCTCGGAGAGCGCCAGGCGCGCTCGCGTCGCGGACGGATCGAGCTCGAGCGCGCGCGCGAGCGGGGCCTCGGCGTCGGCGAACCTGCCCATCCGCGCCAGCGTCACGCCCTCGTGAAACAGCCATCCGCCGAGGGGCTCCTGCGCGACGAGCCACCGCAGCTCTGTCAGGGCGGCCTCGTGTTGCCCGTGCGCGATGAGCGCGAAGGCGTACCGCTCGCGAACGGTCCGCGACGACGGGTGGTCCTCAGCGAGCACGCGGAGGCGCTCGAGGATCGCCTCGGGGGGCTCCTCCTTCGCGGCCTCGTCGATCGCGCGGAGCCGCGCGCCGATCGCGTCGCCCAGCTCGGAGAAGCTCCGCTCGGCGTGATCGTAGCGGTCTCGCTGCTCGGGGTCGGACAGGGTCTCGTAAGCGACGCGGAGGCGCTGAAAGCCCTCGGGATCGGCCTCTGGCGAGTGGACACGGACCAGCGCGAAGTACGCCTTCTTGATCGCCCGGGCGTCGGCGGTGCGCTCGACGCCGAGCGTCGAATAGTAGTTCACCTCGGCTGTCATCGCGGGGCCATCGGGCCCGAGGCTCATGGCCGTCGCGGCCGCGCGTCAAGCGACGGACGAGCGGGCGCGGAGCGGAGCGGCACACCGCCGCTCAGCCACGGCTGGGGCCAGGTTGATGCCAAACGGCGCGGGGATCTTACTCTCGTACCGCGCAGTCTCGCGGCCGTTCTCGTCGTACTCTCCGTTGCCATCCAGGCACCTCCTTCGTGGTCCTGGTCTCAGAGCCGACAGGCCGCGTCACCGCTCCCCGCCGGGGTGCGTTCACGATGCGCCGATTTCGGCGTTCACGATGCGCCGATTTCGGCGTTCACGATGCGCCGATTTCCGCACTCCGCGCTCACCTTGCCGGCGTCCTGCAAGATCTCGCGGTCCCACATGGTGGTTCCGGAAATTCTGACACCCTCTTTCCGGAAATTCTGAGCACCTCGTCGCCGCGCGTATCGTCGCCGCCGGCCTCGTCCGCGGGCAAGTGCTTCGTGCGCACGGAGGGGCCGTCGAGGCGCAGCACGCGACCGCGCTCGAGGATGCGGTCGACGATGGCCT
>CAUJFL010000255.1 GCA_963169165.1 Myxococcota bacterium | reverse complement strand
CGTTGACGGTGATGGCGGACGGCGGCGCGGTCGACGGGCCGACGCTGCCGAAGGTGCCGAACGCGACGGTCGACGGGCCCAGCGTCGCGACGCGGTCGCAGATGTCGATCGTCAACGGGCGCGTGTCGCGGCGCGCGGGGTTCACGGCGACGTGGCAGGTGACGCCGACGCGACCCGGCGCGCTCGAGGTGGGGCCCGTCTCGTTCCGCTGGGAGGGCAAGAAGAAGCTCGCAGGCAGCCTGCGCGTCGTCGCGCACCCGCCGACCAACCGACCGAGGCTGCGCGGCAAGCGGCACGCGCAGGATCCGTTCGGGCTCGGGTTCTCGTTCCCGTTCGGCGCGCCCGACGTCGACGAGCGCCCCGCGCCCGAGCCGCCGCCGATCGATCCCTCGCTCGCGCTCGACGCGCCGCTCGAGCCGACCGCGTTCTTGCGGACGGTGCTCGACAAGCCGCGCGCGATCGTCGGCGAGCAGGTGACGGCGTCGGTCTACCTCTACGCGCAGCCGCGCGTGTTCCAGCCGCTCGATCCGCACGAGCCGACGACGCCCGACTTCTTCTTGCGCCCGATCCCAGGAGGCGAGGGCGAGGCCAAGCACCTGACGCTCGGCGGAGGGCGCTGGAGCGTGCAGCTGATCCGCAGGGTCGCGCTCTTCCCCCTGCACGCGGGCGAGCTCGAGATCGGTCCGATGACCGTGACGCTGGTGGGCCCCGGCTTTCGCGGCGGAGGGATCCGCGGCGGGCTCGTGCGCGCGTCGCGACCGGTCACCGTGCACGTCGAGGAGCCGCCGACCTCGGGGCGGCCCGCGGGTTACGTGATGGGCGACGTCGGCAGCTACACGCTGTCGGCCATGGTCGAGCCGCGCGCGGTGCCGGTCGGCGGGAGCGTCTCGGTGCAGGTGCTCCTGCGCGGCAACGGCAACGTGCCCGCCCGCGTGCGGATGCCAGAGCTGCAGGGCGTGACGTTCACCGAGGCCGAGTCACGCGAGTCGATCGACGCGGCCGCCGGGATCGTCAGCGGGAGCCGCTCGTTCTCGTACGTCGCGCAGCTCGAGGCGCGCGGCACGATCGATCTCGGCGAGGTGACGCTGCCGTTCTTCGACGTGCGGCTCGGCCAGTACCGCACCGCGACCGCCAAGCTCGGCGTGGTCCAGGCGCACGGCGACGCGCCCGCGCCCGCGCCTGCGTCCTCCAGCGATCCGCTCGGGGCGCTGACCGCGCGCTCGACCTCGCGCGGCACACCGAACGCGCGCGTCCCGCTCGGAGATCGCCCCTGGTTCTGGGGGCTGGTGCTGGGTCTGCCGGCGCTGTCGTGGCTCGGCGATCTCGGCGCTCGTGGGCTCCGCGCGGCGCGCGACCGTCGAAGAGGGCGCGTGCTCACGGCGGCCGAAGAGGCGCGCGCCGCGCTCTCGCGCGCGAAGGCCGCGGCCGACGACAAGGCGCGCGCGCGCGAGGGACGCGACGCGCTCCAGCTCGCGGTCGAGGCCGCGAGCGGCGCCGTCCTGCGCGGGCTCACCGCCTCCGAGGCCGTCGCGGCGATGATCCGCGCGGGGCTGCCCGACGACGTCGCGACCGAGGTGCGCGACACGCTCTCGGCGATCGACGCGCTCGCCTACTCGGGCGGCGCGCTCGATCCGGCCGTACACGCGCGCGCGCTCGAGCTCGCCTCGTCGCTGCTGAAGAGGCCGCGGAGGTGAGCGCCGAGGACGAGGCGCTGCGCGCGCTCGACGCGGCCCTCGCGCGGGGGCAGGTGCGCGACGCCATCGAGCTCGCCGAGTCCGCCGCCGACCGGGGGCTCTCACACCCGGACCTCGCGTTCGATCGCGGCGTCGCGTACGTGCGGCGCGCGCGCAGCGCCGACGCCCGTCCGGGCGATCTCGGGCGCGCGGCGGCCGCGTTCGAGGAGACGTTGCTGCTGCGCGACGACGACGCGGACGCGGCGCGCGCGCTCGAGCTCGTGCGCGCCGAGGCCGCGCGACGGCGGGCGCGCGCGGGGGGCACCGTCGACGTCGTCGAGGGTCCAGGCCTCTCACGCACCGCGGCCGCCGTGATGCCCGAGCGCGCCTGGGAGGCGGTCGCGGTGCTGGCGGCGGTGGCGATCGCGGTCGCCTGGCCGCTCCGGCGCCTGCCGAGGGCGACCCGCAGCGCGTACGTCATCGCGTCCGTGGCCGCGGTGCTGCTCGCCTCGTCCGCGAGCGCGCTCGCCGTCTTGCGCCACACGCGCGCCACGGTCGAGGTGGGCGTCGTCGTCGACGAGGTCGCGCGCCTCTCGGGCGCAGACGGACCCGGCGCGACGCAGCTCCCCGAGGGCGCGCGCGTCGACGTGCTCGGGCGCGCCGGCGCAGAGCTCACGGTGCGATGGGGCGACCGCGTCGGTCGGCTGCCTGCGTCCGCCGTGCGGGTCGTCGGCCGCGCGCGGTGACGCTCACGCCCACTGTCCCTTCAGCTCGGTGAAGGTCTGCGCGACCGTGGCCGCCAGCGCGTCGGGATCATCGCCCGAGGGGATCGGCTCGGAGAAGACGAGCTTCAGCCGCCCCGCGCGCACGACCGGGCTGCCGCGCGGCAGCCGCGCGTGGCCACCGATCACCGTCACGCACACGGTCGGGCGACGAGACTCGATCGCCAGCTGCATCGCGCCGCGCTTCATCGGGAGCAGGCGCGAGTCCCAGCTACGCGTCCCCTCGGGGCTGACGAGCACGACCTCGCCGTCGTGGACGCGGCGCGCGGCCTCCGAGATCGCGGCGCGCCACTGTCGCTCGTCGTGTCGGTCGACGTGGACGTGCCCGGTCGCGCGCATGTGGGCGCCGTAGATGGGGAAGCGCGCGATCGCGTTGTTGAATAGCGAGAAGAACGGCCGCGGGATCGCGACCGGCAGCGACAGGTGATCGAGGTGTGACTCCTGGTTCCACATCAGCACGAGCCCGCCTTCGCGCGGCAGCGCCTCGGCGCGATGTACGGAGAGCTCGACGCCGAGTCGCACGAGCGCCCGACCGAACACGCGCCGCGCGGTCGCGAGCCCCTCCTCGGTCGTCGTCGTCGAGCCCGGACCCGCGCCCCCGAGCGCGAGCCGCGTGAACGCCGGCGCGATGTCGACGACGACCCCTCGCGCGGTGCGAAGCACGTCGAGCGCGCTCGGGCGCGGCGGCGCGCGGTAACCAGGCGGTAGCGGAGGCGCCATCAGCGCTTCACAGCAAGAAGCCCAGGCGGAGGTTCAGCGTCGGCACGATCTGCTTGCCGACGGCCTCGAGCGTCGAGCGCACCTTCGCGCTCGCGGGATCGGCGTACTCGGCGGGGATCCCCGGCGGGAGCTTCGTCTTGAATTTGATCTGGCTCGGCGCGATCGGCACCTGCGCGCCGACGTCGATCCCGAGGCTGATGCCCGAGCCGTACGTGTGAAACAGCCCGAGCTGCGGCGTCAGGATCATCTCCTTGATCTCGGCCTCGCTGGAGACGGCCACGCGCTGCGCGGGGATCATGTATTGCGGGAGGTCGGGCACATCGACCGTGTCGGCGAACGTGCCCTTCATGGTCACGTAGCCGACGCCCGCGCCGAGGAAGAAGGCGCCGCCGAAGGGGTACAGTCGCCCGTACGCGTCGACCTCCTGGTACGACAGCGTGGCGTCGCCATAGAGGCTGATCTTCACCTTCGGGATCATCCCCGCGTTGACGCCGAAGCCGAGGAAGCGCGTGAGCTTCGCGGTCACGCCGTAGTTGAGCAGGTTCGGCACGCCGACGCCGACCACCGGGCCGAGCCGAAACGGCCCGAACAGTCCGTCGGTGTCGTCGTCGTCCGACGGCTTCGCGGGCGCGGGCTTCGGCGCGGGCTTCGGCGCGGCCGCTGCAGGCTGTGTTGGATTTTGAGCTCTGGGTGGAGGCGCGGGTGTGGCAGGCGGCGCGGGCGGTCTCGGCGCGGGCCTGGGCGCCTCGGTGGCAGACGGAGCCGGGGGCGGAGGAGGGGGAGGTGGTGGTGGTGGTGGCTCCTCCGGTGCGGGAGGCTCTTCCGGCGGGGCCGCGGCGCTGACCGGGGGCGCGGGTGGGCCCGCGCTCGGCGCGACAGGTGGCGCGGCGCTCGGCGCGACAGGTGGCGCGGCGCTCGGCGCGGCGGGTGGCGCGGCGCTCGGCGCGACAGGTGGCGCGGCGCTCGGCGTGAC
>CAUJFL010000254.1 GCA_963169165.1 Myxococcota bacterium | reverse complement strand
GATGTCGCGAGGGCCGCCGAGGATCGGCGCGCCCCGGATGTCGTACTCGATCGCGACGATCCCGCTGTCGTCGTCGCCGCCGAGCCGCGCGGGATCGAGTTCGTTCGCCGTGTCGAAGTCGATCGAGAAGTCTCCCGTGCCGTGGCGCGCGTCGCGGTCCGCGTAGCCGCGCCCCTTCACCACCGCACGAAACTCCTCGATCGTGCCCTTCGGACGCCCCTCCCACGCCCAGTCGTAGGTGTCCTCGGCGACCTTCGAGATGCGCAGCCTGTACTCGGCCGGGTGGAGCGGCTCGCTCGCCGGTCCCCACACCGCCTCGCCGTCGGTCAGCGTGGTCGGCGGCGTGTGCGCGACGAACCACACCGAGCCGAGGATGGCCGCGGACCCATAGTTCACCACGTCGTAGAGGCCGCGCGTCAGCTTGTAGAGCTTCGCGTACTGTACCGATGGCGCCTGGCCGACCACGCCCGGCGCGTCCTGTGCGGTCGGCGCGGCCGAGCTCCCCGTCGGATCGCTCGCCTTGACGTCGCTCGAGCTCGGGATCGCCTGGCGAAACGGCGCGATGTCGGTCGACTCCTTGGGGCCGCAGGCGGCGGCGAGCACGAGCGGCAGGGCGAAGAGGAGACGCAGAGGGCGCATGGTGCGCCGAGCAGAGCAACTTCGACGCCAGCCCGCTCGGCCGAATTCTTCGGTCGGCGACGCGCGCGGTGAACCCTCGTTCACTGTCCTCGCGCGTCGCCCCGTCCACGCCGTGGTACGCGCGAGCCCCGGATGTTCAGCGGCCTGCTCCTCGCCCTCCGCGCGATCCGCCGCAACGCGCTCCGGGCGACGTTGACGGTGCTCGGCATCCTGATCGGCGTGATGGCGGTGTGCGTCGTCACCGCGATCGGCACCGGCGCGAGCGAGAGCGTGGGGGGACAGATCTCGAACCTCGGTTCGAACGTGATCATCGTGTTCCCGACCGCGGCCAACGCGTCCGGAGCGCGCGGTCAGCAAGGGCTCGGCGCGCGGCTCACGATCGACGACGGCAAGGCGATCGGCCGCGAGGCCACCAGCGTCAAGACGTGGGCCCCCGTGATGCGCGCGCCCATCCAGGCTGTCTACGAGGGGCGCAGCGTCGCGTCGAACGCGATAGGCTCGACCGCCGAGTACCTCGAGGTGCGCAGCTGGAGGCTCGCCCGCGGGGAGGCGTGGCCCGAGTCGAGCGAGACGCTCAAGGAGAAGGTGTGCGTCCTCGGCTCGTCGCTCGCGACCAACCTGTTCGGCACGCTCGATCCCGTGGGGCGGCGCCTGCGGATCGGTCGCCACACCTTCCAGGTGCTCGGCGTGCTCGAGACGAAGGGACAGGCGCCCTTCGGGGGCGACCAGGACGACGTCGCCATCATGCCGCTCGGAACTTACAAATCACACGTGAGCTACTCCCCGCCAGACCGCGCGGGCGCGATCATGATGAGCGCGACGAGCGCCGAGACGACCGACCGCGCGGTCGCGCAGACCACCTCGATCCTGAGGCAACGGCACCACATCGGCGAGGGTCAGGAGCCCGATTTCGTCGTCAGGAGCCAGGCCGAATTCCAGGCCGCGCAGCAGGCGATCACCGGGTCGCTCACCGTGCTGTTGCTCGCCGTGGCCGCCGTGTCCCTCCTGGTCGGTGGCATCGGCGTGATGAACATCATGCTGGTCAGCGTGGCCGAGCGCACGCGCGAGATCGGCATCCGCATGGCGATCGGCGCGCGTGAGGGCGACATCCTCGTGCAGTTCTTGATCGAGGCCGTCGTGCTGTCGCTCATCGGCGGCCTCTCCGGCATCGCGCTCTCGGTGCTCGCGGCGTGGGGGCTCGCGACCGTCAGCGGGTGGCCCATCCGCGTCGGCGGCTCCGCCGTCCTCATCGCCGTCGCCACCAGCACCGGCATCGGCGTGGTGTTCGGGTTCTTCCCCGCGCGTCGCGCGGCGCAGCTCGACCCGATCCAGGCGCTCGGCCGCGAGTGACCAACCCTTACGTACGCGTGAGGGTATTGACGCGCGGCGAGAAACAACTACAGCTGGCTCAACCTCTCCCGCACGTAAGGGTTGGATATGAGCCTCTCCGCCTCACGCCTCCGTCTGCCGCTCGCCTCGTGCGAAGGGCACGAAGACCAAGCCCCGCTCCAGGTCGGCGATCTGGCGCGCGAGGTGGGGCGGAGCGTGAGGGCGATCCACCTCTACGAAGAGCTGGGCCTGCTGAAGAGCGCGCGGTCCAAGGGCAGGTTCAGGCTTTTCGACGCCGACGCGGTGATGCGCGTGCGCTGGATCGCCAAGCTTCAAGATCTCGGCCTCTCGCTCGGCGAGATCCAGTCGATCATCAAGAACGTCGACGAGTCCGCCTCCGCGCCCTCCGCGATGAAGCTGCTGCGCGACACCTACCGCGAGAAGCTCGCGGCGACCGCGGCGCAGATCGCGAGGCTGCGCGCGCTCGAGAGCGAGCTGGCGATGAGCCTCTCGTATCTCGAGACCTGCGACGCGTGCGACCCCGCCCGCCTGATGCACGCGTGCTCGTCGTGCGATCTCCACGACTGCCGACCTCCCCCCGAGCTCGTCGCGGCCGCGCACACCGGACCGCGCGCCGTCGCTCACCCCCCCGAGAAGAGCTGAGACATGGCCCCCACGCTGCCGATCTACATGGACTACCACGCGACGACGCCGCTCGATCGACGCGTGCTCGACGCGATGTTGCCTTATTTTTGCGAGACGTTCGGCAACGCCGCCAGCCGCAGCCATGTCTTCGGCTGGCGCGCCGAGGAGGCCGTCGAGGTCGCTCGCGAGCGCGTCGCCAGGCTGATCGGCGCCGACAGCTCCAAGGAGATCGCCTTCACTTCGGGCGCGACCGAGTCGGACAACCTCGCGATCAAGGGCGTCGCCGAGTTCTACAAGGACAAGGGCGACCACATCATCACCTCGGCCATCGAGCACAAGGCGGTGCTCGACTCGTGCAAGCGCCTCGAGAAGCAGGGCTTCAAGGTCACCTACCTCGGCGTCGACAAGCAGGGCATGGTGTCGCCCGACGACGTCGCCCGCGCCATCACCGACAAGACGATCCTCGTCTCGATCATGCTGGCCAACAACGAGGTCGGCACCGTGCAGCCCATCGCCGAGATCGGCGCGGTCACGCGCAAGCGCGGAGTGCTGTTGCACTGCGACGCCGTGCAGGGCGTCGGCAAGGTGCCGTTCGACGTCGCCAAGATGCACGTCGATCTCGCGTCGATAAGCGCCCACAAGATGTACGGCCCGAAGGGCGTCGGCGCGCTGTACGTTCGCCGCTCGAAGCCTCGCGTGCGGCTCGTCGCCCAGATGGACGGCGGCGGCCACGAGCGCGGGATGCGCTCCGGGACGCTCAACGTGCCGGGGATCGTCGGCTTCGGTCGCGCGGCCGAGCTCGCCACCTCCGAGGGCGAGGCCGAGGCCATGCGGCTGACGACGCTGCGCGAGCGCCTCGCGAAGAAGCTCTTCCAGATCGAGGCGGTCACGCTCAATGGCCACCCGACCGCGCGGCTGCCGGGAAACCTCAACGTCGCGTTCTCCTACGTCGAGGGCGAGGCCATGATGATGGCGATCCGAGACGTCGCCGTCTCCAGCGGCTCGGCGTGCACCAGCGCCAGCCTCGAGCCGAGCTACGTGCTGCGCGCGATGGGCGTCGACGAAGAGTTCGCCCACTCGAGCATCCGCTTCGGCCTCGGGCGCTTCACCACCGAGGAAGAGGTCGACTACGTGGGGCAGCTCGTGACCGACAAGGTCCACGCGCTGCGCGAGATGAGCCCGCTCTGGGAGATGGCCCAGGCCGGCATCGATTTGAAGAGCATCGAGTGGGCTGCCCACTGAGCCGAGGAGACGACGCATGGCCTACAGCGAAAAAGTCATCGAGCACTACGAGAACCCCAAGAACGTCGGCACGCTCGACAAGGACGCCGACGACGTGGGCACGGGGCTCGTCGGCGCGCCCGCCTGCGGCGACGTGATGCGCCTCCAGATCAAGGTCTCCGACGAGGGCGTGATCGAGGACGCCAAGTTCAAGACGTTCGGCTGCGGCTCGGCGATCGCGTCGTCGTCGCTCGCGACCGAGTGGCTGAAGGGCAAGCGCGTCGACGAGGCCGAGACGATCAAGAACAGCATGATCGCCGAGGAGCTCAACCTGCCCCCCGTCAAGATCCACTGCTCGGTCCTCGCCGAGGACGCCATCAAGAGCGCGATCGCCGACTTCAAGCAGAAGCAAGCCGCCAAGAGGGCGCTGCAAGGAGGCTGACCATGATGACCGCCGAGTCCCCCAAGGATCCCCCCGCGTCCAAGCTCGCGGTCACGCTGTCGCCGCGCGCGGTCGAGATGGCGAAGGCCCGCCTGCAGAAGCGCGGCACGCCCGACGCCGCGCTGCGGCTCGGCGTGAAGGGCGGCGGGTGCTCGGGCTTCGGGTACGTGGTCGAGTTCTCCGACGATCCGCCGCGCGAGCGTGATCGCGTGTTCGACTTCGACGGCGTGCGCGTGTACGTCGACAAGAAGAGCCTCGTGTACCTCGCCGGCACGACGCTCGACTGGGAGCAGACGCTGATGAAGTCGGGGTTCAAATTCCTCAACCCGCAAGAGGCCGCGTCGTGCGGCTGCGGGCACTCCTTCACCGTGAAGTGAGCGCGACGCCTTGTCCGATCCCTGGGTGACGCTCGGCCTCACGCCCACCTACGGGCTCGATCTCTCGGCGCTCGACGCGCGGTACCACGAGCTGTCCAAGGTCGTGCACCCCGACCGCCAGGCCGGCAGGTCACCCGCCGAGCGCAGGCGCGCGCTCTCGCTCGCCGTCGACGTGAACGCGGCCTACCGCGCGCTGCGCGATCCCGTCCGCCGCGCCGAGGCGATGCTCGCGCGAGGCGGTCGCGCGTCTGACCGCGCCGCGCCGTCGCCTGCCTTCTTGATGGACGTGATGGAGCTCCGCGAGGGCCTCGCCGCCGCGCGCGCCGCGAGCGATCTCGGCAGGGTCCGCGGGATGGCGGACGAGGTGCGCGCCCGTCGCGACAGGGTGATCGCCGGGCTCGCGGCCGCGTTCGGCGCCGGACGCGACGACGACGCGGTCCCGCTGGTCGCCGAGCTCCGCTACCTCGCGCGGTTCCTCGACGAGGTCCGCGCGATCGAAGAAGAGGCCGACGCGTGAGCGTGCTGTTCGATATCTTCGACCCGAAGGCCGCGCCGCGACCGATCGGCATCGATCTCGGCACGACCAACTCGCTCGTCGCCTGCGTCCGCGACGGTCGCCCCGAGTGCCTGCGCGACTGCGACGGCGTCGCGCTCGTCCCGTCGGTCGTCAGCTACGGGGCGCGGGGGCACGTGGTGGTCGGCGCCGAGGCGGCGCGGCTACAGTCGGCCCACCCCGAGGACACCGTCGCGAGCGTGAAGCGCTTCATGGGGCGCGGCGCCGACGATCCCGAGACCAGGAGGCTCTCCAGCCTGAGGTTCGAGCCCCCCACCTCCGAGGCCGACTCGCGCGTCGTGCGCTTTCGCGTCGCGGATCGCGTCGTGTCGCCGGTCGAGGTGTCGGCCGAGATCCTCCGCGTCCTCGCGGCGCGCGCGCGAGAAGAGCTCAACGGCGTCGGCGGCGTGGTGATCACCGTGCCCGCATACTTCGACGACGCGCAGCGACAGGCGACCAAGGACGCCGCGAAGCTCGCGGGGCTCGAGGTCTTGCGGCTCCTCAACGAGCCGACCGCGGCCGCCCTCGCGTATGGCCTCGAGAAGAAGCAGAACGGCACGTTCGCGGTCTACGACCTGGGCGGCGGCACCTTCGACGTCACGATCTTGCGGCTCGACGACGGCGTGTTCCACGTCCGCGCGACGGGCGGGGACAGCGCGCTCGGCGGCGACGACTTCGACCGCGCCATCGCGGAGTCCCGCGTCCTGCCCGCCCTCGGCGTCACCGCGCCGGGACCCGACGTCCGCCGCCTCGCGCTCGATCTCGCGCGCCGCGCCAAGCACGCGCTGACCGAGCACGCGGAGGTCGAGCTGTCGCTGCCGCGCGAGGGCTCGGCGCCGCTCGTCCTCACGCGGGCAGAGCTGGACGGCATCCTGCGGCCCATCGTCGAGCGGACCGGCGTCGCGTGCCGCCGCGCGCTCCGCGACGCCGAGCTGTCGCCGACCGAGCTCACCGGCGTGATCCTCGTCGGCGGCTCCACGCGCTCTCCGACGGTGCGCGCATACGTCCGCGAGCTGTTCGGCGTCGAGCCCCTCTGCGAGCTCGATCCCGACGAGGTCGTCGCGCTGGGCGCCGCGGCGCAGGCCGAGCTGCTCGCGGGAGAGGGCGGCGTCGACGACGTGCTCCTGCTCGACGTGCTGCCGCTGTCGCTGGGCATCGAGACCATGGGCGGCGTCGTCGACAAGATCCTGCCGCGCAACACCACGATCCCCGCCGAGGCGCGCTCGACGTTCACGACCTACGCCGATCGGCAGACCGGGTTCGAGCTCCACGTCGTGCAGGGTGAGCGTGAGCTCGCCGCCGACTGCCGCTCGCTCGCGCGCTTCACGCTCCGCGGGATCCCGCCGATGCCCGCCGGCATGGCGCGCCTCGAGGTCACGTTCTCGGTCGACGCGGACGGCCTGCTGCACGTATCGGCGCGCGAGGTGACCACGGGGATCGAGCAGCGGGTCGAGGTGAAGCCCACGTACGGCCTCGACGACGACGCGATCGAGCAGATGCTGCTCTCGGCCCTCGACCACGGCGAAGACGATCTCGCCGCGCGGCGGCTCGCCGAGGCGCGGATCGAGTCCGAGCAGGTGCTTACCGTGACGCGCCAGGCGCTCGCGACCGACGCCGCGCTGCTCGAGCCGGGCGAGCGCGACCAGATCGAGGCCGCGATGGCGGCGCTCGTCGCGGCGCTCGACTGCGCGAACGCCAGCTTGATCCACCTCGCGAACGAGGACCTCGAGCGCGCGACGCACGCGTTCGCCGGTCGCCGCATGGACGCCGCGATCGCGCGCGCGATCGGCGGCAAGCAGCTCGGCGAGGTCGAGCGATCCGTGGAGGGCGCGAAGGGCATCGAGGCCCACCTCGCCGCCGAGCGGAGCTGAGGAGATATGGCCAAGGTCAGGTTCGTGAAGCAAGGGATCGAGGTCGACGTCGCGCTCGGGGCGAGCATCCTCGACGCCGCGCACGAGGGCGGCGCGCCCGAGGGGTCGCTCTGCGGCGGCGTCTGCGCGTGCTCGACCTGCCACGTCTACGTGCTCGCCGGAGACTCGCTCCTGTCCGAGATGGAAGACGAGGAGAACGACATCCTCGACAAGGCCTTCGACGTGCGCTCGACCTCGCGCCTCGGGTGCCAGGCGAAGCTCGAGCGCGAGGGCGTCGTCGACGTCGAGATCAGCCGTGAGTCGCTCGAGGCGTACGCCGCCGAGCACTGAACCCCGCGTCTTCAGCGCCCGTATGGGTGGCCCGACGTTCGTTCAGCGATTAGGCTGCGGCGCCGGACGCGCCAGGTCCTTCGTCATGCCCAACAACAAGCCTCCCCGGAGCCTGCCGCTCCTCCCGCTGCGGGACATCGTGCTGTTCCCCCACATGCTCTCGCAGCTCTTCGTCGGCCGCGAGCGCAGCATCATCGCCCTCGACGCGGCGATGGCCGGCGGCAAGGAGGTCATGCTCGCTGCGCAGAAGAGCGCCAAGGTCAACGATCCTGGCCCCGACGACGTCTACACGTTCGGCTGCGTCGGGCTCGTGCGCGAGCTGCTGCGCCTGCAGGACGGCACCGTGAAGGTCCTGGTCGAGGGCAAGGCGCGCGCGCGCACGCGCCTCTACCAGCAAGAAGACCCATACTTCCTGGTCGAGATCGACGAGCTCGTCGAGCCCGAGCCAGGCGACGTCGAGGCGCTCGCGATGATGCGCTCGCTCCAGGACACCTTCGAGCAGTACGTAAAGCTCAACAAGAAGGTCGCCCCCGAGGTCATGACCGCGGTCGCCAACATCGACGAGCCGTCGCGCCTCGCCGACGTGATCTCGGCCAACCTCTCGACGCTCAAGCTGTCCGACCGTCAAGACCTGCTCGAGACCGAGAGCGCCGAGCGCCGCCTCGAGAAGCTCTTCAAGGTGCTCACCGCCGAGATCGAGATCCTGCAGGTCGAGAAGAAGATCCGCTCCCGCGTGAAGAAGCAGATGGAGCGGACGCAGAAAGAATATTACCTGAACGAGCAGATGCAGGCCATCCAGAAGGAGCTGGGTGGCGAGCGTGACGAGAACCGCAACGAGCTGACCGAGCTCGAAGATCTCGCGCGCACGAAGAAGCTCTCGAAGGAGGCGCGCGACCGCGTGAAGCGCGAGCTGCGCAAGCTGAAGCTGATGCACCCGACGAGCGCCGAGGCGGCCGTCGTTCGCAACTACCTCGACTGGGTGCTGGGTATGCCCTGGGGCGAGCGCACCGAGGACGCGGTGACGCTCGCCGACGCCGAGCGCATCCTCGACGAAGACCACTACGGCCTCGCCAAGATCAAGGAGCGCGTGCTCGAGCACCTCGCCGTCCAGACGCTCACGCGCAAGCTGCGGGGGCCGGTGCTGTGCCTCGTGGGCCCGCCTGGCGTCGGCAAGACCAGCCTCGCGAAGAGCATCGCGCGCGCGACGGGGCGCAAGTACGTGCGGCTCTCGCTCGGCGGGGTCCGCGACGAGGCCGAGATCCGCGGCCACCGTCGCACGTACATCGGCGCGATGCCCGGCAAGATCATCCAGTCGCTGAAGAAGGCTGGCACCGACAACCCGCTGTTCTTGCTCGACGAGATCGACAAGATGTCGTCCGATTTTCGCGGAGATCCGGCGTCGGCGCTGCTCGAGGTGCTCGATCCCGAGCAGAACGACTCGTTCAACGATCACTACCTCGATCTCGACTACGACATCTCGGACGTGATGTTCCTGACGACGGCGAACACCATGGGGGACATCCCGCCGCCGCTGCTCGACCGCATGGAGCTCATCCAGCTGTCCGGCTACACCGAGCTCGAGAAGCTCCACATCGCGAGCCGCTACCTCGTCCCGCGACAGCGCGAGGAGGCGGGCATCTCCAGCGTCGACGTCACGATCTCGAACGGCGCGGTGCGGGCGATCCTTCACCACTACACGCGCGAGTCCGGCGTCCGCACGCTCGAGCGAGAGATCGGCAGCGTCTGCCGCAAGATCGCCCGCCAGGTCGTGAAGGAGGGCTCGACGTCGCAGGCGTTCACCGTCGGCGCTCAGGACATCCCGCGGTACCTCGGCGTCCCCAAGTACCGCCCCGGCCGCGCCGAAGAGGCCGACGAGATCGGGCTCACGAACGGCCTCTCGGTCACGTCGTTCGGCGGTGAGTTGCTGCCGGCCGAGGTCGCGATCCTGCCTGGCAAGGGCAAGCTCATCCTCACCGGCAAGCTCGGCGACGTGATGCAAGAGTCGGCGCAGGCCGCGATGAGCTACGTGCGCTCGCGCAGCGGGCCGCTCGGCCTCGAGCCCGACTTTCACACCAAGCTCGACGTCCACGTCCACTTCCCCGAGGGCGGCATCCCCAAGGACGGCCCGTCGGCCGGCATCACGATGGCGACCGCGCTCGTCTCCGCGCTCACCAAGCACGACGTGCGACACGACGTCGCAATGACTGGCGAGATCACCCTGCGGGGGCGCGTGCTGGCGATCGGCGGCCTCAAGGAGAAGCTGCTCGCCGCCCACCGCGCCGGCGTCACCACCGTCGTCCTGCCCAAGGAGAACAAGAAGGATCTCTCCGACGTGCCCCGCCGGGTGCTCGAGGCGCTGCGGCTCGTGCTGGTCGAGCACGTCGACGACGTGCTCCGCGAGGCGCTCTGCCTCGACGATCCCGACGCGTTCTTGCCGCGCGCGCGCGACGTCGTGGTCTACGAGCGCGGGGAGATCGTCGAGCCTCCTTCGCGTGCTCCGCGCGCCGCGAAGGCCGCGACGCGCGGCGGAGTCGGCTCCTCCGCGCCTCCGCAGTGAAGGCGGCGGCGGTCGCGCTCGTCGTCGCGATCGCCGGGTGCGCGCCTGCGCGTCCGGTGGTGACCGCGGACGAGGCGGCGCGCACGTTGTGCGATGGGCCAGACGCGTGGCCGGTCGTGGTGGAGGGAGGGCGCGTGTTCGTCGACGCCGTCGTCGAGGCGCCGCGTGGACCGTCGAGGGTGAGGCTGATGGTCGACACGGGCGGCAACGCGATCGGGGTGGCGCTCTTCGCGCGCTCGGCCTCGCGCCTTGGCGTGCGTGACCCCGCGACGCTGCCTCGCGTGCTGCGCGTCGGTGATCGGACCTCGGCGATGCCCGACGGCGCGGCGTGGGTGCTCGTCGACGACTCTCCGTCCTCGATCGTGGGCCGCGCGCGCCCGGGCGAGTCTGACGGGCAGATAGGCGCGGGGTGGCTCTCCCGGCGGCGGCTGTGCCTCGATCCGACCGCGCGCCGCCTGGGCCTCGGCGAGCCTGGCGCGTTCGATGTGGCGGACGACCCCGCGGCCATCCCGCTCGAGCTCGCCGAGGAGGCTCCCTACGGCGCGCGCTATGGATTCGTGCTCGCGGACGTCGGGGGCGAGCGCTTGAAGTTGCTCGTCGACACGGGCGCGACCGCGGGGATGCTCCACGACCGCGCGCTCGCGCCGCTCACCGAGCGCCTGCCGTGGGCGGAGGTGGCAGCGGGCGACTGGGACATGATCGCCGGCGCGCACGCGGCAGAGCGTGTCGTCCGCGCTCCGCTGCGGCTCGCGGGCGCGCCGCTCGGGGACGCGGTCTTCGTGTCCCGCGACGACGGCACCTTCGCCGCGATGTACACCCCGCTGCCCGGCGGCGGCCCGGACGGGGCGGTGGGGAACGACGTCTGGCTGCGGCATCGCGTGCTGCTCGACTCGAGCTCGGCGCGCCTCTTCGCGTGGCCGATCCTGCCCAACTCCGAGCCCGAGGCGCGTGTGCCGGTGTCAGTTTCGTTCGATGCGCGCGGGTGCCCGGTCGTCGCGCGCGCCTCGGCGGAGGCCCGGTCGGACGGCCTCGCGGTGGGCGATCGCATCACGCGGATCGACGGGCGCCCCGCGTGCGGCGTCGGTCACTCCACGCTCTCCCGGTGGCTCGCGCGCCCGGCGGGCGCCCAGGTCTCCATCACGCGGGCCAGGGGCGGCGAGCAGGCCGTGGTCGCCGTCGCGTCTCGACCCGCGTTGCCGCGACGGCCCCGACCTTGACGACGTGCTCGACGTTCGCGGTTCGCGGTGAGACGCTGCGCGCCGTGCAGGCAGCTCGACCCCAGTCATCGAGACACGGCTCGCGGCGGCCGCGGCGTGCGGCGAGCCTCGCGATCGTGCTCGGCGTGCTGGCGCCTGCGTGCGCCGCGACCACCGCGCCGCCCCCGCGCGCGACCGTGGAGCCCGCGCCCGTCGCAGAGCCGACCGCGCCTCGCTGGGTAGCTTCCGTCGCGTCGTCGGCTCCGGTCGCGCCCGAGACCCCGGCGCTGGTGACGCTCGATCCCGAGGTCCGCGCGCACCACGCGATGGCCGCGCTCGACCCTCTCCGACCGAAGCTCGCCGTGCACCGAGAGAGCGGCATGCTGGCCGACCTGTTCGTCGGTGCGCCCTCGATCGGCTCTGCCAGCGCCTTCGGGGGGCTCGGCTTGCGCGGCGGAGTCGTCGGCGGCGGCGGCGCGACCGTCGGCGGGCTCGGCGGGCTCGGGACGATCGGCCTCGGCGCGGGCGGTCCTCCTCGGGCGAAGGTCTCGATCACCCACGTCCAGGCCAAGACCGATCTCGCGCCCATCCGCCTCGCGGTGAACCGCGCGTTGCCACGACTGCGTGCCTGCGCGGTGGGACGACAGCCCGCCGTGGTGATCGTCGCTCAGCTCACGTTCGCCGCCGACGGCTCCGTGGGCGGGGTCACGGTCGCGCCGACGGGGCCGTTCGCGAGCTGCGTCGCGTCCGCGCTGGCCCGCGTCGACGGGCCGCGAGGGACCGCGTCTCGCGCGGCCTCCGTCACCGTGTCGGTGACGCCCCCGCCTTGACCGGCACCGTCCACGCCAGCCCGACGCCGTTGCGATGAAACGTGAGCACCTTCGCGCCGCCTGGCATGAACCGCGGCGCCGCTCGGACCTCGGTGGGCAACACGCGGTCGAGCAGCACCGCGCCGGTCGCCGCGTCGACGATCCGCAGCTGCCTGCCGTTCGCGCAGGCCACACGATCCGACGCAGGATCGCTCGCCCGCCGAACGCACGTGGGGAGCTGCAGGGGGGTGAGCTCTCCGCTCGGGAGCGCCATCGCGAAGTGCTCGCGCCCCGCCAGCCACACGCGACCGCCCGACAGCGGGAGGGCGTCCTCCCAGGCGTGTTCTCCCGTCGAACGCACCGTCTGGACGAGCTTGTGGTCTCCCGCGCGGAACACCTGCGCCGCGGTCGGCGTGGCGACGACGAGGTATGCGCCAGCAGACGAGGGGACGATCGCCCTCACCCCCTCACGCCACGTCGCGTCCGGGTCGGCGAACGGCACCTCGAGCATCGTCAGCGCGCGAGAGGACACGTCGACCATGGCGACGCGGTCCGGCGTCGTGCTCGCGCGGGCGAACGCGACCCAGTCTCCGCGCGGGCTCACCGCGAGGGCCGTGATGGGCGACCTGGCCTTCGCGACCTCGCGCAACGGGGCGCGCGCGCCGAGGTTGGCGAAGACCAGGTGCTCGCCGTGCGCGAGCCAGAGCCCGTCTCCGCTCGGCGAGAAGGCCAGGTGCCCGCCGTCTCCGAGCGGCGCGAGCCCGAGGTGCTTGCCGGTGCGCGCGTCCCAGAAACGTAGCCCCTCGGGGGCCAGCGTCGCCAGCAGGCGACCGTCCGGCGCGACCGCCAGGTCTCGCGCCGCGTCCTCGTGTGACGGCGGCCCATCGTCGAACGCGCCTCGCGTCTCGCCCACGGCGAGCGCGTGCCCGGTCAGCGTCGCGAGCTTCGCGCCGTCCGACGAGAGCCCGACGGAACTCGCGCGACGCTCGAAGGAGCGCAGCTCACCGCCGGCCAGGTCACGGAGCGTGATCGAGCGGACTCGGGTGAGCGCGACCACCTTGCCGTCGGCCGAGAACGAGCCGCTCGTCGGCGCGTCGCGCTCGTCGAGGGCGGCGCGCTCCTTGCCGGTGCGCACGTCGATCAAGAGGGTGCGCTCCGCGCGGGAAAGCAGCAGCGCGGCGCCGTCGGGTGACACCGCGAGCCACCGCTCCAGGTCACCCTTGGTCGGAGCGCGCCGCGCCGCCGCGCCGGTCGCGAGGTCCCACGCCGTCGCGGTCGGGGTCGGCATCGGGCCTCCGAACAGCGACACCGCGGCGAGCTCACCGCCGCTCTCTTCGGTGAGCAGCGTCGCGCCGCTCCGCGCGAGCGAGAGCACGCGCAGCGACGGCCCGAACAGGAGCGCGACGCCGGCGCGCTTGCCGCTGGGAGGCTGGAGCTTCAGGGTGTGCTTCAGCGCGCCCCCCGCTCCGTCGAACACGAGCACCGACTCGTTCGTCTCGACGACCACCACGCGCGCGCCGTCGCTCGCGAAGATCGCCCGCACGATGGGGACGACCTCGCGCGCCTTCCCCTTGCGGTCGACCTCGCGGCGTCGCGGGAGCGCCAGCGTGCGCCTCACGACGCCGTCCTTGACGCCGACGAGCTCGAGCTGGCTCGTGATCAGCACCTCGGCGTCGGGGGACACCGCGCCCATCTTCGCCGACGGACGAGCGCGTCGCACCGCGCCGCTCACCACCTCCCGCAGCTCGACCACGCCGTCGTGGTGATCGACCACCAGCGCCGTGCCCGCGGCGTCGAACAGCACGCGCGCGCGATCGTTCGCCGCGCGGAAGCGCTCGCTCCCGAACCGCGCCACCGCCCCGTCGGGGAGCGCCGCGCCATCGACGTCGAAGCCGTCGGGCAGACGCGGCTCCTCTTCGACCGGCGCAGCCGAGGCGATCGGTGCCGGCGTCGCGCTCGCCGGGGGCGTGGCCGACGTCTGGGCCGGGGCCGGGGGCGCTGCGACGCTCGGCGCGACGGGAGCGCCGCACGCCGCGAGCGAGAGCGTCAGCCACGCGACGCGCGTCACGGTTTCTCCGTGACGAAATCGCGCACGAGCTCGAACAACACGCGCTGCCCCCACAGGTATCCGTCCTTCGGGATGCGCTCGTTGTGCCCGTGGTACATCCCGGTGAAGTTCAGGTCAGGGCCGAGCTTGACCGGCGAGAAGCCATAACAGGTCGCGCCGAGCCTCGCGTACGCGAACGAGTCGGTGAACCCTGGGATCATGTAGGGCACCGCGACGCCGTCCGGATCGTGGCGCGCGAGCGTCGCGCGGATCTGCTCGTACAGCGGCGTGTCGGTTCCGAACGTCGTGCCGTCGTGGCGATCGAGCACGTTGATCCTCACGTCGTCGCCGACCACGCCCTGCACCTCGCGCAAGAAGTCGGCGATCGCGGTGCCCGGGAGCACTCGCCCGTCGATCTGCGCGCGCGCCTCGGACGGGATCACGTTGACCTTCTTTCCCGCGGACAGCACCGTCGGCGACGCCGTGTTGCGCAGCATCGCGTTGATGCCGATCGCGCGGTCGACGTCCTTCTTCTCGATCAAATCCAGCAGGTGCCCGGCGAGCCGCGGCTCGAGCAACAGCGGCATCACCTTGCTCTGAGGGAACGGCGCGCCCCCGGCGATCGTCCGCAGGAAGCGCTCGACGACCGGCACGTTCTTCTGCGGGAGCCGCGTCGAGCCGAGCCGCTCGAGCGCGCGCGCGAGCCGCACGACGGCGTTGTCGGGGCGGGGCATCGAACCATGCCCGGGGCTCCCTTCGGCCACGAGCTCGAACCAGCAGATGCCCTTCTCGGCGACCTGCACCGGATAGAAGTGCTTCTTTCCCATGTGCAGCGTGTGCCCGCCGACCTCGTTGAGCACGTACTCGGCGCGCACGAGCTCCGGGTGCTCCTCGACCAGATAGAGCGCGCCCTCGCGCGAGCCGGCCTCCTCGTCGGCGACGCCGGCGAAGATCACGTCGCGCTCGAGCACGGCGGCCGTTCGCTTCAACAGCAGCAGCGTCATCAGCCCCATCGCGACCATGTTCTTCATGTCGATCGCGCCGCGCCCCCAGATGCAGCCGTCGTGCTCCTCGGCCCCGAACGGCTCGTGCAGCCACTTGTCGCGATCGACCGGGACCACGTCGAGGTGGCCGTTGAGCAGGAGCGGCGCGTGCTTCCCGTTGCCGCGGAGCCGCGCGACGACCGACGTTCGGGAGGGCGCGCGCTCGACCAGCCGGTGCTCGATCCCCTCCCTGGCGAGCACGCTCGCGATCAGCTCCGCCGCGGGGCGCTCGTTGCCGGGCGGGTTCACCGTCTCGATGCGCAGCAGAGACTTGAACAATTCTACAGACTCCGCACCCGCGCTCGCCCAGTCGATCTCGGCCATCCGGCGCACTCTATCGAAAAAAAGCGACGACCAGCCCTTGACCTGTCGAGCGTTGTGATACATGTATCACGCCGTGACACGGAAGCCTCCCGCCCCGCCGGACGACGCCGCAGAAGACGAGGCGCCCCCGGACAGTCCGCGCAAGGAGCGGGTGCTCCACACGCGGGTGCCCGCGGTGCTCGAAGAGGAGCTGAAGCGCTTCGCGAAGAACCTCCGCGTGCCGGTCTCCAACGTCGTCCGCGCCATCCTCGAGGACGCGCTGAAGATGGCAGACCGCGCGACCGGCTCCGTCGAGGACCGCCTGAAGGACGTCGTCGCGGTCGTGCACAACGAGCGGGAGAACCTCCAGTCGAAGCTGAAGAAGCTCGATCCGCTCGACGACGTCCTCGCCTTCCAGCCGCTCGTCCTCGCGATGCCGACCGAGTGCACCGCATGCCAGTCGTCGCTGCGCAGAGGCGAGAGCGGCTGGCTGGGGATGACCACCGATCCCGCGCGCCGCGTGATCGTGTGCGGAGCCTGTCTGCCGAAGCCCGAACCAGAACCCAACAACCAACCCAAGGAACCATCATGACCCTCGAGACCACCACCACCCCCGAGACCGAGACCACCACCAACCCCAGCACCGAGAAGCTCGTCCGCGATCTCTTCGGGGTCGGCGCGCTCTGGGCGACGCACGGCCTGACCATCGCGCGTTCGTCGCTCGAGGCCGGCTCCGAGACGCTGAAGCGCACCGCCAGCCTGCTCGGCGGCATCGCCGACAGCATCGACGAGCGCTCGAAGCAGCCCCGCTTAGTCGGGGCACCGGCGTCCGCCTCCGCCGGTCGCGCCTCGTGGCGAGGCCGAGAATCGAGGCCCAACGGGGTAGGGGAAGGAGAACCGAGATGTCCCGAACCGCACGCGACCCTCACGGCGCGCCGTCGGAGCTGGGGAGTTTTGTGCTCGCAGTCCTCGCCATCCTGGCGCTCACCGGCTCGGTCCTGCTCGAGTGGACCCGCATGACGGGCCGGTGAGCGGGGCGAGCTCGCGCGACGCAGGCCGTCGCGCTTGACCCCGAGGGCCGCCTCGCCGATGAGGCGCGCCTTCATGTCCACTCACCCGATCCTCATCGTCGGCTCGATGGCGTTCGACGATCTCGAGCTGCCGAGCGGCGCCTTCAAAGACGTCGTCGGCGGCTCCGCCACCTACGGCGCCTACGCCGCGACCAGCTTCGCGAAGGCACGGCTCGTGGCCGTCGTGGGCGAAGACTTTCCCGAGGCCGAGCTGTCCTCGCTCCGCGCGCGCGGCGCCGACACGGACGGCGTCGAGCGCGCGCCCGGCAAGACCTTCCGGTGGGCCGGGCGCTACAGCGAGAACCTCTCGTCGCGCGAGACGCTGGACACGCAGCTCAACGTCTTCGCCGATTTCTCGCCCAAGATCCCGGCGGCGTTTCAGGACAGCCCGCTGGTCCTTCTGGGCAACATCCACCCCGCCCTGCAGGCGCGCGTGCTCGATCAGGTGTCGCGCCCCAAGCTCGTGGTCGCCGACACGATGAACTTCTGGATCGAGGGCGAGCCCGCCGCGCTCGCCGCGATGATGAAGCGCGTCGATCTGCTGGTCATCAACGAAGAAGAGGTGCGCCAGCTCTCCGGCGAGCACAACGTCGCGAAGGCCGCGGCGGGCGTGCTCAAGATGGGCCCGAGGCAGCTCATCGTGAAGCGCGGTGAGTACGGCGCGCTGCTGTTCGACGCCGAGGGAGCGTTCTTCGCGCCCGCCTATCCGCTCGAAGACGTCGTCGATCCGACCGGCGCGGGGGACAGCTTCGCCGGTGGGTTGCTGGGTCACCTCGCGCTGAGCGGCGACGTCTCTCCGCTCGCGATGCGCAAGGCCATCATGGTCGCGTCCGCGTGCGCTTCGTTCTGCGTCGAGGCGGTCGGCACCGGGCGCCTCGCGACCCTGACCCGCGCCGAGATCGCGACACGACTCGACGCATTTCGTAAGCTACAAGACTTTGGCGGCGGGCCCCTGCCATGAGCCCTCCCTCCCCACGGCCCGCGCCACCGCTTTCCAGCTATCCCAAGGAGATTTCAACATGAGCACTTCCCGTCCGATCGCCGTCCTCTTCTCGCTCGTCGCGGCCACCGTCGCCTTCGCCTGCAGCTCGGAGAAGAGCGATGAGGGGGGCGCGCCCCCGCCGACGACGCAGCCCAACCTCGGCGGCTGCTACCCGACCGATCCGTCGTGCACGATCCCGGGTTCGAAGTGCCTCGCGATGGTCGACAACTCGGCGTCCAAGAAGAAGACGCTGCGCATCAGCCAGCTCAAGGTCAGCAAGCCCGCCGCGCTCGCCTCGACGACGATCAACTTCACGATCATCGGCCCCGCGGTCACGATCCAGAACAACGCCGCGTGCCACCTGAACCCTGGCTCCAAGGCCGGCACGTTCAACTGGCTGATGGAGTTCGACGTCACCGATCCCGCGAACGCGACCCTCCGCACGGGCGGCGCGCGCCCGGTCAAGGATCCAGCGGCGGGCTTCTGCTTCCTCGACGAGTCGATCGGCGGCAGCTCGCTCGCGCCGCAGACGATCAAGATCACCTACGACGCCGCCACGGGCGCGTTCGCGACAGGCGAGGGCAAGGCGCTCACGGTGCCGATCTTCCTCGACCAAGAGGGCAAGACGACGCCGATCCTGCTGCCGCTCCAGGGCGTGAAGATCACGAACGGCACGCTCACCGAGAACGGCAACTGCATCGGCCGGTTCCGCGGCGAGAAGGGCGAGCTCGACTCCGACTGCCAGACCTCGTCGAGCAACCCAGCCGATCCCGAGGCGTTCCAGTTCGAGAAGGGCGCCGACCTCGAGGGCTACATCACCGCGGAGGAGGCCGACAAGGTCAAGATCGTCGATCTCAGCCAGTCGCTCTGCTCGTTCCTGTCGAACACCCGCGAGCCGTGCCCCGACGACGCGGCGTTCAAGTGCTGCCGTCGCGGCACCGACGGCAAGGTCGACCTCAGCAGCGCCTCGGGCAAGCCCGACTTCTCGTCGAGCGGCCTGAAGGCGTGCTCGGGCACGCCGGACTGCGACGCATACCTGCTCGGCACCGAGCTCTCCGCGTCGTCGGTCAAGATCAACGACAGCTGCAAGTTAGTCGTTCGTCTCGCCCGAGGGCCGCCGTGTGCGAGAGCGCGCGGCGGCTCTCCGCCATTTGAGCGGGCCGCGCGAGCGTTCCACCTCGAGCGTCAAGATCGTGGTTCCGTGTAAAAATGCCGTCGATTCGCGCCTTTGTCGCTTGATCGCACCGGGAGCCGCCGCGTACCTTGATGCGTAAGGCGGCTCTCGCCCATTTCACGCCCGGAGGTCTCGATGGCTCGCTTGCTCAAGAAGATCGTCTTCGCTTCGCTGTTCGGCCTCGTCGCGTGCGGCGGCGGCGGCGGTGGCTGCAACTCTGGCTGCGCGGGCGTCACCCCGCTGCCCAACGGTTTTCCGGCCGAGGAGCGCATCGACAACTCGGCGTCGGTTCGCCTCACCGACAAGGGCTTCAAGTTCCTCTCCGACAACCTCGGCACGATCGCGGGGCCGCTCGTCGGCGGCAGCAACGCGAGCGGCGTGCTCGAGTTCCCGATCGCGAGCGGCGGCCCGATGGATCTCGGCGGCGTGGGCAAGGCGTGTCCCAACGGCTCGGTGACGACGTCGAGCCCGCCCGAGTGCATCATCGAGATCGGCCTCGCGAAGTCGAAGCTCGTGCTCAGCAGCGGCGCGCCGCACAACCTCAAGGTGGGCGGGACCATCCCGATCCGCGCGCAGCGCATCCCGGTCACGGCGCTCGGCATCGGCCTGCGCGCGTCGCTCGGCAACGCGGGGTGCTCGGGCGGCGTCAACTTCGCCGACGTCGAGATCGACGCCGACATCTCCATCGAGACCGACAAGGACCCGACGCACGGCGCCGCGACCGGGCTGTCCAAGATCAAGATCCTCAAGCTCGATCCGAAGCTGAAGCAGGAGCAGGTCCAGCTCTGCGGCGCCGACTGCGGCATCCTCTGCGGCGTGCTGAACCCCATCCTCGGCACGCTCAAGAACGCGCTCTTCGGCACGCTGGTCGATCAGATCAAGAAGCCGCTGAACGATCAGCTCGCGACCGCGCTCTGCTCGAAGGGCTCGACCGACGATCCCGCGACCGCGTGCCCCGCGGGCTCGGCCCCCGAGGATCCGAAGGACCCGAAGAACAGCAACTGCGTCTACCCCGACAAGAGCTGCGTCGGACCCTCGCTCGGCATGGACGGCCACTTCGATCTCGGCAACGCGCTCTCGAGCGTCTCGCCGACCACGAAGGGCGGCCTCGACTTCCAGTTCGCGCTCGGCGGCCTCGGCACGAACCCCGACGCTCCCTCGCTCACCTACGGCGATTTGAACCCGGCCAACGCCGGCGCGACGCTGTCGCTGGTGGGTGGCGCCATCCCCAACCCGAAGACCACCTGCGTGACGCCGGTCGCGCTCGCGAAGCCGACGGGCATCACGACGCCCGACGAGCTGCTCGGCAACACCGTCAGCGGCTGGCCGTCGACGCTCGACGGACCGCACTTCGGGCTCGGCATCAGCGAGGCGTACGCGAACTACGCGCTCGGCGGCGTCTACAACTCGGGCGCGCTCTGCATCCAGATCACCACCGAGAACGTGGCGATGCTCGACGCCGGCAAGCTCTCGCTGCTCGCGCCGTCGATGAAGACGCTGCAGTGGCAGAAGCAGAACCAGCAGGTCGGCATCATCCTTCGCCCGCAGGAGCCCCCGAAGGTCGCGTTCGGCAACGGCACCAACCTGACGACCGACGCCAACGTCATGGTCGATCTCAACAAGCTCGCGCTCGACATCTACGTGTTCAGCTCGGACCGGTTCATCCGCGCGTTCACCGTCACGCTCGACATGACGGTCCCGCTCAACCTCGACGTGGGCGCCGACGGCAAGCTCACGCCGATGCTCGACAAGATCAACGTCAAGGCGGCGACGGTCACCAACAACCAGTTCCTCGCCGAGAAGCCCGAGACGATCGGCACCGGCTTCAAGGAGCTGCTCGCTGGCCTCGCGGGCCAGTTCCTCGGCGGCATCAACCCGATCGATCTCGGCGGATTGACGGCCAGCCTCGGCGTCAAGCTGACGATCCCGCCGAGCGAGAAGGGCAAGGGCTCACCCGGCGTGCGCAAGCTGTCGAAGGGCGCGTTCAACCACCTCGGCCTCTTCGGCACGCTGCAGCTCGCCTCGCCGATGATGATGGAAGCGAAGGTGCCGCTGCCGACGGCCAGCTCGACTTCGACCGCGGTCGTGCTCGATCGCCGCGTCACGCGCGAGGGCGTCAACTGGCGCACCTTCACCCCCGAGAACGCGCCGGTCATCGACGTGCTCGCCGCGTCGTCGGTCGACGACGGCTCCCGCCAGCTCGAGTACAGCTACAAGGTCGACAAGGGCGTCTGGCACCCGTGGAGCGACTCGGCGTCGCTTCACGTGAAGGACGACGTCCTGCGCATCCAGGCCAAGCACACCGTCACCGTCCGCTCGCGCGTGGTCGGGATGCCAGAGACCGAGGGCGCTCCGGTCGTGGTGCCGGTCATCGTCGACGTCGAGCCGCCGCTCGTCGCGCTCGTCCGGGACGGTGAGAGGTTCAGGGTCGAGGCGACCGACATCGTGTCAGACTCCGACGCGCTCGTGGGGCGCCACAAGCTCGACGACGGCCCCTTCACCGACTGGCTGCCGCTCGCCGCGCTCGACAGGCTCGCGGTCGAGGGCGCGAAGCTCCTCACCGTCGAGGTGCGCGACGAAGAAGGTCACGTCGGCACGGTGACGCAAGAGCTCCGCGGTCGGCCCGACAAGACCGGCATGCCCGCGAGCAGCGGCGGGTGCGGTTGCTCCGTCCCGGGCAACACGCAGGGCTCGTTGCCGCTGTTCGGCGCGCTCGGGATCGCCGGGCTGCTGTCGTTCCTGCGGCTGCGTCGTCGTCGCCTCGCCGAGGTCGCCGCGGGCGCGGCGGTGATGTCGGTGTCGGGCACGTGGGCCGGCTGCCTGTGCTCGAGCAGCGACGCGACCACCGACGAGACGCCTCCCGCCGCGCAGGGCGGGGCAGGCGGCGCTGGCGGCGCGGCGGGAATGGGCGGCAGCGCGCCCGTGGCCGGCTCGGCCCCCGCGACGCCCGAGGTCGTCAAGCAGGGCCTCATCGGCTCTTACACGTCGGTAGCCGTCACCGCGGCGGGCAAGGCGTGGGTCGCTGGTTACAACGAGGCCGACTACGACAACAGCCACGCGTTCGGCGATCTCGTGGTCGGCCCCGTCGAGGGCGACAAGGTCAAGTGGGTGACGGTCGACGGCTACGATCCGTCCGAGACGGTCGACCCGACCCTCGCCGATCCCAACAGCTGGCGCGGCGGGCGCATCAACGCGGGCCCGGACGTCGGCCTCTGGACGTCGATCGCGATCGGCGACGGCGACCAGCCGATGGTCGCGTACTTCGACTACACGAAGGCCTCGCTGAAGTTCGCGACGTACGACGGCTCCAAGTGGACCGTCCACGTCGTCGAGACCAAGGACAAGTCGAGCTACGGCCGCTACGCGAAGCTGCTGATGATCGACGGCAAGCCGGTGGTCTCGTACCTCGCGATGGATTCGGCGGCCGACGGGTCGGTCTCCTCCAACATCAAGGTCATCCGCGCCAAGTCCTCGAAGCCCGGCGCGACCGCCGACTGGAACGCCCCCGAGCTCGTCTTCGAGAAGGCACCCACGATCCCCTGCCGCGCGCTGTTCTGCGCGACCGACGCGAAGTGCAACGCGACGTCGAACAAGTGCGAGAAGCCCCTGACCACCTGCGCGCCCAAGTGCGCGTCCGGCGAGGGGTGCTTCGCCGGCGCGATGGGCGCGCCCGCCAAGTGCGAGCCGATCCGCAGCGCGACGTTCCTCGACTCCTATCCCGAGGCGACAGGCCTCTACGTGTCCGCCGCGATCACCTCCAAGAAGGATGTCGGGCTCGTGTTCTACGACCGCGTCCGCGGCGATCTGTGGAAGGCCGAGAGGGGCGCGAGCGGCAAATGGGAGCCGAAGCTCGTGCTCGGCCAGGACACGATGGGCCTCGACAACGGAGACGTCGGCATCGGCGCGTCGCTCGCGATCGACAAGGCGGGCGACTGGCACGTGACGTACGTCGACGGCACCAAGGAGGCGCTCTCCTACGCGAAGCTCACCGGCGGCGCGCTCCCCCCCGCCGAGACGAAGGTCGTCGACGCGGGCGACGATCCCGCGAAGCCCGGCAGCCCGTTCGCCGATGGCCTGCACATCGTCGGAGACGACTCGTCGCTCATGATCGACGCGACCGGCACCATCCGCGTCGTCTACCAGGACTCGACCGCCAGCGTCCTTCGCGTCGCGACCCGCGGCGCGGACGGCTCATGGACCCGCAAGGCCCTGCCGGTGAAGGACATGATGAGCGGCTTCTTTCCGCAGCAGATGATCGTCGGCGGCAAGGTGCAGATCGCCCACTACGCGCGCAACAACGGCCTCGTTCCCGTGGGAGACGTCGCGATCACCGCTCCGTGAGGCGCCGCAACAGCGCGGTGAGCTCGTCGACGTCGAAGGGCTTCGGTAGCGTGTGGAGCCCCGGCGTCGCGAGGAACCGCGCCGCGCTGTCGCTGGTCGCGCCGCCCGTCGTCACCACGAAGCGTTCGGCGAGCTCGGGGCGCCCGGCGAGCGCCGCTTGGTAGACATCCTCGGCGCTGCCGTCGGGGAGGCGAAGATCGCAGACGATCGCGGCGAGCCCGCCGTCGTCGAGCGCCGAGCGCGCCTCGGCCACCGTCCCGCACGGGACCGTCTCCCAGTCGGGCGCGAGCAGCAGCCGCAGCGTCGTGATCAGCAGCGGCTCGTCCTCGACGTGCAGCAGTCGCTTCATCGGGGCGAGCGCTGTCCGCCCGTTCGTCCGAGCTTGTGGGCTGCGTAGAGGCCGAGCAACAAACCGAACGCCCCCAGCGGCGGGCCGAGCGTCACGTCGCCGGTCGCGTTGATGGCGATCGACGAGAGCATCGCGGCGACCGCGATCTTCGCGACCCGGCGCGCCTGGAGGTAGGCCCGATCGTCGGCCACGTCAGTCCCAGGATTTTGCCTTCGCCTGCACCACGAAGTCGCGGACGTCGCGCTCGAGCGCGGCCTCGGCGGTGATCGACGTGCTCTGGTGGTCCTCGCCGATCTCGTCGTCGCTCAAATAGTCCTTGTCGAAGAGGATCAGCATCTTGGTGTCGGTCTCGACCTTGGAGCCTCCCTCGGCGAGCACGAGCGCCTTCGGTCGCTTCGGGTCCTTCTTGGGGATGGCGTCGGCGTCGGCGCCGAGATCGTTCTCCGTCAAGTAGGCCACGCCGAACTTGCGGTCTGCCACGGCGACGTCCATGTGCACGGTCGCGCCGCTCTGGATCTTCACGTCGCGCCCCTCGGCGGGCGTCAGCCGCTCCTTCTTCATCGCGCGCGCGATGATCTCGATGGCTCGGCGCTCGGCGATCGGCTTCTTCGGGTTGGGCGTGCGGGGAGGGCCCGAGCCGCACGCGGCGAGCAGCGACAGCGACGCGAGCGACAGCGCGAGGAGGGGGCGGTTCGGCATCGGGCGGCAGAGGTTAGTGGAGCGCCAGAGAGAACGCCACCAGGCGCCGTCGTCGCGTTGCCACCGGCTCACACTGCGACTACCTCGACCGGCAGATGGCCGAGAGCAACATCGAGCAGCGCGTCCCCGTGTCGTTGCAGGACGAGATGCGTACGTCGTACCTCGACTACGCGATGAGCGTGATCATCGGGCGCGCGCTGCCCGACGTGCGCGACGGCCTGAAGCCGGTGCACCGCCGGATCCTCTTCTCGATGTACGAGCAGAAGATCAACGCGTCTGGCGCCTACAAGAAGTGCGCGCGCGTCGTCGGTGACGTCCTCGGAAAGTATCACCCGCACGGAGACCTCGCGGTCTACGACGCGCTCGTGCGCATGGGGCAGCCGTTCTCGCTGCGCGCGATGCTGATCGACGGACAGGGCAACTACGGCAGCGTCGACGGCGATTCGCCCGCGGCCATGCGCTACACCGAGTGCCGCCTGTCGAGGCTCGCCGGCGAGCTGCTCACCGATCTCGACAAGGAGACCGTCGACTTCGTCCCGAACTACGACGACAACGAAGAGGAGCCGAGCGTCCTGCCCGCCCGGTGGCCCAACCTGCTCGTCAACGGCGCCGAGGGGATCGCGGTCGGCATGGCCACCAAGATCCCGCCCCACAACCTCGGCGAGACGATCGCGGCGACGATCGCGCTCATCCGCGACCCCGAGATCACGCTCGAGGCGCTGATGACGCACATGCCCGGCCCCGATTTCCCGACCGGCGGCTCGATCTACGGCAAGGCGGGGATAGAGCAGGCGTATCGCACCGGGCGCGGCAGCCTCGCCATCCGCGCGAAGACGGTCATCGAGCCCGCCCTCGGCGGAAAGACGGAGCGCGAGCAGATCGTCGTCACCGAGATCCCGTACCAGGTCAACAAGGCTCGCCTCACGAAGCGCATCGCCGAGCTCGCCCGCGACAAGGAGATCGAGGGGATCGCCGAGGTCCGCGACGAGAGCGATCGCGACGGCATCCGCCTCGTCATCGAGCTGAAGAAGGACGTGTTCCCGCAGGTCGTGCTGAACCAGCTGTACCGCCTGACCGATCTGCAGATTACGTTCGGCGTGATCAACCTGTCGGTCGTGCGCGGTCGTCCGGCGATCCTCGGCCTCAAGGACACGCTCGCGCACTTCGTCGCGCACCGTCGCGAGGTGGTCACGCGGCGTTGCCGCTACGAGCTGCGCGTCGCCGAGGCCCAGCGTGAGCTGAACGTCGGCTACGGGATGGCGACGACCGAGATCGATCTCGTCGTGCGCACGATCCGCGAGTCGCCCGACACCGACGAGGCCAAGGCGCGCCTGATGAAGCTGCCGCTGTCGGGGCTCGAGGCGTACGTGCGCCGCGCCGGGCGCCCCGAGGCCGAGATCGCCGAGGCCAAGGCGAAGGGGCAGGTCTTCTTGAGTGATCGTCAGGCCAAGGCGATCCTCGAGATGCGCCTGTCGCGCCTCACCGGCCTCGAGCAGGAGAAGCTCGCGAAGGAGTACGGCGAGCTCTCGGAGGAGATCGCGAAGCTCCGCGCGATCCTCGCGAGCGAGGCGCTCTTGCTCGACGTCATCGTCGGCGAGCTCGAGGACGTGAAGGCGCGCTACGCCGACGCGCGCCGCACCGAGATCGTGGCCGCCGAGGCCGAGATCAACCTCGAGGATCTGATCCAGGTCCGCGACATGGTCGTGACCGTCTCGCACCTCGGGTACATCAAGCGCACGCCGGCCGCCGACTACGCGGCGCAACGCCGCGGCGGCAAGGGGCGCATCGGCCACGCGAGCCGCGACGAAGACTACGTCTCGCGGTTGTTCGTCGCGTCCACGCACGCGTTCGTCTTCTTCTTCACCGACAAGGGCAAGGTTTACGTCAAGAAGGTGTACGAGGTGCCCGAGGCCGCGCGCAACGCGAAGGGCCGCGCGATCGTCAACTTCGTCGGGATGGAGGCGGGCGAGAAGGTGACGGCCATCGCGATCGTGCCCGAGCTCGTCGACGGCAAGTTCGTGCTCACGCTCACGCGCAACGGCCTCATCAAGAAGACCGAGCTGCTCGCGTACGAGAACTTCAGGGAGAAGGGCATCATCGGCGTCAAGATCGAGGACGGCGACGAGCTCCTGTCGGCCGAGGTGACCGACGGCACCCGCGAGATCCTGATCGCGACCGAGCAGGGCATGAGCATCCGCTTCGCCGAGGATCAGGTGCGCCCGACGGGGCG
>CAUJFL010000253.1 GCA_963169165.1 Myxococcota bacterium | reverse complement strand
TTGCGCGACGTCGGGTCTTACTTGGCGACGGGCGGCGGATATCCGGGCGTCTGTGCGTTGCCTGGCGGTTGCGCGTAGCCTGGCGGTTGCCCGTAGCCTGGCGGTCGTCCGTAGCCTGGCGGTTGCCCGTAGCCTGGCGGTTGCCCGTAGCCTGGCGGTTGTCCGTAGCCTGGCGGTTGTCCGTAGCCTGGCGGCTGTCCGTAACCAGGCGGTTGCCCGTAGGCAGGCGGCTGCCCATATCCAGGTGGCGGTCCGTACACCGGTGGTTGTCCATACACTGGCGGCTGACCGTACACTGGCGGTGGCCCATGGCCCGGCGGCTGACCATACACCGGCGGTCCGCCGGGCGCGGGCGGAGGAGGCTGCTGGGTCGATGACGGAGGAGGAGGGACCGGAGGGACCGGCGCGGACGCGGAGCCAGTCGGAGCGGTGGGCGGCGCCGTCTGCGCCACGACCGGCGCGGCGAGGGTGACGAAGAGGGAGACCGCGTGTAGACGGTGGTTCATGTGGTGGGAGGCGCTGGGGTGTCGGGTGGATCGGAGGGCGCGGGGGGCACGGCGCCGCTGCTGGGTGGCGGCTCGGACGTGGGCGCGGCCGCGGGAGCGCGCGGCGAGCGCGACGAAGGGGCGCCGCTCCTGCCGAGGGGCAGCGGGGTCGCCAGCGGAAAGGGAGTGGGCGTCGCTGCAGGAGGGATGGCCTTGTAATAGTGCGAGGCGAGGTACGCCTCGGAGACGCGGGTGACCAGGATCTTCACCACCGCGCCGAGCGGGACTGCGAGCAGCACCCCGAGAAACCCAAACAAGGTCCCCGCACCCATCATCGTCAGCAGCACCTCGATCGGCCTGAGGCCGACGCTGCCGCCGACGATGCGCGGGGTGATCAGGAAGCCGTCGAGGATCTGCCCACCAAACATCACGATCATGACACCGATCAGCGTCCCGGGGCCGTGCCAGTCGAGCAGGGACATCACGATGGCCATCGACAAGCCGACGCTGAACCCGACGTAGGGTACGAAGGCGAGCAGCCCGGTCATCAGCCCGATCGGAATGGCCAGCCTGAGGCCGACGATCTTGAGGCCGACCGCGTAGATCAGCGCGAGGCACAGGCTGGCGAGCACCTGCCCGCGCACGTACTTGCCGAGCGTGGAGTGGACCTCGCGGGCGACCGCGTTGGTGGCCTTCGCGTACCGGCGCGGGACGAGCACCTCTGCGCGCTTCACGATCACGTCGAAGTCGGTCAACAAGTAGAGCGCGAACACGGGGATGATGAGCGAGCCCGCGGCGACCACGACGAAGTTCACCGTGCCGAAGAGCGCCGGGATCGCCCCCTGAAACAGCTGCGGCGCACGCTGCTTGAGGCTCTCGCCGTAGCTCTGGTTGAGATCGCTCCACGAGTGAGGGATCCCCATGTTGAACTTCTCGAGGAGCCACGGCTCGGCGCGGTCGCGCAGCCCCTGCAGCTGTCCAGGCAGCTCGGCCGCGGCGTCGGTGAACTGATCGATGAAATAGGGCACGGCGACCACGGCCGTCACGATGAGCAAGGCGGTGATCGCCAGCATCACGAGCACGGCGGCGAGCGAGCGCGGCACCCTCCACCGCGTGAGGCGATCGACGGGGGGATCGAGCGCGTACGCGAGCAAGAACGCGAGGAACAGCGGCAAGAGCACGCCACGCAGCAGGTACGCGACGACCAGGCCGACCGCCGCCGCGGCCATCCACCCCACGCGTCGGAACACGAAGCGCGTCGCGTAGAGGCGCGCGTATTTCTCGTTCGGCGTCACCGGCAGAGACTACCGCGAACTCGCGGCGCGCACCGAATCATCCGCGGCGCGCGCCGTCGCTCGGGCGCCTCTTGTGGTAGAGGCGCGCGGGAGATGCCCCGCCCCTTCGATCCCGTCTCTCAGGTGCCGCTCCCGGAGCAGAGAGGACAGTCGTTTCCCCGCCTCGTCGAGCTGATGCAGCGCCTGCTGGCAGACGATGGCTGCCCGTGGGATCGCGAGCAGACGCTCGAGTCGCTGCGCAAGTACGTCATCGAGGAGGCGCACGAGGTCGTCGACGCGATCGACGGCGGCGATCCGGAGGCGCACCGCGACGAGCTCGGTGACCTCCTGCTCCAGATCGTGTTTCAGGCCGAGCTCGGCCGAAGGAGCGGCGCGTTCGGGCCTGACGACGTCGTCCGCGCGATCGTCGAGAAGCTCGTCCGCCGCCACCCGCACGTGTTCGCCGACGGGCGCGCCGACACCTCGGCCGAGGTGCTGGAGAACTGGGAGCAGCTCAAGCTGAAGGAGCGAGGCGCGCGCGGCCTGCTCTCTGGCGTCCCGAAGAGCATGCCCGCCTTGCTGCGCGCGCAGCGGGTCGGCGAGAAGGTCGAGAAGGTCGGCTTCGACTGGCCTGACATGGGCGGCTCTCGGGCCAAGGTCGCCGAGGAGCTGGCAGAGCTCGACGAGGCTATTTCGAGCGGAGATCGCGCCGCCGTCGAGGCCGAGCTCGGCGACGCGCTGTTCGCGCTCGTCAACCTCGCGCGGCACGCGGGCGTCGACGCGGAGGCCGCGCTGCGCGGCACGATCGAGAAGTTCACGCGGCGCTTCACGCACGTCGAGGCCCGCGTGAACGAGCGTCACGGAGGCTGGCCGAAGGCCTCTGACGGGAAGGCGGGGCGCGGGATCCCGCTCGAGGTGCTCGACGGCTACTGGGTCGAGGCGAAGCGCGCGGAGAAGAGCGAGTGACGACGCTCCACCCGATCGCGCGGCTCCCCGAGGAGTGGAGCGAGTGGGTCGCGGCGCGCGGCGAGCGATCGTTCCGCGCCGGCGCCATCTTCCGCTGGATCCACGCGCGAGGCGTGACCGATCCCGCCCGCATGACCGATCTCTCCCTCGCGCTGCGGACCGCCTTGTCCGACGACGGGCTCGGGCCCACGGCCGCCGTCGGCGTCGTGCGCCAGAGCGTCGACGGCACGCGCAAGCTGGTGGTCACGATGGGCGACGGCGCGGCGGTCGAGAGCGTGCTCATCCCTGGCGTGACCGGCAAGAACAAGCACGTCGACGACGCCGACGCGGCCGCCGCGCCCGACGACGACGACGACGAAGACGACGGAGGCGTGGTCCGCGTCTCTCAGTGCATCTCGACGCAGGTCGGCTGCGCGATGGCCTGCGCGTTCTGCGCGAGCGGGGTCGCCGGGCTGAAGCGGCACCTCGGCCCCGAGGAGATCGTGGGGCAGGTGCTGCTCGCGAAGCAGCTGCTGCGGCCCGGAGAGCAGCTGCGCAACGTGGTCCTGATGGGCATGGGTGAGCCGCTCCACAACTACGAGGCGACGCGGCGCGCGCTGCGGCTGATGACCCACCCGGACGGCGTGGGGCTCTCCTCGCGCCGCGTGACGGTGAGCACGTCGGGCCTCGTGCCCGAGATCGCGCGCCTCGGTGAGGACTTCGGCGGGCAGATCGGCCTCGCCGTGTCGCTGCACGCGACCGACGACGAGACGCGCTCGCGCCTGATGCCCATCAACCGCAAGTACCCCATCGCGGCGCTGCTCGGCGCGTTGCGCGCGTACCCCCTGCCGAAGCGCCGCCGCATCACGATCGAGTACACGCTCGTCAGCGGAAAGAACGACTCGCCGCCCGAAGCAAAGAAGCTCGTCAAGCTGCTCGCGGGGTTGCCAGTCAAGATCAACCTCATCCCGATGAACCCGATCTCCGCCTCGACGTTGGGGCCTCCCGACCGCGCGCGCGTGGCCGCGTTTCAGCGTGTGTTGACCGACGCAGGCTACTCTTGCTTCGTGCGCAAGCGTCGCGGAGACGACGTGGCGGCCGCGTGCGGCCAGCTCGCCCTCGAGGGGGCGGCGCCGAGGACTCGCGTGAATCGGGGTTGACCGACGCGACGCCGGATGGCGACGTCGGCAGGGTCGCGCTGGTCCCCGTCGACGTGGTGGGGCTCACGCGAGAGGTCCCGCGGTGCTGCCGCCTCGGCATCGCCGCCGCCGCCGAGCCCACAGCCCGAGCGCCAGCAGCGGGCTCGCCCAGCCTCCGCCGCCGCTCGCGCCCATCGAGCACCCCCCCGCAAGCTCTCCCGGCGCGAGCGCGTGGAGGTGGACCTCACGCGACGCCATCACGTGCCCGAAGTCAGGCGCGGTCACGTCCGCGAGCGGGTTGCCGTGGCCGTCTCGCTCCCAAGCCTTCTGCTTCACGAGCTCGCGAAAGGCGCGACGGTACACCAGCCGCGCCCGCACGCGCGTCGCTCCTCCCGTCGGCAGCCGGAACGAGTAGCGGCTCTCATCGGTGGCCAGCGCGGGGAGTCTCGTGTCGATCGGGATGCTCACCGCCTCGGTGAACGAGACCGGCCGACGCCCCTGTGCATCCTCGCTGATCTTCGCGAAGACCCTCCCTGGCAGCCCCGCGTAGTCACCCTGCGACGGGTCGCCCTCCCCTCCCCAGCGCTCGACGCGCGGGCCGTCCAGGAGCTCCAGCGCGGCGCCCCGCTGCTCGGCCTCGACGAGCAAGATGACATTTCTGATCGTCACGCCGGTCGGGACGTGGTGCCCCGCCCCTTCGTTCGTGACGCGCACGATGACCTCCAGCCTGTCGAGCCGCTGGAGCGCGCCGACCTCGAGCGCCAGCGCCGCGTCGAGGTACGCGGGCGTCGTCCCCTCGAAGAGGTGCGAGCGGAGCTCACCCGCCGGCCGCGCGGGGGAGGCCACGACGCGGCTCGCCCGCGGCGCGTCCAGCGGGGCGCTGTGGCAGTCCACGCAAGTCGCGTGGCGCGCGCTCGAGGGGTCGGCGTATTCCGACGCACGCCACTCTTCGAACGTGGGCTCCGAGATGGGTCCACGGAACGTGCCGTCTCCGTCGACGTCGCTGCTGTCCTGGTGACACGCCGCGCAGACCTCGGCGCGGAGCTGGGGTTGCCAGGAGGCGCGCATCCGCCCCGGTGAGTGAAAGTCGACGTCACCGAGGACGCCGAGCTGCGCCACCGCGCCGCGCTGCATCCGCACCGCGCCCTCGTGGACTCCGGGGAAATTGGTGCGGGACAGGTGCACCTCGGCGATCTGGTGACACACCATGCAGCTCACGCCGCGGCGCTCCGGCGTGCTCGCCGCGGAGAACGGCGCCATCCCGCTGCCAGGAGCGTCAAGCCAGCGCTCCGGGACATGGCAGGCCGCGCACTCGGAGCCTGGGTTGTGAGGCGCGTACACGGAGTCTCGCCTGTAGACAAATCCCCCCTCGCCGCGGCTCGTCCCGGTCCCGTCGTAGAGGTCCGACACCCACTGGTTGCGCCCTGCGTGGGCCATCGGCGAGCGCTCCCAGCCGCTGAACTGGTCCGGGTGGCACGCCGCGCACTCCCGCGGATCTGGCAGCGAGACAGGCGCCGTCGCGTCGAACGGCACCCGCTCGAGCGAGAACCGCAGCGAGGCGGCGCCTCCGACGTCGAAGCCCTGATAATAGTAGCCGACGGCCCCCGCCACGAGCCGCTCCCCCTCGGGCGGCACGTCGAGTTCGAACTTGCCCTGCCAGTCGGTGAAGGTCACCGCGGTGGTCGCCTGGACGCGCACGATCGCCCCCCCGATCGGCGCGCCGGTCTCGACGTCCACCACGCTGCCCGACACCGCACCGGCGTCGCTCGAGACGAGCCACATCCCGAGCAGCCACCGTGCGCATCGGCCCGGGCTCGGCGTCGGCGACACCGGGGCTACGGCCCCCCTTCGACGAACATCTCGACAGTGTACGAGTGGGTCGTGGCGTCCAGCGCGGTCACGTGGAGCTTCGCGAAGGCGTCCTTGCGCGCCGAGCGGATGGCCCACCACACGGACGGGTTCGCGAAGAAGGTGGGAGACCCGGCCTTCAGCTCGAAGCGAAACCATGACTGGGCTCCTCCGTCGCTGATGACATACGGCTGTCCGCGGTCCGCCTTGAACGTGAGCCCGTCCGCGCTCTCGACCGACGCGAACACGGCGTCCGCGTCCGCGTCGGTCAACTTGGAGAACGCGCTCGCGATGGGCTCTCCGTCGGGATCGTAGAGGTGGGACTGGGCGGCGGCCACGGCCGACGTCACCTTGCCAGTGCCCGAGATGCCACCGTTGGTGATCACCGAGTAGCGCTTGAACCCGAGGTCCCACGCTGTGTCGTGCTCGCGGGCCTCGGCGTCGGTGAGCGAGAGCAGCTGGCCGTTCTCTAGATCGAGATAGGTGTACTTGTTGGCAGGGTCGTCCGCCGCGGCGCCGAAGCCTCCCGCCCGCGCATCGACCTCCAGCGTGCGCACCTCGCCGCCGCCGAGCGCTCCGTACCGCAGCTTCAGCAGCCCGCTCGCGCCGTCCTTGCCGTAGTAGGAGAGGAGCTGCACCCTGTAGCGAGCCGTCCCGGTGTCGACGACGTAGACGCGCTGGTTCGCCGAGATGTCATGGCTACCGAGCGCGTCGTACGCGTACCAGCGGGCGTCGAGGAACGCGCCGCCGCGCTCGTCCTCGAACATTCCAGGGAGATCGCTGGATGATTTCATCCCCGCCGCCGTCGCCTCATCCATCGGGCCGAAGGTCGCCCCCTGCCCCGCGCCGTACACTCCACCGTTGGTCCAGATCGACCAGGATTTGCCCTGGACCTCGACCATCCAATCCCAGTCGAGGCCCGCGGCGTCACATGGAACCTCCGCGGCCTTGCCCAGGCTGTAGCAGGCCCGGCCAGCGCCCGGCCCGATCGTCGCGGTGTGAAGGGTGGGCGTGGAGGAGAACCCAGAGGCGCTCGTGCCGCCGCCGCCTCCCCCCGCTCCGCCGGAGCTCGCGCTCGGACCAGCGCCGGGCGCGGCGTCGTCTCCCCCACACCCTACCGTCGCCGACGCCCCGAGCACCACCGTCGCCAGCAGGGTCATGAACCGCGTACACAGCTGCTTCGCTCGCATCTCCGTAGGTCCTTTCTCTCAGCGCTCTCGAGAGGACCTCGTAGCAAGCGTCGGTACAAAAGAAAATGAAAATCATCTTCAATAAGAAACCTGTCCCGTCCGCTGCGCCCAAGACGCGGGGCCGCTGATAGCCTCGCGCCCATGCTCGGCCGCATGATGCAGTTCCCGCTCACGCTCACGCACCTCTTGACCCGCGCGGCGTCGCTGTTCAGCGACACCGAGATCGTGGCGGTGCGACCCGACAAATCCCTGCACCGCACGACGTACGGCGCGACGGTGAAGCGCGCGGCGCGGCTCGCGAACCTGCTGACGCGCCTCGGCGTCAAGCCGGGCGATCGCGTCGCCACGCTCTGCTGGAACCACGAGGCCCACCTCGAGGCGTACCTCGGTGTTCCGGCGATGGGCGCGGTGATCCACACGCTCAACCTGCGGCTGCACCCGAGCGAGATCGCCTACATCGCGCGTCACGCCGAGGACACTGTCATCATCGTCGACAGATCGCTGCTCGGCCTCTTCGAGAAGTTCCGCGCCGAGGTGCCCAGCATCCGACACGTGCTGGTCGTCCCCGACGCGGGCCCCGCGCCCGAGGGCACCCTCGATCTCGAGGTCGAGCTGGCGAAGGAGCGCGACGACTTCGACTACCCTGCCCTCGACGAGAACCAGGCCGCGATGATCTGTTACACGTCCGGCACGACCGGCAACCCGAAGGGGGTCGTGTACAGCCATCGCTCCACCGTGCTGCACGCCATGGCCGCTTGCATGGCCGACGCGCTGGGCGTGTCCGAGACGGACACCATCCTGCCGGTCGTTCCGATGTTTCACGCCGCCGCCTGGGGCGTGCCGTACGCCGGCTTCCTCTGCGGCGCGAAGCTGGTGATGCCCGGACCTCACCTCGATCCCGCGAGCCTGGTCTCGCTGATGGCGAGCGAGCGGGTCACGCTCGCCGCGGGCGTGCCCACCATCTGGATCGGCATCCTCGCGCTGCTCGACAAGGACCCGAAGGCCCATGATCTGTCGGCGATCCGCTCGATGGTGATCGGCGGCTCCGCGGCGCCGCCGGCGCTCATCACGGGCTTCGCCGAGCGACACGGCCTGCACGTCACGCACGCGTGGGGCATGACCGAGACCAACCCGCTCGGCACGCTCGCCCGCCTCCGCCGCGGCATGACCTCGCTCTCGCCCGCCGCGCAGCTCGAGAAGCGCGCGTCACAGGGCTACGCGGTGCCGTTCGTCGAGACGCGCCACACCGACGAGACGGGCAAGGTGCTGCCTCGCGACGGGGCGACGATGGGCGAGCTCGAGGTGCGCGGGCCCTGGGTGGCGGCCTCTTACTTCGGCGGCGAGGGCCTCGACCGCTTCACCGCGGACGGCTGGTTCAAGACCGGCGACGTCGTCACGCTCGACGCCGACGGCTACGTGAAGATCACCGATCGCTCGAAGGACGTCATCAAGTCGGGCGGCGAGTGGATCAGCAGCGTCGCGCTCGAGAACGCGCTGATGAGCCACCCCTCGGTGCTCGAGGCCGCGGTGTTCGCCGGGCGCCACGAGAAGTGGGACGAGCGCCCGATCGCCGCGATCGTGCTCCGCGAGGGCAAGACGGCGACCGACGACGAGCTGACCGCGCACCTCGCGACGCAGGTCGCGAAGTACTGGCTGCCCGACGCGTACGTGACCGTGGCTCAGATCCCGCGCACGTCGACCGGCAAGTTCTTGAAGTCCAAGCTGCGCGAGCAGTACGGCGAGCTGCTGCTCTCGAAGAAGTGAGCCGCGGCGCGCGTCGGCTCGCGCTCGCCGCCGTGCTCGCGGTCCCGCTGGCGCGCGCGGACGCGGGCTCCGTCGCCGGCGTCGAGCGCCCCGCCGAAGAGCCCGGCGACGCGCTCCGCTCGCTGGCCGCGGGCGCGCTCTACCCGCTGCGGCGCGGGTTCGAGCTCGCGTACGAGGCGTCTGGCAACGCGGCGGCGCTGCTCGAGCGCGAGGCGGTGGTCCCTCGCTACAAGAAGCTGACCCGCGCCTCCGACGGATCGGTCGGCGTCTACCCCACGATCCGAATCCACAAAATCCACAACTATGCGCCAGTGCCCGGCCTGCGCCTCGTGTCGTCGGTGCATCGGTTCGCGAGCACGCTGGCGGTGCAGTACGGCGACGGCGAAGACTGGGAGATCGAGGGCAAGCTCCGCGTCGGCGTGCAGGCGGGCGTCCCGTTCGCGCTCAGCGTCGAGGGGTTTCACGAGTCGTACACCTACTGGTTCGAGGGGGTCGGACAGTCTCCCGCCTCCGACCCTCGCAACCACTTTCGTCGCGCCCCCGACCGCGCCTATTTCATCGAGAAGAAGCAGCGGGCGCTCGTGAGCCTCGGCTCGCGGCCCTCGAACGATCTCGAGGTGTTCCTGTCGTCGAGCTACCTGCAGCGCACGATGCGTGACCCCTCCTCCGGCGACCACGTCACGCTGGGCGAGCTGTTCGAGCCCGAGAGCATCGACGGCGCCGACCGACGCCTGCGCCTCGTCTACGACGAGCTGACGGTCCGCTACGACAGCCGCCCGAGCCGCGGGGGCCCGCAGCCCGGCGCGCTGTTCGAGCTGTACTCTGGCTCCGCGCGCGGCGTCCTCGGCGAGCGCGCCCACTTCATGCGCGCGGGCGGCACCGTCGCCGGGTTCATCCAGGTCGCGAGGCTGCACAACATCCTGTCGCCGAAGCTCGTGCTCGACACGCTCGCGCCAGTGCGGGACGAGACGGTCCCGTTCTCTGAGCTGCCGCGGCAGCCCGCCTTTCGCGGGGTCGGGGACCGACGCGACTTCGTCAGCATGGTCGCGTCGCTCGACTATCGCTGGCGCATCTCGCGCGCGCTGGCGGGGCGCCTCTACACCGACGTCGGCCGGGTCGCGCCCACGCTCCAGCGGCTGGGCGGCGGCGACGTGCGCGTGGCGGTCGGCGTCGGCGCCGATCTGTTCGGAAACAACGCCGACGTCGGGCGCGCGGCGGTGACGGTCAGCAAGGACGGCGTCGCGGTCACGCTGTCGTTCGGCGTGCCGGTGACCTTCGGCGACCGGCAGCACCGCGACTGAACCCACGAATCAGGCGAGCGTGATCTCGAGGACCTTGCGGCGCTTCATCCGGCCCGACAGCCGACTGAAGAAATCTCCGACGCGCATCTTGAGGCCGTACTTGTCGCGCAGCGCCTTGTAGGCGCGCGCCTCGTGGGCGGGATCGTCGACGAGCACGCAGCTTCCGTCGACCCAGTCGCCCCGGAGGCCGCCGCGCACGTCGCACGGCGCCACGCGCACCTTGGGGTTGCGCGCGACGCGCTTGACCTTGAACGACTCACCCAGCGTGAAGAGCACGAGCTTGCCGTCGAGCTCGGCGATCCACACTGGCGTCTTCACCCCGCCCCCGTCGCGCTTGAAGCTCTCGACGTTGACGTACTCTTCTCGGCCCAGCGCCCGTGCGTCCATCGGGCGGCACCATGGGTCGGCGCGGCGACGTGCGCAAGCCCGCGGCGACACGGAGCGGCCGCCGCGGGTGCGCGCCGTCGATCAGTCGCGCCGGTACATCGTCAGCACCGCCGCCCCGCCGAGGCCGAGGTTGTGCTGCAGCGCGACCCTCGCGTTCGGCACCTGGCGCTTGTCGGCCGTGCCGCGCAGCTGCCACACGAGCTCCGTGCACTGCGCGAGCCCGGTCGCGCCGAGGGGGTGCCCCTTCGACAGCAGGCCGCCCGACGGGTTGGTGACGTACTTGCCGCCGTAGGTGTTGTCCCCGTCCTCGATGAATTTCTCCGCCTCGCCCTCCTTGCAGAGCCCGAGCGCCTCGTAGGTGAGGATCTCGTTGGCGGTGAAGCAGTCGTGCAGCTCGACGACCTGCACGTCCTTCGGGCCGAGGCCCGCCTGCTCGTACAGCTTGTCGGCCGCGTTCTTCGCCATGTCGTAGCCGACCATCTTGATCATGCTGTCCTCGTCGAACGACGAGCGATAGTCGGTCGCCATGGTCTGGGCCGCGATGTAGACGGGGTTGGTGATCCCGTGCTTCTTGGCGAAGTCATCCGAGCACAGGATCGCCGCGGCGCCGCCGCAGGTCGGCGGACAACACTGGTAGCGCGTGAGCGGATCGAACACCTCGGGGCTCGCCATGATCTCCTCGAGCGACAGCACGTTGGAGAACAGCGCGTACGGGTTGTTGTTGGCGTGCTTGCGCGCCTTGACGGAGACCTTGCCGAACGTCTCCTTCTTGGTGCCGTACTTCCACCTGTACTCGCGCCCGGCGCCGCCGAACATCTGCGCGGCCGGCGGCGCGTTGGTGAAGCCCTGCAGCTTCATCATCAGCCCCGCGTGCTGGTCGAGCGGGTTGGTGCGATCCTCGAACTTGGAGCCGAGCGCGCCCTTCTCCATCTTCTCGAAGCCGACGACGAGCACGCACTCGGCGAGGCCGCCCTCGATGGCCTGACGCCCGAGGAAGAGGGCCGAGGAGCCCGTCGAGCAGTTGTTGTTGACGTTGACGACGGGGATGCCCGTCACGCCGACCTCGTAGACCGCGCGCTGCCCGCACGTGCTGTCGCCGTAGACGTAGCCCGCGTAAGCCTGCTCGATGAGTTTGTAGTCGATCTTCGCGTCGTCGAGCGCGGCCTTGGCGGCCTTGCCCCCCATCACGTGATAGTCCTCGCTCTCGCCGGGCTTCGCGAACTTCGTCATACCCACGCCGATGACATTGACCTTGCGTCCCATGTGCTTCTCCTTGCCTCTGTCCTGCTTCAGCCCTTGAGGAATGCGAGTTTGTGCGCGGGGCGCACGTCGCCGTCGACGCGCAGCTTGCCCCGCTGGTGAAGATCGGCGGCCGTGGCCGCGCCGCTGGCGAGCGCCACGAGATCGTCGTCCTCGAGCGTGATCGTGGTGCCAGCCTTGTCGGTGCCCTCCTTCAGGGCGGCGCCGAGGTGCCACGCGCCCGCAGGGTTCTTGATGACGAACTGAACAGTCCCGCCGACCTCGGCCACGAGGCCAGGGTTCTTGTCGAGCGCGGCCTGCGCCTTCGCGAAGATCTCCTTCGCGCGGCCGGTCTTCGCGGTCGCCGGGTCCGCCGCCTTCGCGGGGGCGGCGGCGGAGGGCGCCGGGGCCGCGGCGGCGCCGCCGTGCGCCTTCACGTAGGCCGCCATCGCCGCCTGCTGATCGACCTTCTTGGTGAGGATCTCGAGCTTCTGCGAGGCCATCACGTTGCCGGTGATCTTGAGCTTGCCGCCCATGAAGAGCTTCTGCGGGTTGGCCTTGCCGCTCGACATC
>CAUJFL010000252.1 GCA_963169165.1 Myxococcota bacterium | reverse complement strand
CCTGGAGCCGCGCGCGCGCGCGCGCGGGGTGCTCGCGGCGTCGGCGGGCAACCACGCGCAGGGCGTGGCGCTCGCGGCGTCGCGCCTGTCGTGTCCGGCCACCATCGTGATGCCCGTCACGACCCCCGACCTGAAGATCGAGGCCGTCCGACGCCGCGGCGCCGAGGTGATCCTCCACGGTGACAGCTACTCGGACGCGCACGAGCGCGCGCGGGAGCTCGAGGCCGAGCGGGGGCTCACCTTCGTCCACCCGTTCGACGATCCCGACGTCATCGCGGGGCAGGGGACGATCGGCGTGGAGATCCTGCGGCAGCACCCCGGCCCGCTCGACGCGATCTTCGTCCCGGTCGGGGGCGGCGGCCTCGCGGCGGGCGTCGGCGCCTACGTCAAGTGCGTGCGCCCCGAGGTGCGGATCATCGGCGTGCAGATGGTCGACTCGGACGCGATGCGCCGCTCGGTCGCCGCGCGCCGGCGGGTGCGGCTACCGAGCGTCGGGCTCTTCTCCGACGGCACCGCGGTGAAGGAGGTCGGCCGGGAGACGCTGCGCCTCTGCCGGCGCGTCGTCGACGAATTCGTCGTCGTCGACACCGACCAGGTCAGCGCCGCGATCAAGGACGTGTTCCGCGACACCCGCTCCATCCTCGAGCCCGCGGGCGCGCTCGCCGTCGCCGGCGCCAAGGCGTGGTCACGCGCGCGCGGACGCCGCGGGCGAGAGCTCGTGGCCGTCTGCTCCGGCGCCAACATGAACTTCGACCGCCTCCGCTTCGTCTCCGAGCGGGCCGAGCTGGGCGAGGCGCGCGAGGCCGTCTTCGCCGTCACCATCCCCGAGGAGCGCGGCAGCTTCAGGCGCTTCTGCGAGCTCGTCGGCGCCCGCAACGTCACCGAGTTCAACTATCGCATCGCCGATCAGCGCGTCGCGCACATCTTCGTCGGGATCGAGACCCGCGCGCGCGGCGAGGCCCGCGAGATCGCCCGCGGCTTCACGGCGGCTGGCTTCCGCGCGCTCGATCTGACGCGCGACGAGCTCGCGAAGCTGCACGTGCGCCACATGGTCGGCGGGCGCTCTGCCCTCGCGCGCGACGAGTCGGTCTACCGCTTCGTGTTCCCCGAGCGGCCGGGCGCGCTGATGACGTTCCTCACCTCGATGAGCCCCGACTGGAACATCAGCCTCTTTCACTATCGCAACCAGGGCGCCGACTACGGGCGGATCCTCGTGGGGATCCAGGTCCCGACGCGCGATCGGGGCGAGCTCCGGGCGTTCCTGGAGTCGCTCGGTTACCCCTACGTCGACGAGACTGACAACCCCGTCTACCAGCTGTTCCTCGGGTGAACCGCGCCGCGTCCGGGTGGCATTCTCGCGCGGACGCGGTACACGCCCCGCATGAGAGGCGCGCTCTTCACCATCGGTTACGAGGGCCGCACGGTCGACGAGTACCTCGGCCTGCTCACCGGCGCTGGCGTCACGATCCTCGCCGACGTCAGGGCCAACGCCAACAGCCGCAAGCGAGGCTTCTCGAGGCGCGCGCTCGCCGAGGAGTGCGCCGGCGTCGGCGTGCGCTACGAGCACCTGCCGGAGCTCGGGATCCCGACCGCCAAGCGCAGGGGGTTCACGACCCGCGCGCAGTACGACGCGCTGTTCGCCGACTTTCAGCGCGACTGGCTGCCCACGCAGGGCGCCTCGCTGGACAGACTCGCGGGGTGGGTGCGCGCGGGCGAGCGCGTGGCGGTGTCGTGCTTCGAGCGTGATCCCGAAGAGTGCCATCGACACTGCGTCGTCGCCGCGCTGAAGCTCACCGCGCGGCACCTGTTACGGCGCGCGTCAGGGTGTGATCACGGTGCCGACCTGACCCTCCTCGGCGCGCCACTTGAAGTCATCCACCACGGCGGTCGAGTCGAGGATCCCGTCCTCCGAGTCCCAGATGGCGAAGCGGAGGCTGATGACGCTGCCGGGGGTCGCGGGCGCGAGGTTCCTGAGCCAGGCGCTCGCGCCGTGCCCCTCGAAGCCCGAGCCGGCGAGCTGCGCCTCTCCGTGGCAGTTGGGATAGTTGAAACCAGAGGTGCCCGCGGTGCACTCGGTGAGGAAGGTCGTGTTGTTGACGCCGATGACGTTCTTCTGGCCGTTGGGCTGCGTCTCGAAGGCGATGTCGGGGTACATCGCGTCGCCGCTGTCCATCGGGCTCGGCATCATGATGACGGCGAAGACGTCGTTGAACACCTGGCACACGTACATCGGGTACTCGTACGTGAAGAAGCGAAACTGAAACGAGAATGACTTGGCGTTGGTCGGGACGCGGATCTTGAGATCGAGCGCGACGCCGTCGTGCGGCTTGCCAGTGGTGCCGCACGCGCCATTCTTTGGGAACCACGCAGGGCCGGGCGCGCCGAAGTCGGCCGGCTTCGGGAACTGGTTCTGATACTTCTTGTCGAAGTTCTGGATGAGGTTCGCCCGGAAATCTGGCTGCCCAGGGGCGCGCGCCTGGCCCGACGACAGCGCGAACAGGCGCTCGCCCTCGAACGGGCGCGTCGCGGCGCCGAAGTCGGGCAAGATCCCGTAGTTGAGGTTCATCGGCAGCGCCGACGCCGGCGGCGGCGTCTCCAGGAAGGGGCCGCTGATCGCGCTGAAGCGCGCGGAGATGACGCCCCAACGCCTGTCCTTCTTGTCGACCGGGTCCTCCGGGACGTTGACGTTGCACAACCCCATCGCGCGCGCCGCGTCGTTGGCGGTGAACGCGTCGGGGCCGAGCGCGGAGTCGCACGACACGTCGTCGGTCGGCAGCCGCGCCGCGCCCGAGCAGTCCTCGTCGACCTGCAGCGCGTCTGGCACGGGGACCGTCGTGGTCTGTCCGTCCGGTGTCTTGATGAAGTTGACGATGTCGACGGCGCCGGGGTTCACGTTCGCGTCGCAGTCGTTGCAGTCGCCGTCGAGCGCCGTGAACCCGTCGCCGTCATCGTCGCTGTTGGGATCGGAGTTGGGATCCACACAACCAATGGGAGACCCACCCGCGCCTGCGCTCCCGGCGTCGCCGCCCGCGCCCGCGTCGCCGCCGAATCCTGCCGCGCCGCCCGCGCCTCCGTCGCCCGCCGCGCCTGCGTCGCCACCTGCGCCTCCGTCGCCCGCCGCGCCCGCGTCACCACCTGCGCCCCCGTCACCAGCAGCGCCCCCGTCGCCCGCCGCGCCCGCGTCACCAGCAGCGCCCGCGTCACCACCGAAACCTCCCGTGGTACCTCCGGCGTTGCCCGCGCCCGCCACGCCCGCGCTGGCGCCGAAGCCGCCGGTCCCTGCGTTCGCGCCGTTGCCCCCATTGGCGCCCGAGCCCGCGCTGGCGCCGAAGCCGCCGCTGCCTCCGCTGGCGCCCGAGCCCGCGCTGGCGCCGAAGCCGCCGGTGCCCGCCTTCGCGCCGGTGCCTGCGTTGGCGCCGGAGCCTGCGCTGGCGCCGGAGCCGCCGCTGCCCGCCTTCGCGCCCGAGCCCCCGTTGGCGCCCGAGCCGCTTCCACCTGCCTTGCCCGCGGTGCCCGCCGCCGCCTTGCCCGCGCTGCCCGCCTTGCCCCCCCCGAAGCCCGCGGCGCCGCCAGGCCCGCCGTAGCCCGACTCGTCCGTCGCGCCGTCGTCGACGATGCCGCAGCCCGCGATCGCGGTCGCCCAGATCAGCAGCGGGAAGAGAGGAGACGAGCGTCGAGGTGTCATCAGGGGTCCTATCAGAGCAAGCGTCGCGCCAGGCCCAGCGTGGCCGCGACCGTGTAGTCTCCCCCGGCCGCGTCAGGGCGTTGACGCCCGGAGGATGGCACATCGCGCACGTGGCACAACGGAAACCCTCCCGAGGTCGACGCGCCTCGACGGGCGGCCTGGTGTAGTCTCGGACGATGAGGCTCTCTCGCGCCGCGCTGCTCCTCCCGCTCTCGACGCTCGTGTTCGCGCAGGCGTGCTCGACCTCGCGACCCGCGCCGCCGCCCGACGGCCCGCTCGCCGCGCACGCGCGCGCGACCGCCGAGGCCGAGGGGCTGCCGCGTGATCTCTTGCTCGCGATCGCGGTCGTCGAGGGAGGGCTGATGCTGCCGCGGTACCGAGAGGTCCGAGAGCACGAGGACGTGCCGGTCGCGGGCATCGTGGAATTGCGGCGCGGCGCGTTCGACGGCCTCGCGCGCGGCGCCGCGCTCCTCGGCGTCGCCGAGGAAGACCTCCGCGCCTCGACCGATCTCGGCACCGAGGCGGGCGCGAAGGTGCTCCGGGAGCTCGCGGGCTCTGGCGACGCCAGCGCCGTGCGCGACGCGGTCGCGAGGCTGTCGGGGCTCGGCGATCCGCTGATGGAGGCCGACTACGCGGCGCGCGTGCACCGCGTGCTGATGACGGGCGGGCGGTTCCGCGCGCGCGACGGCGAGACCGTGGTGATCGAGCCCCACCCCGAGGTGCCGGTCGCGTGGACGCTGTCGCCGCCGCTCCCGACGGCGCAAGCCAAGCCCGACTCGCCGATCGTGACGGTGTGGGTCGACACGCCGAGCTCGGCCGGCGGCACGGGCAAGTGGGACACGTCGCACGACGACAAGGAGCACGTCGCCATCCACGACACGGAGGGCGGCTGGGACGCCAGCCTCGCGACCTTGAAGAACGACGGAGGAAAATCGGTCCAGTACATGATCGACGCCGACGGCAGCCGCGTCGCGCAGTTCGTCCCCGAGAAGACGGTCGCGTACCACCTGGGCAACTACTATTACAACCAGCGCGCCATCGGCATCGAGCACGTCGGCAAGGCCGCCGACCCGAAGGGATACTCGGCCGCGATGTACGACAAGAGCGTCGCCCTGGTGAAGGACATCACCAAGCGCTGGTCGATCCCCGTCGACCGCGCGCACATCTGGGGTCACTACCAGGCTCCCAACGGCAACCTCATCGCGCAGTCTTCCGCCCCCTGTGACAAGGGCCTCGACGCGTGCGAGTCGAGCACGAGCTATGGCGGCGCTGGGCACCACACTGATCCGGGCTATTACTGGCAATGGTGCCAGTACATGGAGAAGCTCGGCGGCACCTGTCGCTGCAACGACGCGTGGGACAACTGGAACTGCACGACCGATCTCACCCAGGCCTGGCGGTGCAGCGGCGGCAAGCTCGAGAAGCAGAGCTGCGTGGGCCCCGGCAAGTGCAAGGTGATGCCGATCGGCACGCCCGACGCCTGTGACACCTCGACCGGCGCCGCGGGGTCCACCGGCTCGGGAGGCAAGGCGGGCGCCGGGGGCGCGGCCGCCGGCAAGGGAGGCGCGGCGGGCGCGGCGAGCGGCGGAAAGGCCGGGAGCGGGGGGCTGCCCGGCAGCGCGGGCGCCTGGGTGGGGGGCGCGGGCGGCGCGAGCGTGGGTGGCGCGAGCGGCTCGGGCGCCGCACCCAACGGAGGCGCGGGCGGGTCAGGGGCCGCGGGCGGGACAGGGGTCGCGGGCGGGCCAGGCGGAGAGTCGATCATCGTGGACGCTCCCAGCGGAGACTCTGGCAGCTGCGCGGTCGGCGGGGGACGCGCGACGGGCGCGGACTGGGCGGCGCTGCTCGGGCTCGTCGCGCTGGGAGCGTGGCGCCCGCGTCGGCGTGGCGGCTTACCCCTCGCCGCGCTCAGCGGCGGCGCGCGGGCAGCAGTAGGCTCCAGGGTCGCTCGCCAGGGGCGAGCGCTCGGGCGATCGCGGTCGAGTACGTTGTTGCAGAAGCCTCCGACACGCGGAGGGCGCGGCCGTTCCACCGCAGGAT
>CAUJFL010000251.1 GCA_963169165.1 Myxococcota bacterium | reverse complement strand
GCCGGGCTCGAAGCGACCGAGCCGGCGCGGCTGAGCTGCGAGGCGCCGCTCGCGCTCGATCTCTCGGCGCTCGCCGCGCGCGCGAGCGCGTTGCCGGGGGTCACACGCGCGGCGCTCAGCGGCGTCGTCACCGATCCGGGCGAGCTCGCGCGGCTGGGCGCCCAGTTGCCCGAGCGGGGCTCGCTCTCGCTGGCGGTGCAGGCGCCGAGGCTCTTCGCGAGGCTCGCGGCGTCGTCGCAGGCCAGGGCGGCCGACGCCGACGCGATGGACGCGCGGGTCGACGCGGCGCGACGTGATCGCGACGAGATCGATCTGGCGATCTTGCCTGACGACGCGCTGGCGACGTCGCTCGCGCACTCGCGGGCGCTCGCCGCCGAGATCGCGCGGTGGACCGGGCGCGCGCTGGCGACGCAGGTGCTGTTTCACCTCCTGCTCACGGCCTCGCTGCGCCGCTCCCACCCCGTGTCCGCCGCGCGCGCCGCGGTGATGGCCACGCGCGGGGCCCCCGGCCTCTCGGGGGTTCGGCTCGCGCGCGACGTCGCCGACATCGCCTCCGCGCTCGAGGCCGACCCTCGCGCGTCGGACGAGCTCGCCGCGGGCGCGCTCCCCGATCGAGGCGCCGCGGGTCGCGGCGTCGCGAGGTTGCTGGCAGAGCATGGGCACCGCGCGTTCGGCGACCGCGATCCCGGCGTGCCGCGTCTGGTCGAGCACCCGAGCGAGCTCGCGCAGGTGCTCCGGGCGGTGGCGCGCGCGCGACCTCGCCGCGCCCTGCCGTCGGCCGAGCTCACCGCGGCCTCGGTCGAGCGCATCCTCGGGCCGCTGCCCCGGGTGCTGCGCGCGGTCGCCGCGCCCGCGCTCGACGGCGCGCGGCGGGCCGTGCTCATCTTCGATCGCGCGCATGTGGCGGCGACCCGCGCGGTGGCGATGGTGCGCGAGGTCGTGCTCGAGATCGATCGCAGGCTCCGCAGGGTCGATCCCGATCTGCTCCCCGGCGCCGCCTTCCAGTGCTCGCTCGACGAGCTCGCGCTGGCGCTCGCGGGCGGGCGCCCCGAGGTGTCGCACCTCGTGCGGTGGCGCGGCCACGAGGTGCTCGCTCCCGCAGATTTCGACGTCCCGCCGCGCCCGACGGTCGCGCGCGGGGTCGGCGCGAGCCCTGGCACCGCCACCGGTCCCGTCCGCTGGCTGACGCGCCCGCGCGACCTCGGCGAGGTGCGGCCGGGAGATGTGCTGATCGCGCGCACGACCCCCGTCGCCATCGCGCCGTTGCTGCTCGTGGCGAGCGGCGTGGCCAGCGCCGATGGCGGCCTCCACTCTCCTTTCGCGACGGTGGCGCGCGAGCTCGGCGTCCCGTACGTCGCGGCGGTGCCCGTCGACACGCTCACCGAGGGAGAGCTCGTGCGCATCGACGGAGAGGCGGGCGTGCTCGAGCGGGTGAGCCGCCGTTGAAGCGATGGGTCGTCGGTCCGAGCGATCCGCGCGAGCTCGGCGCGCTCTCGATCGTCACGCCGCAGGCGCTCTCCGACGGCCGCGTCTTCGTGGGACGCCATCGCCGCACCTCGCCGCAGACGCCCCTCGTCGACGGGGACCTCGTGACGGTGCACGTCGCCGCGTCGTCGCGCGGCGAGGTCGAGCTGCTGCTGTGGGATCAGGCGTTGTGCGCGATCTCGAAGCCACCCGAGCTGCCCACGATCCCGGATCACCACGGGACCGCGTCGGCGCTCACCGAGGCCGCGCGCCTCGTCGGGCTTCCTGTCGGCGCGCTGCACCCGACGTCGCGGCTCGACGTCGGCGTCAGCGGCGTCGTGGTGTTCGCCGCCACGGCCGCCGCTCGCGCGCGGCTCGAGCAGCTCCGAAAGGACGGCGCATACGGGCGCACCTACGTCGCGATCGCAGCGGGCGCCATCGAGCGCGCAGGCGCGTGGTCCGCGCCGATCGGTCGCGCGCGAGATCCCAGGCTGCGAGCGGCGCGCGGTCGAGACGCGGTCCACGCGGAGACTCGCTTCGAGCCTGTCGCGCGCGCCGCCGACGCGACGCTGCTGCGGGTGCGACCCGTGACGGGGCGCACGCACCAGATCCGCGTCCACGCGGCCGACGCGGGGCATCCTTTGCTCGGAGACCGCGCGTACGGCGGCAAGCGGCGGCTCGTCGATGGTGCCGGGCGCGTGCTGTCGCCCACACGTGTCGCGCTGCACGCGTGGGAGGTCTCGCTCGGCGGGGACTCCCCGCTCACCGTGCGAGCGCCGATCCCGCCGACGGTCCGCGAGCTCTGGCGCGCGCTCGGCGGAGTGGACGACGCCCTCGCCGCGTTCGACGAGGGCTGACCTCTCACTGCTGCAGCGGCATCGTCGCGCACGTCGCCAGCGACTTCCCGGGGGCCTCGGTGCACGCGACGATCGAGAAGCTCGAGCCTTGCGCATCGACGCCATACAGCGTGACCCACGTCCCCGGCTTCACGGGGAGCGCGACCGGCGAGGTGGACAGCACCGCGGGCAAGCCCGCCGCTCCGGTGGAGACGATGTACGACGCGGGCGCGAGGGTCACGTAACCATGCACGTCGATCACGAACGGCGCGACCGTCTTCGTCGCGTGGGTCCACGCGCCGACCTCGGAGAATGCCTTGCTCGGCGCTCCCCCTCCCGACGCGACGAACACGTCGACCGGGCCGTACGGCGCGACGCTCGACGCCGCATGAAAGAAGCGCACCCGCGCGTTGGCAGGATCGACGATCGTCGTGTCGTCGAGCACCACGAGCCGGAGTCCCCCAGGATCGGTGGTCTTGCCCGCGAGCACCAGGGTCGTCGACGAGCCCTCGAAGAGGGTCACTGGCGCCGAAGCGACGAGCGGGCTCCCCGCGCAGCCTGCGCCAGCCGCGTACACCGCGACCGCGTGGCCCCCCGACGGCGCGGCCCACCGCGCCGTCACCTCGAGAGGCTGAAGCTTGGACAGGGCTCCTCCCGTCAACGCCGAGAGGACCTCGACCCACGGTCCGCCCAGGTTCGCGCACACCTCGATCGCCCCCACGTCGGGCGACATGTGCGCGAACGAGACGTAGGTCGTCGCGCTGCCCCCAGCGCCCGCCTGACCTGCAGCGCCCGCCTGGCCCGCGGCGCCCGCCTGGCCTGTCCCTGCCTGGCCCGCGTCACCTCCCGCGCCCGCCTGAGCGCCGCCGGCCGCGCCGCCCAGTCCGACGCCACCCCCGGCGCCCGCCTGACCTCCGCCGTTCCCTGCCGCTCCGGCCGTGCCCGAGCCCGCCGCGCCGCCCGGCCCGACGCCCCCGCCAGCGCCGCCGTGCAGGTCGCCTCCCTTGCCGGCCGCACCAGAGAGGCCTCCCGCGGCGCCCGCGCTCGCTCCGCCCGCGCTCGGGAAACCTCCCGTCGAGGCGCCCGCGGCCCCAGCGCGACCCGCGCTCGTCGCGCCGCCGCTGGCCATCCCGCCGAACGAGCCGTCACCCGGGGTACCGTTGGTGGCCTCGACGGGCGGTTCGGGCTGCGGGTTCAGACCGCACGCAGCCAGCCAGCACGCGACGACTCCCCCAGCAAGCTTCCGGCTCCAAGTCATCGCAACAGTGTAGTGCAGCCGGGCGCTGCCTGGTCAACCGTCGCTCAGCGCGGCTCGGCGCCAACGCTCGCCGCGACCGAGTCGCGCGTCGCGCGGTAGCGCCGGTAATACGTGAGCACCTTGACCACGTAGTCCTGAGTCTCGGCGTAGGGCGGGATGCCGCCGTTGCGCATCACCGCGCCCTCGCCGGCGTTGTACGCGGCGATCGTCAGCTCGAGATCGCCGTTGAAGAGGTTGGCCAGGATGCGGAGATACCGCGTGCCTCCGAAGATGTTCTCCCGAGGATCGAAGCTGTCCTTGACCTCCATCCGCGCGGCGGTCTCGGGCATCAGCTGCATCAGCCCCTGCGCGCCAGCGGTCGAGACGGCCCGGGGATCATAGTTGCTCTCGACCATGATCACGCTGCGCACGAGCTCTTCGGGGAGCTGGTACAGCGTCGCCGCCTGGCGGATGTGCTCGTCGAAGCGCGAGAACCGCTCGAGCGAGACGTCCTGCGGCATGAACGGGCTCACCTTGGGCTTCTTGCGATCGCGCGCGACCAGCTGCCCGCCCTTGTTGTTGGTGAAGTGGACCACCCCGTCGGGGCCTACGTGCCGGTAGATGTCGGCGGACGCCAGCGTCGGGAGCGACAGCACGAGCGCGCCGGCGAAGAGGTTCACCCTGGATCGGATCATCGAGGCAGACCGAAGTGTAGCGGACGTCCCGGCGAGCGCGCCAACTACGCGGTGACTCAGGCGAGGACCACGCCGTCGCCGCCGAGCGCCCGGCCCGCACCAGCGATCGCGCGGGCGAACTCGGCGCGCTTGTCCGTGGGGACGACCCACTTCTTCTCGGCGAAGCCCTCGGAGATCTTGTTGCGGATGCGCAGCGACTCTTCGGAGATCGCGAGGTCGACGAGCGCGCCGATGGAGGCCTCGTCCTTGATCGACAGGAGGGTCGCCACCGCCTGGAACCTCACCGGCTCGCTCACGTCTTCCACGAAGCGCACCACCTCGGCCTGCAGATCCTCGGCCTCTTCGCCGACCAGCGCCGCGATCAGCTGCGACTTCGGATCGATGTTGCGCGCGTAGTCGGTGTCGTGATTCGACAGGAGATCGATCACCTCGTCGACGTACTCGTCGTGCGGCAGGATCGCCTTCAGCAGCTTCAGCGGCCACGTGAGGCTCTCGGCCTTCTCGCAGTAGGCGACGATCGTCTCGACCGCGCTCGGGCCGACGGCCAGCACCCCCTGGAACGCGATCTCCTTCTCTTCGGAGTCGTTCATCGACGGCTCGATGTAGAACGAGAAGCGCTTCAACAGCACGGCCGCCGCCTCGGGCGTGGCGAGCTTGGCGAGGCCCTGCAGCGCCTCGACGCGATCGTAGTTCTGCGCGAGCTTGTCGCACGCGGGGCGCGCGAACCTGGCGACGCTCTTGTCGAGCTGCGGCCCCGCCTGGCCCTTGTCCTTGCCCTTGAAGATGTCGAAGAGGCCCATCGCGGGCGCGCAAATGAGCCTGTTCGGCGAGCGGGTCAAGCGCATCTCGCGAGAAATCGCCCACAAAAGCGAAGAGGCCGCCATCGCTGGCGGCCTCTCGCTCGAGGTGCGACGCCGGACGGCGTCAGTCGGATTGCTTGATCGTCCTCGGGAACTGCATGCCGAAGCTCAACGTGATCATCTGGTTGAACTTGAACTCGCGATCGCTCTTGTCGATCTTCGCGTCGGGGAAGCGTCCGCCCTCGCCGCCGCCCGCGGTGTCGAAGCCGCCCGTGTTCCACGAGTACAGCAGCGCGCGCCACTCGAAGCCGATGCTCGTCCACTGACCCGTGTAGAAGTTGAGCCCCAGACCGAACGTCGGCGCGATCGCCATGCGGCTCTGCGTGCCCTTGGTCGCCGCGGGGCGGACGTTGCCCGGGTCGGGCCCCGAGCCGTCGCGCGCCGAGCAGTCGACGCCAGTGGAGCCGCCGCAGTCTTCGCGCTCGCGCAGGTTGACGAACGCCGGGCCGGCGAAGAAGTAGGCGTCGGTGTCGACGAAGATCTTCTGGAAGAGCGACAGCTTGCCGCGGAAAGGCACCGCGGTGATCTGCGGCGCGAAGATCCAGTTGATCGCGCCGAGCTGCTGCTTGAAATCCTTGCCCACGTTGGCGCGGACGAGCGTGCGACCCGTGCTCGCCTGGCCGGTCGAGAAGTTCGGATCGCTCTGCTTGAAGCGCTGATCGTTCGCCTCCTGGATGCGATCCGAGAGGCCGGTCGTCTGCTTCACCGCGCCGAACGCGCCCCACACGCCGAGGCCGAGCCAGTCGGTGACGTTGTAGGTGAGCCGACCGCCCAGCAGGATGTGTCGCTGGAACTCGTCGAGCAGCGTGAACGAGATCGCGGGCGCGATCTCGAAGCGCTGCTTCCTGTGGAGACGCAGGCCACGCACCGCCGGCGCACCGGCGAGCGGACCCGTGAGCTGGTTCTCCTGCGCCGACGCCTGGCTCGAGACTCCGAGCAAGGCCGCCGTCGGGAGCACCACCGTGAGGATACGCCGCATCATCGGAGAGGTCCTTCCCGTCGTCATTTCGGCAACCGGTACTCCCAGGAGAACGGCAAGAAGATCGCGAGGCCGACCTGTGCCTGAACGTTCACCGTGACGGGTTTGTCGCCGTACCACGTCGATTTATCGGCCGCGGCCTTGCCCGGCGCGATGGTCGTGTTCTCGAGCTCGTCCCGGAAGACGTAGTTTCGAACCTCGCCGACCGCCGCGAACCAGCGATTGAAGAAGATGCGCAGCCCGAGGCCCGCGTTGAACGCGAGGTGGCCCTTGGACTGGAACGTGCGGTTGTCGGGGTCGATGACCGCGATCGGGCGGTTGGACAGCATGCCGAGGCCGCCGACGATGTACGCGTCGTAGTGGAAGATGAAGTCGCCGAAGCCGGCGAACTTTCCGTAGACGGGCACGTACGTGAAGTTCAACGCCGCGGACCAGTCGTACTCGGTGAGCGGCACGCCGATGCGCGCCGCGCGGCGCGTCTGCGCGTTGAACGAGGAGTCCTGGTTGAGGTTGGAGCCGAACGGCCGGTACCACGTGCCGTTGACGCCGACCGCGAGGACGTTGGTGACGTAGTAGTTGATCGCCAGGCCGGGCGCCGGGTGCGACACGAACTGATCGTTCAGGGTGAACGACCAGTACGGGTTGACCTCGACGCGGCGCACGCGCAGCGCGTACAGCTGCTGCACCGCGTACATCTGCGCGGGGATCTTCTTGGCAGCCGCGGCGTCGAAGTCGACCTGAGGACACTGCGAGGGATCGAGGTCGCAGATGCCCCCGCCGCCCGCGTCAGGTGCCGCCGGGGCGTCGGAAGCGGGAGGAGCGTCGGCGGGCGCAGCTGCGCTGTCCGCCGGCTTGTCCTCGGGCTTGGCGTCCTCGGGCTTCTTGTCGTCAGCCTTCTTGTCAGCGCCGGCAGGAGGCTTCGCGCCCTTGCCGGGTGTTTGGGCGCTCGCCGAAGCGGGCACTGCTAGCAGGGCAGCCGCTACGAGGAGGCCCATGCGACCCTGGTTCATCCGATACCCCTTCCGCACCGTCCGCGAGGTGTCAGGTTGGCCTTGAATGCTCGGTTTCACGCGGCATGGTTCGAGCCAAGTTGCCCGAACGAGGCGGCAAGCTACATCAACCCTTTTCGGACATTCAACAACCAAATCGCTGGGTTGGGCTTTCTTGTCGAGGTGAGAATTTCTCGTGAGCACGAACACGCCTCACCCCTCTTTTCCGAGGTCGCCGAGCAGCGCCTCGACGTACTCGTCAGCCGAGAATTCATGCAGATCGTCGGCGCGCTCGCCGAGCCCGACGTAGCGCACCGGTACTCCCAGCTCGTCGGCGATCGCGAGGATGATGCCGCCCTTCGCGGTGCCGTCGAGCTTGGTGAGGACGATGCCGGTGAGAGACATCGCCTCCTTGAACTGCTTCGCCTGCGCGAGCGCGTTCTGTCCGTTGGTCGCGTCGAGCACGAGCAGCGTCTCGTGCGGGGCCGCGTCGATCGCCTTGCCGACCGACTTGCCGATCTTCTTCAGCTCGTCCATCAGGTTGGACTTCGTGTGGAGGCGCCCGGCCGTGTCGACGAGCAGCACGTCGACGCCAGCGGCCTTGGCCTTCGTCACGGCGTCGAACGCGACCGCCGCCGGGTCCGCGCCGTCCTTGCCCTTGACGACGTCGACGCCGACGCGCTTGCCCCACACCTCGAGCTGCGCGACCGCGGCCGCGCGGAAGGTGTCGCCCGCGGCGAGCATCACCGTCGTGCCCTCGCCGTGGAGCTTCGTCGCGATCTTGCCGATGGTGGTCGTCTTGCCGGCCCCGTTGACGCCGACCATCATCACGACCGTCGGCTTGCCGGAGAGCACGATGCCGCCGCCGCCGACCGAGAGGATGCGCCGCGCCTCGACGCGCAGGGTCTCCCAGACGCGGCCCGCGTCGGACAGCTCGTTCTTCGAGAGGGCGTCGCGTACGCGCGCGGTCAGCGTCTCGGTCGCCTTCACGCCGACGTCGCTCGACAGCAGCACCTCCTCGATCTCGCCGAGCAGCGCGGCGTCGATCTCTTTCTTTCCGGTGACGAGCGCGGCGAGGCGCCCGAAGAAGCCGTCGGCGCCGCGGGACTTCGCGAGGCCCTTGCGCATCCCCTCGACGTCGGCGGGCTTGGTCGGGCGCGCGACGAGCGTGGGCTTCGCCTCGACGACGGGCGCGGGCTCGGCCTCCTTCGCGGGCTCCGGCTTCGCAGGCTCTTCCGCCGCAGGCTCGTCGCCCGCGGGCGCCCTCGCCGGCTCTTCCTTCGCGGCGGGAGGCTCGCTCGCGGGCTTCCCCTCTTCGGCCTTGGGCTTCGCCAGCTCTTCGCGCCGCTGCTCCAGCTTCTCCTGCAGCGTCGGGCCGTCCTTCTTCTTCGCCTTCGGCGCGTCGTCCCGCTCTTCTTCCTTGGCGGGGAGCTCGGCCGGCTTCTTCGAGCCGAACACGAAATACAGGACGACGACGACGGCGATGACGAGGACGATGATCAACGGCGTGGACATCGCGGTTGCCCCTTCGAGATGATCTCTCGCGAAAGCGCGGGAGGGGGGCGGGAGTATCGGAACGCGTCGGCGCGGTCAACCTCGGCGCGCCTCGCGAATTTTCAGCGCGGCGCCGCATTTCGTTGCCAACGCGACCCCCGTTTGGAGCAACCTCGCGGGTGAGATGGACCGACCCCGACCGCTCGTGCTGTGCATCCTCGATGGCTTCGGGGTGAGTCCCCCTCGCGACGACAACGCCGTGACGCTGGCGGCGATGCCGCGCTACCGCGCGCTGCTCGAGCGGTTCCCGTCGACGACGATCGGCGCGAGCGGGCCCGACGTGGGCCTGCCCGCGGGGCAGATGGGCAACAGCGAGGTCGGCCACCTCAACTTCGGCGCGGGGCGCGTCGCGCAGATGGACATCTCTCGCATCGACTGCGCAGTCGCGGACGGCTCGCTCGGCGGCAACCCCGAGATCGAGGCCGCCGTCGCGCACGCCGTCAGCCACGGTGGGCGGCTCCACCTGATGGGCCTCGTCTCCGATGGAGGTGTCCACAGCTCGCTCGAGCACCTGCTGGCGCTGATCGACGTCGCTTCCGGGCGCGGGGTCGCGGTGTGGGTCCACGCGCTCCTCGACGGGCGCGACACGCCGCCCCGGAGCGCGCTCCGCTACCTCGAGGCGCTCGAGGCGCGGCTCGCCGACAAAGGCGGCGTCGCGACGGTCAGCGGGCGCTACTACGCGATGGATCGCGATCAGCGCTGGGAGCGCGTGCGGCGAGCGTACGACGTCATCGTGAGCGCGAGCGGTCCGCGCGCGCCCTCCGCTCGCGCCGTGGTCGAGGCCTCGTACGCGGCCGACAAGGGCGACGAGTTCGTCGAGCCGGTCGTCGTCGACGGGTACGCGGGCGCCGACCCCGCGCGGGACGCGGCGATCTTCTTCAATTTTCGAGCGGATCGCGCGCGCGAGCTGTCGGCCGCGCTCACCCAGCCAGGGTTCGACGCGTTCGAGAGGCCGGGCGCGCGGGCGTTCGGTCGGTTCGTCTGCATGACCGAGTACGACGCCAAGCTGGCCCTGCCGGTCGCGTTCCCGAAGGTGCAGCACGCGGGGATGCTCGGCGAGGTGCTGTCGGCCGCGGGGCTCACCCAGCTGCGGTGCGCCGAGACGGAGAAGTTCGCGCACGTCACGTTCTTCTTCAACGGCGGCCGCGAGGCGCCGTTCGACGGAGAGGCGCGCGTGCTCGTGCCGTCGCCGCGCGACGTCGCGACCTACGATCTGAAGCCCGAGATGAGCGCCGCGAAGGTGGCCGACGAGGTGACGCGCGCGATCGAGGGCGGGGGCTTCGACGTCGTCATCGTCAACTTCGCGAACCCCGACATGGTGGGGCACACGGGCGTGCTCCCGGCCGCGATCGCCGCGCTCGAGGCCGTCGACGCGGGGGTGGGCGCGATCGTCGACGCGACGCTCGCGCGGGGCGGCGCGGTGCTCGTGACGGCCGACCACGGCAACTGCGAGCAGATGCGCGACGCGACCACGGGCGCGCCGCACACCGCGCACACCACCAACTCCGTCCGCTTTGTGCTGGTCGACGACGCGCGACGAGGTGCGAGCCTGCGCGAGGGCGGCCGCCTGGCC